>JBOHVJ010000429.1:0-5348 GCA_050735075.1 Binatia bacterium
GTGACGGGAAGAGCAGGCTGACGATGCTTCAGCAACTCAACGACTATCTAATAGACCAGCTCCAAAAAGGTCACACCGTGTCCCTGTTGATCGACGAGGCCCAAAACCTAAGCGATGAGGCGCTCGAAGAGTTACGGCTTCTATCCAACCTGGAGACCGATAAGGAGAAGCTGCTGCAAATCGTGCTGATGGGTCAACCGGAGCTTGAGGTAAAGCTCGATCAGCCTCAACTGCGCCAGCTTAAACAGCGCGTCGCCCTTCAGTGCCGGCTTGCCCGTCTCGGCGATCAGGAAGTAGGTCCCTTCATTGACTTCCGACTTCGGGCGGCCGGCTACGAAGGTGAGGGCCTCTTTAATCCTGATGCCGTCAAACAGATCGCCTTCTATTCCAAGGGCATTCCCCGGCTCATCAACATCATCTGCGATAATGCCTTACTTACTGCCTATGCCGGGTCACGAAAAACGGTTTCCACAGACATTATCAGGGACGTGGCCCAGGATCTACGGTTGGGACCGAGAGTCCAAAATATCGAGGTGGAACCCACAACTGCTAAGGTAATGGCCAAGAACGGCCGGAACGAGGCCCTACAGCCGGTTGCACAAGAAACTTCTCGGTACAAGGGGAGACGCTTGGTAGGCGCCGGGGTTGGGACCTTACTGGTAATCCTCTTTCTTGGCGGCGCAGCGTTTCTCACTGATCATCCTCTTTGGGGCTTAAGCTTAGATGCCGAAAAGCTTCTTAGCATTGCTGGGAAGCGTCTCGAAATCCTCAAGCATGAACTTAACGAATGGGTCATGTTTCCTACCAATAGGGAAGCCGAGCTGCCAAAGGTCCAGAGAACTCACAGCCCTGAGGATTCTGAACCAGGACTCCAAAGTCGGGAACATTCGGTTCCTAGCAGGGACTCTCTGGCGTTGGCCCGACAGACAAAGTCAGTCTCCCCTTCAGATTTCCACAAGAGAGAGGATGTATGGGTCCGGGAAGGAGCGTCTACCAACACCCGTCCTTTAGCAGAGGCTAAGCGGGTGATTGCTGAGGAATGGCCAGACAGGCCGATGGTGATTCAGTATGGCTCCACTATCTTTAATATTGCCACCGACGTTTATGGAGCCAAAAGAATTCTTGCCATGGATCTCATCAAGGAGTTTAACCCTCAAATCCAGAATCTAAACTGGGTTTTTGCGGGACAGAACCTCCGCCTCCCTCCCCTCACACAGGAAACTCTGCTGCGCAAACAACCCGATGGTTCCTATCGCCTCATCGTGGCGTCGTTTCCTAGCTCAATCGGAGCGGATGAGTTCGCCAAACTCGTACGTACCAGAGGATATCAAGTAGTGATCAAACGCCAAACGGCTGCGGACAACCTCTTCCTGCATAGAGTTGAAATTGAGGGACTGGAAAACCTTCAAGCGGCTAATCAAGCATGGGACATTGCTCTAAAGAATCAATGGTTTTCGTTCGTCGAGAAACCAAAGGGCAAGCAGCGGCAGGAAGAAGCTCGATGATAATCAAAACGGGACAAACGTAAAAGAAGGGAAAAGGTATGAGCAGAATATATGAAGCCCTGATGAAAGTAGAAAGAAGAGAGACTCAAGAATCGCCTTCTCCCGAAAGTCTACTTACGATGAGGTCCTTGAGGGTCCGCTGGCGAGACATGGGTCTTAGGTGGAAGATCACGGGAAGCTTTGTGGGAGTTATCGCCCTTTTGGGTCTTCTCGTGGTAGGCATTGTGAATCAGCTTATGGGCCAGGCGCTGCGGACTCAAATTGACCAAAGGGCCTTGGTCATCGCTACCAACTTAAGCGATGTGGCGGCAGGACATGTGGTAGGGAGAAATCTTTTGGCGCTGCACGCCTTGCTCACCAAATATGCCCTTCTCGAAGGGGTAGCGTACACATTTATAGAAGACGCCAAGGGGGAGGTAGTTGGCCACAGCTTGGGGACATTTCCGCCGGAGCTTCGGGAGCCGTTGACTGCTGATGGGCGGCGGCAGGCCCAGCGACGGGAGCTTAAGTTTCGAGGGAAGGTCGTCTACGAGACACGGGTTCCGATGCTTGGGGGGCAGGTGGGAGTGGTTCATGTAGGGATCTGGGGAAATGTGGTGGAGGAGGAGGTTCGCCGGGCCCTTGTGCCGCTGGTTGGATTAATCAGCATGGTATTGCTGGCCGGGGTATTGCTTTCTGTGCTGCTTGCGCGTGGCATCACGGGGCCCATTCTGCGGTTGAGCCACATTGCAGAGAGGATCAGCAAGGGGGATCTGGAGACGGTGGTGGGTATAGAGTCAGGGGACGAGATTGGGGAGCTGGCGTCTTCATTGGAGCGGATGCGCACGAGCTTGAAGGCGGCGATGGCTCGCCTCAGTCGTGGATAACTCTCTGGTGCGAGTCATATGATTTGTGTTCGAGGAGTAAAAATGGACGCAATGCATCGCAGACAGATATTTCCTTCGTGGTGCGCCTTGCCCATCCTGCTTTGGACGCTCACTAACCTTTTATCCTCCACTGCAGATGCAGCGGAAAAACCAGGCGGGCGCCCGATGGAGAAGATTGCCATTGCCTACAGCTCTATCTCAGGCAACATGGCACCATTGTGGGTCGCATACGAGCGGGGTTTCTTCCGTAAACATGGATTGGATGTGCAGCCTGTTTTTATTGAGAGTGGAAGCACGACTGTGCAAGCTCTTATCTCCGGGGATGTAGCCTTTGCCCAGATGGCAGGTTCCGCCGTCATCCAGAGTCATCTCCGAGGAGCGGATGTCGTAATGGTCGCAGGGGTCATCAACACGTTGACCTTTCAGTTTTTCGTTGACAAGAACATCAAACGACCTGAGCAGTTAAAAGGGAAGGCCGTTGCAGTGACCCGATTCGGGTCCTCTACGGATTTCGCCATGCGCTATGCCCTTGAGAAGTATGGCCTTGTGCCGGAGAAAGATGTGGCCATTCTACAAATGGGGAGTATGCCTGCTATTTTCGCATCCATCGAGGGGGGGAAGGTCCAGGGGGCGATGCTATCGGCTCCTTTTACTTTCAAGGCAAGAAAGGTTGGCTTTTCGCTCCTGGCCGATCTTCAGATGCTTGGACTCGAGTATCAACACACAGGGTTGGCAACTACTCGAGCATTGATCAAATCACAACCTGACCTAGTACGTAAAGTCATGAAAGCTTACGTGGAGGGGATTCACTACTATAAGACCCACCGCCGGGAGTCTTTAGCAGTTCTCGCGAAGTATCTGAAGACCACGGACCCTGAAGCCCTAACAGAGATTTACGAGGACATAGGGCTCAACCTCACTCCCCAGAAGCCATATCCTACGCTCCGGGGAATCGAAATCATGCTGCGGGAGCTAGCTGCCAAAGATCCCAAGGTCCAGACCGCACGGCCCGATCAGTTTGTGGATATGTCCTTTGTCAAGGAGCTAGACAGCTCCGGGTTTATAGATGGTCTATACAAATCAGCGCCTGTTGTGGCGAGCAGCGAGGAGCCACGTCCTGCTCTTGCGCCGGCTAAGGAGAAAGTAAAAGTGGCCTCGAAAACCACACGTACTGCGCAAGAGAAAGCAAAGCCGGCCCTAGGGGCGTCGGAGCCTGTTCCTGCAACTAGCTTGGGAGGTGGGCTCAAGGAATACATCATACAGCGTGGGGACACCCTTAGCCGGTTGGCACTCCGGCTCTATGGAGATCCGTTAAAATGGCCCAAGATCTATGAGGCTAACAAACAGACCGTGAAAAATCCCGATTATATTTATGTTGGACAGAAAATTATGCTTCCCGCCGATGGCTAGGTTGGTAAGGTAGGAGAGGAGTATTATCAATTATGCCCCCCTATGAGCCCAATGTAAGGCAAGTCACAAGAACCAGAGACGAAGAAGAGGGTAGGCCGTTCGGGGCGACCCATGGTCCCAAGCCGGACCTCTTTTTTCAGGAACTTAAGACACGGATTCACCGTAAGCTGATCGATACCATTGATCTCACTAGACTGTCCAACTTGGAGATGGAGATGGTCAAGGTAGAGATCCGGCGCATCCTGGAAGAGCTTGTCATGGCGGAGTCGCTGCCACTGAGCCGGACTGACCGCGACAGGTTGGTCACAGAGGTCCAGCACGAGGTCTTCGGTTTGGGCCCCATCGAATACTTGATGAAAGATCCCGAGATTACGGACGTTTTGGTTAACACCCACAGCCTAGTCTATGTGGAGCGCCACGGTAAGCTGGAGAAGACCGACGTGCGTTTCCGCGATGATAGCCATCTCATGCAGATCATCGAGCGGATAGTGTCCCGAGTGGGCCGCAGGATTGATGAGTCTTCTCCCATGGTCGATGCCCGCCTCCCTGACGGGTCGCGTGTGAATGCGATTATACCTCCTCTTGCCCTTGACGGCCCCATCCTTTCAATCCGCCGTTTCGGTGCCGAACCTCTCACGATGAAGGATCTCATCCAACTTTCCTCTATCCCGGAGCAAGTTGCCGAGGTCCTAAGGGCCTGTGTCAAATCTCGGCTTAATCTTTTGATCTCTGGAGGGACCGGTGCTGGCAAGACGACCTTGCTCAACTGCCTTTCGAATTACATTCCGGTGCAGGAGCGTATTGTCACCATTGAGGACTCTGCTGAGTTGAAGCTGCAGCAGGAGCATGTGGTGCGGCTTGAGACGCGTCCTCCCAATATTGAGGGGAGCGGAACAGTTACACAGAGGGACCTAGTGCGTAACGCCTTGAGAATGAGGCCGGACCGAATCATCGTGGGCGAGGTCAGGGGTGGGGAGGCCTTGGATATGATGCAGGCGATGAACACGGGCCATGATGGATCGATTAGCACCATCCATGCCAATAGCGCCCGCGATGCCCTTTCCCGTCTGGAGACCATGATGCTGATGGCCGGTGTGAACCTTCCCGAGAGGGCCATGAGAGAACAGATCTCCTCTGCTTTAGATGTCATTGTTCAATTATCCCGTATGAGCGATGGCGGCCGCAAGCTCATGGAGATCTCTGAGGTCGTTGGGATGGAGGGAAATATTGTAACCACGCAGATGATTTTCCAATTTCAACAGAGGGGGATTGAGAACGGGAAGGTGATTGGGGAATTTGTGGCGACGGGGGTCAAGCCCATGTTTATCGATCGACTTGAGGTATACGGATTTAAGATGCCTAACACCTATTTTTTACCCCTTTCTCTTTCAGGGAAGAAAAAGGCTTTATGAGTTTATTATTCATTACTGCTTTCTCTTTCCTAGCGGCAACGAGCTTGATCGTCATGATGGTCATGTTGGTTATGGCGGGGCAGACCTCCCCCCAAGCCCGTATACGGAAGAGGCTCCTGGCCATCGGCGGAAAGCCATATGCCTCCAAGGCAGAA
>JBOHVJ010000430.1:0-11572 GCA_050735075.1 Binatia bacterium
CCCCAGGCGTCGAACTGTCCGGGGGGGTAGTTCTCGACCAGGACATCGGCATCGACCGCGAGCTTCTTCAGCATCTCGCGGCCCTCGGCGGTCTCGAGGTTCAGCGTGATCGAGAACTTGTTCCGGCACTCGTGGAGGAACTTGCCGCCGATCGCCTCGCCTGTGACATTGTCCTTGAACATGAACTGCTTGCGATTGAACGGGGTGAGTCTCCGCGTCGGATCTCCCCCGATGGGCTCCACCATGATCACCTCGGCGCCATGCTCGCCGAACAGCGAGGTGCACCAGTGGCCGCCCGCGCTCTTCTGGGTGACATCAAGCACGCGAATCCGGCTCAGCTTCTCCGGCTTCTTGCCCACGTCCCGCCAGTGAACATTGGCTTCCAGCCAGTTGGGATACTCCCTGGCTGCTTCGCTCAGGCCCTTATAGACCTCATCCGGGGTCGGAGTCGGCACCGCGGGCCACGGCAGCACAGGGATATCGGAGCTTTTCACTTCTGCCATACTGTCCTCCTTGTCCGTGATCGAGTCCACGCATCGAGCTGGGTGCGAACAACGATTCGAACTTCCTTCTGAGTCCCCTCCATCCGGTGATACGCAATCGGATCAGATCCCACCCCCCTCCTGACTACCGGAAGACAACCCCGGGCGAGTGTCCTGTTGCTTTTCAAACGACATAGCACACCGATCCCGACTCATATTCAAACCCCGTTCTATTTCTTAACTCGGAACCAGGCCCACCTCGTAGCCGAGCCGCTCTGAGAGTTTTTCACCCGCCTCCTTGACCAGGGGCGCCAGCTCCTTCTCGATTCGCTCCAGCGAAAACCGCGAGAGCGGGCCGGAGAGGCCGACGCTCGCGACCACCTTATGCGAGTAATCTTTGACCGGAGCGGCAATGCAGCGTACCCCGGCCTCGAACTCCTCATTGTCCACGGCGAAGCCGGCCTTCGAGACGTCCCGCAGATGCTCCCGAAACGCCTCGTAATTCGTGATCGTCCTCTCGGTCAGTTTGGGCAACGGCGAATCCTTGAAGAGAAGCCGCAGCCGATCGGCAGATTCAAACGCCAATTGCGCCTTGCCGGCCGCGGTGCAGTGCACCGGGAGGCGGCGCCCGAGCCGGGGGACGATCCGAACGGTTTGACTGGTCTCGTGCATGAGGATATAAAGGACATCCGAGCCGTCCAACACCGCAAGATAGGCGGTCTCATCGCACCTGTCGACCAAGTCTTCCAAGATCGGCCGGGCTTGACGTCGAAGGCCCAGGTGGTGCAGGAAGACGTTCGCGATCTCGAAGGTCTTAATTCCAAGGCGGTAATTGCCGTTCTTCTTATCCTGCTCGATATATCGACGCACCTCAAGCGTCGCGAGCAGGCGGAACACGTTATTCTTGTGCAGCTTGAGCCTGGTCGCTAACTCGGTGACCCCCAGCTCCTCATCGTTATAGTCGAATGACTCCAGAATATCAAGGGCCCGATCAACCGACTGAACGGTATACTCCGCCTTCTCCTTCTTCCGATGATCCATCCACGCCTCACACTCCCTCTAACACCATGCTAAACTCGCCTCGCCAACTCCCGAAGAGGATCCTTCCGGCGGCATGCACTCTTCGCTTTCCCTCGGATCGGTCAGAACGGAGACACTAGCGGCCTGCGCAGAATAAAACACTCTTCTATTTGTGTCAAGCGAAAAATTAAAACGGCATTCTGAGGGGGAGGGGGAATGTCTCGCGAGTCCGTGTCACCACCCCGTCACGCCTGCGGACGCGCCAAAGATTCCGGTGTCGATCCGCACCAGACTCACCCCCTGGCGGTCCAGCACCTGAGCGAGCTTGAGTGAGTCCACTGAGTGGATGAGATCGAAGAGCTCGACGGCGAGCCTGCCCTTGTTCGTCTGCAAGCGGCCCACCAGGTGCCGTTTCCACCCGGGGACTCCAGGAGGGGGCCCTTCTCTCGAGCCTCTTGCACCCGGTTTTCGCCGAGGGCCGTGATGTAGATGTAGTGGCGGGAGTTGCTCAAGGCCGATGGGAGCACGCAGGCTTGTCTGCTTTTACAGAAGAGAGAAGACTCGACCTCGAGCAGAATCGGCTTCTATTGGTAGCCCACGTCAGGACGACTTTTTTTGGTCCTGACAGTATGCACCAAGTAAGTCAATTCTGGAAGTGGAGGGAACAGATCGTATGTTTAACCATCTATGACTCAACCAGTATCTTCTTGTCGCTGGTTGAATCATAGAAAATGTTTGCTGCTTTCTGACCATCTAGAAGCATTCTGTAGGAATCAACCATGAAGCCAGCGATGATCTGATTCGCCATGATGACCGATGGATCCGGCCGGTACGCGCACGATGCTCTGACTCGCTCGTACGTTTCGATCTTCCGCTCTCCAACGATATCATACAATCCCAGTAGTTCCGCCGGAGTTCTCGCACGCTGAGTAGGATCATAGACTATTACCTGGCCCGCATTTTCGCTCGTTCCACCGCTGATGAGTACCTTGTTGTGAGCCTGACACTTTTCGCTCAGTAGTATTTCCGTTTCGAAATTATCCACACAATCGAAGATCACATCGTATGGTGAAATGTTGGTGTCTGCTCTGAAGTACGCAACGCGAGGTTGAACCTCGATCCCGAACGAATCATTGAGCCTCTGCGATAGTGCTGCTGCCTTACCCAAGCCGATGGCATCGGCCAGAAAAACCTGCCTATTGAGATTCGTTATCTCCACCACATCAGGGTCTATGAACGTGATACGCCGAAATCCTGAGTATGCTAGCCCGAGACCCACGAAGTTGCCGAGTGCTCCGGCACCTACAACACATATGTTGGGATCGTGTCGCGCTGCCGCCAATCTCGTTCTCTTGTACGTTATCACATCTTCCGATACTCTCTGACCCATCAAAATATTCTTTGTCTCTTCTAATGCTATACCTGAAGCAATGATGTCCAAGACACCATCATCAAAGTGATCGCCCGGTAAATTCTGCGGTGAAACTACCTGTTCGAGTTCGTCCCATTCTCGTCCCCTCATATAGGTAAATATCTTGAAGCCCTGCTCCCCATCTTCTTCGTAGCAGAAGCCTCTGACGATGGGAATCGTTTCCCTGAAGCCCTTTTCCAACAACAACTTGTTCGCTAGCCCATACTGACTGAGATCGACAACGGCGTTACATCCCGTAAAGATATCATCCATAACCGGGTGCGTGTAGAAGCCTTCCATAAGGCTGATGTTCAGTGCTGGATTGACCTTCCGCGCTGTTTCAAGCAGTGTGTCGTCTAGCCTGGGCGCTACGACGATCATGGTGTTCAGTCCAAGAGCCGATGCCGACATGGTGTACAATGAGACCAACAGATCATCGTCACCGACTAGGCCTATCTTGGCCTTGTCCAATACGCGTTGGTCCCAGCCCTCTATACGGACTTGTCTATCGAGTCGTTCGTCCAGCACCGTGTTTTTCTCTCCCTGGTCGGAGCTCGGATCCTTTGCCCCGGTGTTGCGAATCGCCTGCTGCCTAGGTACACCCCCTTTCAAACCGTTCTGGCGTCAAGGTCATCGGTTGGATCTTCTCTCTGATTTCGTCACTGAGCGCGTCGATATCAGACTGGGTCAAGGAGCGACCCGTGTCCACAAGCACTATGTCGGCTTCTTTCTTGCTCACGGTCGTTTGCCCTGAGAGAATACCCCTCCGCTTGTAGTGTATCTCCTGTTCGTGCCAACCTTCGTCGCCAATCACCATCGCGTAACAAAAGCTGCCAAAGATGGTCTCCATTATCCTGGCTTCTGTTATAGGCGCATCAGTCATGAGAGAAACACTGCCCCTCTCTAAGTCCTTCTCAGTACACCGATCTTTCACCAATAATACCAAGTCCTTTATCACGACTCCCTTTTTTGCGACTGGCTTCCTCAAGAGCGCTGTAACATAATCGAGAACCGTCACTTGATTTCTTTCATCAGTGTCTGAAAAGTGCTCGTACTCAAGATTGCCGTGAGAGTGTATCCATCCATTGATGACTGTGTCCGTTGGAAGCGATTCCTGGTACTCGGCTATCCTCTCAGGGCCGATCCTTGTGTAGTCAAAGAAGTTCTGATCGTTCTTTGGCACGCCTATATCGAATATGAGTTCCGGATTGCCTCTGTTCGCAATGGTGTACCCATACCATTCATAACTCCCTTTGTGGATGACGCGAACCAGCTCATTTATTTTGAAGGCTTTCGCCATCGCGTACTGCGCCATCAGAATATGTTCCGGCAACGTTGCCAGGACTATCTCTTGGAGTTCTGGTCGTTTCAGCTCTGACAGGCCCTTGAATCTCACCGTAATCTCTCCCTAAGATACGTCTCATCGACTACGACTTCTCCGGTATAGGTGCCAGGAAGCTGGTACAGGTCTTCGAATAGCACTCGATGGAGAATGCTTATCAAGCCTCGCGCTCCCGTGCCCTCGTCTTCGGCGCGTTGTGCTACCTCCGTCAGTGCGTCTTCGGTGAATGTCAGGTCGATGCCCCATGCCTTGAGGTCGTTGACGTAGGCTCGCAACGGGCTGTCCTCGCTTTTGAGCATGATCTCCTTGAGATCCTGGACCGTTAGTGGATCGTATACCACTCTGACGGGGAATCTCCCCATGAGCTGTCGTTCCATACCGTAGGCTACTAAGTCGTCGGCCAGGAGGTAGTCTTTCCAATCTCCTTCAAGGCTATGCCCGGCCATACGTTTTTTGACAATACTGTCGAGATTCTCGTAAACCCCTCCCGCAATGAACAAGACGTGTCTGGTGGATAGGGAGATTCTTTCCTTACCCAGGTCAACGGTATTTTCCGCGCCTTCGACCAGCTTCAGGAGTCCTTTTTGAACGCCCCTTCCGGAGACGTCCTTGTATACAACGAGCTCAGTTGCAATCTTGTCGATCTCATCCAAGTATACGATTCCCATTTGTGCAACATGCGGGTTTCCACCAGCCGATATGAGAAGGTCCACGAGTATGTCGCTGACGTTCTGACCCACGTAGCCTACTTCACTAAATTTTGTCAGGTCTTGTATGCCGAAAGGCACCCCTACCAATCTAGAAGCTATTTCGCCAGTGTAGGTCTTACCGCATCCGGTAGGACCTATCATCAAGATGTTAGCTTTTGGAGTCCTCGCGTTTCGCAGTGCGACGCCAATATCTTCCCCGTTTTCTCCTATCGCCTGCTTCAGCGCGTTGCCCAACCTCCTGTAATGAAAAGCTATTGCTGTGGCGATGACCTTTTTCCCCTTTTCTTGTCCAACCACAAAACTGTCGATATACGCCTTGATATCAACCGGTGTCTTGTTGAATTCTATGATTTGCTGTACTGCTTCGGTTACTTGGTGCTCCCTCAGTTCTCCAATTTTTTCTCTGATTTGCTGCCGGCTTTCTTCTGATATCCTGTCCGTCATTTTTCACCACCGCGATTCACCTTTGATGTCTTCAGGTCTCTTCGACCCCCCTTGCCAAGTTCAGCGAGCAGGAGGATCTCGAAGTGATAGCGTGCGAGTTGATCAGGTCCGAGGGAGGGGGAACGACGGAAAAGCGATCCGCACAGAAGTATCTCATCCGGTGAATTCACGAAATCGAGGTATGGGTTGTTGACCTTCTTCATAATTGCCATCGTCACACGATATTCTTCTTCAGTTGACAAAGAAAATAATGGAGGTTCAAAAGTCTCCTTCACCTTCCCGCGATCGAACTTCACGTTTCCTCTCGGCAAATGATCTGCAAACTCATCGAGTCTTCTCAAGAAGCTCTCCCCGAGAGCGTACTGTCTAACGAGGCCACTGATCCTTTCAAAAAGTGGGCTTCTAAAGGGCTGTTTAGTTTTCTTCTGCGCACGGTCACTTTTTATGTGCTTTACCAAATCAATGCTTAACATCCCCAGGTTCCTCCCCAAAGTAGGATCTCCCACGGTGAGTCCGAGGAGATCCAGGGGGCCTGCTTGTCTAGATCCTCCAGCCTCTTCTTAAGATACTTCATCCGGGCCTTGAGATTTTCGTTCTCAGGATTAGCTCGAAGGGCCGCCTCGGTATCACGCAGGGCCGCCCGGAGCTCAAGGTGCTCATTCTCCAGGGGCTGGGCCATCTTCCGGAAGGCCTGCCATTCTTCCGGCTCCACTTCCAAGGGCTCCATTGTCGTTAGTTTTTTATTTTTAAGTCTTTCTTCTTCAATCTTTCTCTTTAAGTCTCTGTTCTTGTCCTCCATGTGATACCTCCAACGCCCTCGTTATGGGGTGTAATTGTTTGTGATCTCAACTTGCCCCGATGCGATTTTGGGGTGTTCCCTTGAGACACGGTAGTCATCAAAATTAACGGTCCGTGCGTGCCTCGTTGAGATTACCGGGTAATCCTCGATCTCGGGCATTATGTCGTCATCCAAATCGACGGTCCCAACATACCTCGTTATTCGATCAAGACTGTGATAACCGTTGCGGCGTCTGCTGCTGTGGCCATAGAGTAGTGCATTCATGCCCTCTTGCAATGCATTGATGACGTTCGCCGCAGTGAAGACTTTTGGTGGGCTGTAACCTCGCAAGCAGATTGGCTGCCCTGAATCGTACCCCTCCAGGAATGGATGTTTATAGGTATCTAGCACTACAGGCTTGAGGGGGACAATGGTGGAAACAGCTACTCGGCAATCAGGAAATAGGTAGATACGACCGAAGAAGTCTTTCAGTGCGTATTCTCCTGTGAGTTTATATATCACGTACTCGTCGGCCAAGCCCATCCTGGAAAATCCAAAACCATCTATCTCTAAGGAACCTTTCTCAGAAATATACAGCAGCATTGCGAGGTACTTCCTTTGCGCCTCCGAGAATTGCTCCCGTTCTCGTAGCGCCTCTCTGAGACGGCCCTTTTCATTGTCCATTATCTTCAGTTCTGATGCCTGAAGGAGCCATTCGCGCAGTTTCCGCGCTGAGATCAGTCCTTCCTCGAGTGGGTCTGTTGGGGCCCCTTGTTCTTCCAGCTCGTTTAGTGCTCTCCGCAGTGAATGTGTATCGAGGAATTTCATTGCATCTTCGTAATACCTCGCTGTAACAGTAACACTCTCCCCAATCAAGCCCAGTATTTCTTCTTCGCTACGCCTCTTCCTTTCTAGGCTTTTGTGTCTCCTAATGAAATGAGGCATCACGTAGAAGAGTATGGTTCTCAGTTTTTCGCTTATCGATATTCCATTCAGACCCAGAGCATGGCGATATTTTTGCCGACACGCGTTCCTCAGTCTTTCGTATGAATCCGTGTCAATTTTCTCGTAGTTCTCCACAACGGATTGTAGGCTCAGTGTCTTTATGAAGAGTTTACCATCGACCTCGATAAGGGTGTCTGTTTTCCGAGGCGTGTGAATTTCTCTTTCTATAGCTGGATCAAACAAGAGGGGTGCGTATATGAATCCTGATTCGACCACAAGTTCAAGATCAGAGTCCAAGAGCTGCCGCATGACCCCTGCCTCAAAAACTTACAGCTCGCACTATGCGAGCTGAACCAACTGCATCGCCACCTTAGGCTTCTTGCTCGCCTTGATGGTTACAGTAGTAATCCTCCAACAGCTCTCCCTTCCCAACCCCGTGATTCACCTCATCAAATATGGAATCCGAGAGTTCAATATGCCGTTGCAACTCTTCCTGGCACTTTGGGCAGTTAGGATCCCATTGTTTCCTTTCTGGCTTCTTCATTTTGATCTCTTTTCTCTATTGGCGTTCCCCCAAAAATTTGCGATAGCTAAAGGCCGCCTTCTTGGGGCTTAATGGCCCGGATCGGTGCGTAGAGGTATTTTTCTCCAGCTTCTGTTTCTTCAACCACTGTGTACTCCAGAGCCGAATCCTCAATTTGTCGTCCTCTGCAGAGCAGCCTTCCACCGTCGAGTTGCCTGTTGATGTCCTCCACTATTTGTTGTTCCTCTATGCTCCAATTTTTTTTGCCGAGCGTCTTCTCGCACAGCTTCCGAAGCGATTGACCCTCGTAGCTGCCCGGTTCATATACGTCAATTAATCCTTCGCCTGCCTGCCCTGGTATGATTTCAAGGACGAGCGGCAGCACCTGTTCCAGGACTTCTGTTTGCAAAGCTCTTCTCGGTTCGGCCATGTTCTTGTCACCCCGCTGTTCTCCGCCTGCTAATCTTATGGGTCTGACCCCTTTCACCTATTCATTTGAAGGCTTCGTTTTCTTGAGTAATTCCTCCTTGAATCCGCCCACAAACTCCGTTCTGAACTGCTCGATGTCCATTGCCTCTTCACAGTTCCCTGCGAGATAGAGGGCCATTCCTTTATACACCAGCGCGTCTTTCATGCCGGGCTTGACTCTCAACGCCTCGTCAAAGCACTTGATGCTTTCATGGTACTTGCCAAGCCCCATCAGCGCGTATCCCTTGCCTATTAAGATGAAAGAATCATCGCCTGAACGGAGTTGTCCCAGTTTATTAAGGACCTCAAGGGCCTCATGAGAGCGTCCGAGGTCATTAAGACAAAGAGACTTTAACTCGAGAGCCCTCACGTCTTCCGGATCGCGGGCCATCTCCTTATCGCAGCAAAATACGGCCTCTTCCAAAAGCCCCCGTTGCGCGAGAGCCGTCGCTCCTGCTATCCATGTGGTGGTCTGGGGTTCGACCCCGATGATTTTCATCATTACACATTCATAGGTCTCCTCGATGACCTTTCTACCATCAGTAGCCACCGGTAGGCCGTGGCCCGGAAGGAGATTCTCGATGTCCTTTTTGAGTAATGCCTTCAGTCCGAATAAGTAGTGATCCAGCCGTCCTCCAGCTTTTGGGTCAGGCGCGCCCACAGCATTTGGTAATGCCATGTCTCCGCTAAAAACCGTTTTCGTCGGGGCGTGATACAGGCATATGCCGTCTATGGTATGGCCGGGCGTGTGAATCACTTCCCATTCAAGGCCGCTCAGCTCAAGAGTCTCTCCGCCTCTCACCTCGGTAACGCGGCAGCCGAACTCTTTCACCATCTCCTTAAGCTGAGGGGGACCCGCTTCATGGAGTACCAGCTCAAAGCCCCCGCTCGCGATGCTACTCGGCTGCGATCTCAAAAGCTCGAACGCCCCCATCGCATGGTCGGGGTGTCCGTGAGTGAGGACGATCTTCTTAATGTCCGCCAGCTTGAGTTTGAGTTTGAAAAGGTCCATGAATCCCGTGTAATCATTGCCGGGGTCCACAATCGTCAGATAGTCCCCCATGATGAGGTATATGTTCGAGGCATAGTTTCCATATCCCCGCAGGAAGAGGAATTTTTCAAAAAATGGAGTCGTTGCGTTGAGAACCTTCGTTAGAGCCTGCCAGCCCGGGTGCTGAGGCTCCCGCTCTTGCTCGACTTCGCCTGTCCTGACCATATTCGCTCCCTTTTGATTATATGCTACACCTCTTTCCATTCACATACAAATAATCTACAAGAGGTAACCAGGATAAAAAAATCCCCCTCCCCTGCTCAAAAGGGATTAGGGGAGGGGGATAGAACCGATTCACTTCTGCCCCCTTAACCCTCTCCCCTCATGGGAAGGAGAGTCGATGGTAGCGGCTTAATAGGGGGGAGAGGGCATTGATGGTTTCTTACTCTATGTAAGCCACCTTGTAGTCGAGCTTCATTCTCTCCTCGGGCCACCATTTGGAGCTCATCTGCTCTTTCCCTGGGTAGACTGGTTTATCACCAACCTTCTCAATGAGCAGCTCGAGGAAGTGAAACGCCGTGAGCTTGTACTTGGTTATTGCCTCAGGCGGCAGCAGGACCGCAAGGCCCGACTCCTTCGATACCTTCCATTCAAAGGACTCATTCGGGGTTGCGGTCTTCGTCCCCGTACCATCGTAGATCGCCAGCAACTTCCCCGAAACTGTCTCACCCGACTTAACCTTGTATTCCTCCTGTAATTCGTCCGATATGTGCCACCAGAGGGCTCGCTCCCCCGTCTTCACGTATCCTTTCACGATCATGGGGTCGAACCCACAGACACCCACACGACATTTCTCAGCCATGTCTACCCTCCTCTTGTGTGAAGTTCCTTGCCCTCGGCTTCCCTCAATGCGTCGCGAAGGTCCTCGACCTCGCTGTAGCAAAGGTCGAGGAACTCCTTCGCCTCAGATCCGCTGAGGTAGTTGCACTCGTACAGCCTCCTTACGTAGGGGTAGACGTGCGTCTCGATCTCTTCCGAGAACTCTCGAGCGAGGAACTCGCCTCCCCCGTCGGAGGGTGCCCATCCAAGGTAACTCTTCTTCCACCTGAGCACCATCCCCTTCAGTGCTTCCAGTTCCTTTCGGACGTTTTCCTCCATGCTAGTTCTTCGCGGTATAGAGCCCCTTTTTAAAACTTCTTTGGCGTGAAGAGCCCCTTTTCAAAGGCGTAACACTTCTTGACGACGTTGAAATCTGTGATGTTCCAGTAGAAGGGCCAGTGAATTATCGTACACCAGCCGATGGTGTCTGCTGGGGGGAACTTGGAGCCTTTCTGGACCGGCTTGAAGTGTTTGCAATCCCAGCATAGATGCCCCGTGTCGCGAGTCCACTCCGGGGTAAGAACCTCAGCCAGGAATTGTTCAGGCGTTAATTGTACGGCCATGACCCCCTCCTTTCTCTTCTCCACAGTGGGGACAGCTTTCGGAACAGCCGGGGTAACGGGGGGAGCAGCAGGCTTGGCAACCGGCGGCTTGGACTCGGCTCGGGCCCTCTTTTTCGGCGCCACAGCTCGTCCCTTGCGGGCAACCGGCTTGGCCCCTTTAGCTTTAGCCTTGGGCTTACGCCCCTTCTTCGCTCCCTTAGCCCGGACAGGCCCCCGACCACCCCTCGCCCCCTTGCCTTTCGGCTTGGGCATCTACTGCTCGCTCCTACTTCTGCTCTTGTCTCCCCTCCCTTCTCTTACCAATCCTTGACTTCACCCTTCTTTAGCTTCTCCTGATACTCCGCCCAGACGTCAGGAGATAGCTTCTGGATATCCCACTTGTAAGGGAAACTTCCGGCTAGGCCGGCGGACGGCGGCTGAGGACGCCATCCACGCAGCGGCCTGCCCCGTATGCTGAACTTCACCATGTCGGCTTTACCCAGGAGGATATGCCTGGGTAAGCACTCGAAGGGCCTCGTCCTGTCCTTGGTACCTGGGTAATAGGCCCTATAGCCTTCCAGTGGCTTATCCGCATAGAGGGGGCTTGTGTCTGGCTTCTCGCCGGGTCTGTCCTCCGGCCCCTTGTACATGAAGCCCTGGATCATGTGGATGTAGTAGACGGCCCCACATTCTGCACAGTTGATCTTCCCCTCCCAGTTCCAGAAGCAATACGGGTCTAAGTAATTCACGGTGTTGCAGGTTTTCCCACCCACCTGTTTTTTGCACCAAATGACATCGCACACGACGCTACCTCCTTTGGAAGATTTCAGCAGTCAGCCATCAGCGATCAGCAGATCACGAGCTGAAGGCTGATGGCTGCTAGCTGACCGCCCAGTCTCCTCCTTAGATCCAGGCCTTGGCATACCACTCTTCAATCTTACTGAGTGGAACGCCGAGCATGTCACGGTAGATCTTGACGTTATCGCCACCCACCGGCCGCCAAATCCAGTTCGTTCTCCTGGGGGTCTTCGACATCA
>JBOHVJ010000431.1:0-17428 GCA_050735075.1 Binatia bacterium
TGTCGCAGGTAAGCCTCCCCGATGCCGAGGCCGTGGATGAACTCGTCTGCTTTGATCCTGGGCTCCCATCCTTCGATCCAGCCCTTTCCATCCTGAAGGCTCTTGCTTCTCTGGGGGTTCAAGTACCGAAGAGGACTTAGATAGCGTCCCGAATCGGTGTACCCTTCGGAAGCCTGGTAGGTTTGTTTTCGTGTTATCTCTTCCCCCCAGTACCTCTCCGCTTCGATGGCTGTCTGCGTGCTCTCCAGGGACATGAAGATTTTGTTGGCGTTTCCAAGGATGCGCTCGGCGAAGTCGCGCGAGAGCATCTTGAAGCCGTCCGTGAGGTTGGAGAGCGATTGGATTGCCCCGACTACTATGATGTTGGCCTCGCGGGATTTCTCGAAGACGACCGAGAAATCCGGCGTGGCATAGGAGCCGAATTCATCCAGGACGATCAGAAACGGTGGGTTGGGCTTGGAGTTCACCCGGCTAAGGACTTCTGAGATCGCAAAGCGTATGTCGGTGAGGATCAGCCTTCCCAGGCCCGCGGCGATCGACGGGTCTCGGTCCATGGGCAGGCCGATGTATACATTCTGGCTTTTGTGGATGACATTGTAGAAATCGATGTCCGATCCCGGTGAACACAGGGCGCGGGTCGCCTTGGATGCGAGAAGAGAGTTGATCTTTGCGTCCAGCCCCTCGACTTTCTCCTCCCTGGCTTTGAGGACCTCCTTCTGAAAGTACTTGTGGTACTCGACAAGGTCCCGCATCATGTGGGCGTCTCTTATTTCTTCGGCCAGAATCGGGTAGACGAGATCCATGTCCTTGCCGTCTATGAAGATGTACCCTCCTCCCCTCTGGATCTGCTGGTAAAGAAGCCCGAGGAGAAAGCTCGTTTTCCCACACCCCGATCTTCCCAGCACGACCAGATGCTTGAGGTTGTCGTCATCGATATTTAGAGGTTACTAACGTACCGATTTCTTGACCCGCTCTATCTCAGAGCCGCTCTCGCCTTCATAGTAGGGCAGATCGTTATCCTTATGGTATAGAGCCCGGAAACCTCCTTCCGTGACAGACGTTACATACGCACCGATTTTGTTCGAATCCGGATACTCGGCAATTTCAGGGTACTCCATGGTGCTGACAACCAAGTAGCGAAGATCCGCTTTAGAAGTGTTGATGAGCTGATGAGGATAGTCTGTACCCGGCGGAAAGGCGATAAATGTCCCTGAAGAAACGGGTATCTCCTCCTTACCCATTCGTAGTGTCGCTTCCCCTTCCATGATGTAGATCATCTCTTCGTTGGTATGATGGAGATGAAAGGGAAAAGCAGCCTTACCAGGCGTTACGGTAAAGAAACTATAGCCTAGTTTCTTGGCTCTAATCGCAGCACCCACGCGTTGACGAATTCCTCCGAAGGATGAACCTTCTGGCACGTTCATTGTCTCTCTTGGAACCTCAAAAAGATGAATCACGTTTTTATGTCTAGTCATCATGACCCCCTTAAAGGCATTATTTGTCTCAACGATGGAGCAAGATAGTGCACAAACCTAGGTCTTGCAAGTAATCACCGACGCGACTTGGCCTCCAATTCCTGCGCCCTTTGTGCTATGACTCGAGACACAATGCTGGTGCTATCTGAGAAAGATGTCCAGAGGCTCTTGAACATTGAAGAGCTGATTCAGGTCCTGGAACAGGCCCACATCCAGTTCTCCACTGGCAAAGCGGTGATGCCGGTTAGATTGGTCGTGCCGCTGTCTGAGATCAAAGGGCGGATCACCAGCATGCCTGCTTATCTCAGCGAGGACAAAGCCTTAGGGATGAAGGTTGTAACCTACTTCCAGGAAAACCCCAAGCAAGGTCTGCCCGTGATTCTTGCCACCATTACCCTTTACAGCCCGGATACAGGAAAGCTCATGGCGATCATGGAGGGGAGCTATATTACGGCGATACGAACGGCATGCGTCTCGGCTGTGGCTACAAAGGCTTTAGCGAATCCAGAGACTCCTGTGATGGGTATTCTCGGAGCTGGAGTGCAGGCCAGAGCTCATATCCTTGCGTTGTCCAAAGTGAAGCGGATCAGCAAGATAAAAGTTCACAGCCCTTCAGGTAAGAGCGCCCAGAGACTGAAAGAAGAGTTAGAACCACAGGTCGGGGTGGAGATTGAGGCGGTGCGTAGTGCAGCGGAGACTGTACAGGAAGCTGACCTGGTAGTCACGGTAACAACGGCAAAGGAGCCGATCCTACGTGCCGATTGGCTCAAGTCAGGGATTCATATCAATGCTGTCGGTTCCCATCGACCCGATCTTAGGGAAATCGATGCTGCAACCGTGAAGCGGGCGAAGGTGGTGGTGGATTCACGAGAAGCGATCATGGCGGAGTGTGGAGATGTTTTGCTTGCGATAAAAGAGGGAGCGATCAGGGAAGACCATGTCCACGCCGAGATCGGGGAGGTTTTAGCTGGCAAAAGGCCAGGAAGGACGGACACCAAGGAGATCACGCTGTACAAGTCCGTAGGCATCGCTATTCAGGACGTGGCCGCTGCCCAGCTTGTTTACAAAAAGGCGTTGCAGCAGAGAGCCGGCGTCAGCGTAGACATTTGAAGAGGCTAAAGCCAGCAAAAACGATATGAACTGGGATCTAACTAGCTACTTTCCTGAGTTCAATGGGCCAGAGATGAACGAGTTTAAGGAGAGGTTGCGAAAGGACATTTCGTCGCTTCGGGAGAGGGCAACTGTCCTCATGCCCCTTGACACCTCGACGGAAGCAGAGTGGGAAGAAATCTTCATCGAGAATGAAGACATCCAAATGCGCTTATCGCATCTCAGTTCTTACGTCGGCTGCCTGGCCGCCGCCGACTCGCGCAACGAGGCCTATCTCAAGGAAGAGGCGGCGCTGACGCTGATGAAAGCTGAATTCTCAAAGCTTAAGGTTGAGCTGCTTCGGGCAATCAAGGACGCACGGGAAGAGATCTTCGCTTCATTCACCCAACGAGAAAGGTTGAGGGGCGCTCAGTATTACTTCCTCCGGATGCGCGAGGAGTGTCGCCGGACCATGGCACCCGAAAAGGAAGTGGTGGTAGCGGACCTCGGCGTAGACGGCATCCAAGCCTGGGGGCGTCTTTATGACACGATCTCGGGAAAACTTGAGTTCGATATGACATATCCCGATGGACGCCGTGAACGGCTACCCATGTCGCACCGGCGCTCCCTTATGGAACACCCGGATCGGCGTGTCAGAAAGGCCGCCTTTGAGGGTGGAAACAACGCCTGGCAGACCGTCGAAGACACAGCCGCCGCCGCCCTCAATGCTATTTCGGGAACACGACTCACCCTTAACCGTCATCGGGGGGTGAAGCACTTTCTCGAAATCGCCCTCTTCCAGGCAGCGATCTCGTCAAAAACGCTGGAGGCGATGCTTGAGGCGATTTTCGCCGGGATTGAATTGCCCCGGGGCATCCTCCGTCTTAAGGCAAAGCTTAGGGGGATTAAAAAAACCGCATGGTATGACCTGGGAGCACCGCTAGCGCTCCTCGATCAGCAGCCTCTTTCGTGGGAACAGGGCAAAGCTCTGGTTAAGACTTCTTTCGAGCGGGCCTATCCCGCTCTGGGAGGTTTTCTCCAGACAGTGTACGATAAGAGTTGGATCGACTGGGAAACTCGGCCTGGCAAGCGGCCTGGGGCTTTCTGCACCGGCTCTTTACTCACCGACGAGTCGAGGATCTTTATGACCTACAACAGCTCTATTGGCGATGTGCTTACCCTAGCTCACGAATCCGGCCACGCATTTCACAGCTACCAGATGCGTGGTATGCGTTCCTACGCGCGAATGTGTCCCATGACCCTGGCTGAGACAGCCTCGACCTTTGGTGAGTTGCTCTTGACCAAGAGCGTGCTGGAAGATCCCTCAATCGGCAGCCCGCAGAAGGCGCTGATGTTGGACATGGAGCTCGGTCATGGAGCCATTTATCTCCTGGATATTCCTGTGCGCTATGAATTCGAAACAAATCTTTATGAGGAGCGCGCGAAGGGCGAACTGAGCGTGAGCCGGTTGAAAGAGCTGATGGCTGAGACTCAGCGGCGCATATTGGACGACGTGCTCGAAGAGGGAGGGGAGGATCCCTATTTCTGGGCCTCCAAGCTCCATTTCTACATCACGGGAGTGACGTTCTATAACTTTCCTTACACCTTCGGTTTCCTTCTAAGCCGGGCCCTTTTCGCTATGTTCAAAAAAGAGGGCGCAGACTTCTTTCCCAGGTACGAAAATTTCCTCCGTCTTGCGGGAAGTGACACGGCGGAGAACGTCGCCAAGCATAGTATAGGCAGGGATCTCGAATCTCCTGAATTTCGGGCCGAAGCTATCAAAAGCCTTGAGGAGCCGTTGAAGCAATTGGAGAGCCTCAATCTCGATTCAGTATGAAAGGAATAGAAACCGAAGCCCATATCCGGCTAGACAAATGGCTCTGGGCCGCCCGTTTTTTTAAGACACGCTCTCTTGCGGCGGAGGCGATCGAAGGCGGCAAGGTGCATGTGAGTGGAGAGCGCACCAAGGCGGCGCGCGCGGTGCGTCTCGGCGATGAGATCAGTGTAAGGCGTGGACCCTATGAATGGGTAGTCATCGTGCGCGGCCTTAGCATTCGGCGAGGCCCGGCTTCTGAAGCCCAGTTACTTTACGAAGAAACGGGGGAGAGCAAACAAAGGCGAGAGGCATTGACCGAGCAGCTACGCGCCCAAGGAGCTTATCAGCCAAGTTTCAAGGGACGGCCGTCAAAGAAGGCACGGCGAGAAATCATCCGCTTCGCCCGTGGGCGTGGGGAATAGCAGGCCGCAGAAAGGACGGCTGACCGCCGACGGCCGACCGACGGTCTTCGGTCCACGGTCCTCGGTCTGCCTATAGAATCAGCTAGAAATGAGTGAAATCTGAACTGAGGAGGATTAGAAGATGGCTAGTTTCACAACTCGTCCGGTCATCATGGGCACCCGGGGTGTTGTTACCTCGGGCCATTACCTGGCTACAGCGGCCGGCTTTCGCATCATCGTGCTCTCGCAGTAGCGGCCCGTGCCGTCCGCGATTTGGGATTGAAACATGCACACGTCGGGGATACCACCCATCTTGACGCTGTGGATAGCCAGGGCAACATGGTAGCCGCGACTCCTAGCGGCGGCTGGCTCGGCGACTCGCCAGTCATCAAGGGGCTAGGCTTCCCGCTTGGAACGCGGGGACAGATGTTTTACCTCAATCCAGCACGCCCCAACGCCCTTGCCCCGCGCAAACGTCCCCGAGCCACGCTCACTCCCTCTCTGGTTACCAAGGGGGGTAAGCCCTTTATAGTCTTCGGCACTCCAGGCGGCGACACTCAAGACCAGTTTACGCTGCAATTCTTTCTTAACCATATAGAGTTTGGCATGAACATCCAGGAAGCCTTGGATGCGCCGACTGTTTACTCAGCGCACTTCCCATCTTCATTCTACCCGCGCGAAGCCTACCCTGGAGTCATGGTCGTTGAAGATCGCATTCCACAAGAAGCCATTGACGAGCTGAGGCGCCGGGGACACGAGGACATGGTGACCGATAGCTGGGATAATGGGAAGGTTATGGGTATCCGCTATGACAAGGCACACGCCGTGATTCTCGGTGGCGCCTCTCCGAGAAGACAGATCGCCTACGCCTTAGGCTGGTGATAGGAAGGTCCCAGCCTTCATCGCCGGTGCAATCGCATCTCTATTCACATGAGGGACGACATCTTTAATGAAGCGGCGCATGGAGGCGCGTACCTGAGCATCGGTCAACCCACCGAGCGCGAACAGGCCAGCGACATCAGTGAGGTGCAACTGATCACGTAGGTATCTGAGCTGCTCGCGCACTTCTCCGGCACTCCCTATCAAAACGCGGTTGCGCTCGAGGAGGTCGTCGAAGCTAAGCGTCCGCATCGCCGCGCGGTGCGCAAGGTGACCACGATAGGATTCGGGCTCCTCTACATTGGGTGTGAGGCTGTGGGCGCTGGCGGCGACGCGCGTATATTCCAGGACCCCCGCCGATCCAGAGGCGCGAGCCTCGGCGGCGTCCTCGCCGACATAAAGATGGTAGACAGCCAGAATGCGAGCGGTCGAGGGGTCATGGCCGGCTGCTTGGCGTGCGGCCAGGTAGGCCTCGACCTTGGGCCGCAAATCCTCCACATCGTGCAGGAAGGGGATCAGCATCATGTGGTAGCCTTGCCGGCCCGAGAACTCGAAAGACTCGATGCTCGCCGTTGCGGCCATCCACACCGTGGGATGGGGCTGCTGGAGTGGGCGCGGCCAAACGGCCAGATCGCTGTACTCATAAAAGCGCCCTTTGTGGTTCATGGTCGGTTGGGTCCACGCCTTGAGCACAACCTCTAGGTTCTCGCGGAAGCGCTCCCTGAGTTCCTCGAGTGGAATGCCAAACTTGAGCGCCTCCCACTTGACAAAGCCGTGACCCACACCGAACTCAAGCCTGCCGTTGCTAAGCAGATCGAGTGTAGCGTAGTCCTCGGCAATACGGATCGGGTTGTGATAGGGGAGGAGCACAACTGCCGTCCCGACGCGGATGGTCTCCGTGTGCTGCGCAATAGCTGCCCCAATCAGTGGGGTTGATGGAAACATGCCGCCAAAGGCCTGAAAGTGGTGCTCCGCAAGCCACACCGAGTTGAATCCGATCTGCTCGGCATAGCGCACCTGCTCGATGATTGTACGAAAGCGGTCGGCTCCCTCCTGAGGAGTATCGGGGAGCGAAGTAGGCAGATAGAAAAGACCCCAGCGCATGAGAGACTGTTTATTTGGCGGCTCGAGGAATGTCAATCTCGGCTACCGCCTCGTTCGACCTCCTTTACCGCAGCATAGCGCGGATTGCATCAGCGATGCGTGACTCTGAAGGGCTGATGAATTCTTCCAACGGCTGGCTATAAGGGACGGGCACATCGAGTGTAGTGACCCGCCGGATCGGCGCCTTGAGCTTGTCAAATCCCGCCTCGCCGATCCGCGCTACAATTTCAGCCGCCACGCCGCAACTCTGGTGGCACTCGTCCACGATCACGACCCGACGAGTTTTTTCCACAGAAGCCATGAGCGTCTGGAGATCGAACGGAACGAGTGTCCGCGGATCGACCACCTCCACTCGAATTCCTCCGCTCGCCAGAGAGTCTGCAACTTTGAGGCAGCGCTGCACCATATAGGAGGTAGCGATGACCGTGACGTCGCTTCCCACGCGCTTTATGTCCGCCACGCCGAACGGAATCGCCTCATCATAATCAGCAACCGGACCTCGCGACTCCAAAAGCTGCACATGATCGACGAAGATTGTTGGGTTATCGGTGTTGACGGCTGTCTTGAGAAGGCCTTTCACGTCCCGCGGCGACGAAGGAAGGACAATCTCCAACCCCGGGCAGTTCCAGAGCATCGCCTGAGGGCTATGGGAATGTTGGGCGGCGCCTCCACCCCGTATGCCGTGAAAGAGGTGAAAGACTACAGGCGCGCGGGTCTGACCCCCAGACATGTAGAGAGCGTTGGCGGCCTCGTTGACCACCTGCGGCCAGGCCTCGAAGATGAAGCTTCCCGTGCTTAAGTCAACCACCGGCCTTAGCCCCGCCATCGCAGCTCCGATCGCAAGACCGCAAAAGCCGAGCTCCGAGATCGGAGGGGAGATCACTCGCTCTGGGAAGGCTTTGCCAATCTCTTGGAAGAGGCCCCGATGGGGGCTAAGGCTTAAAAAGGAACCCCCAATCAAGTGGACTCTATCGTCTGCGGCCAGAATCTCCCTGAGAGCTCCCAACTTGGCTTCGTAATAGGCCATCTCGCGCATGGTTGCCCCCAGATGCTCAGGCGAAGACATCTTCCAGTGCCGTCTCCGGCTTGGGATATGGGCTTGAGAGGGCAAACTTCACGGCTTGATCAATCTCCTCGCGCACACCCTTCTGGATCTGAGAGATCTCTTCCCTGCTCGCTATTCTTTTCTCGACAAGTTCACGGATGAAGAGCAGGACCGGATCGCTGTTGCGATACCACTCCTGCTCGGCCTCTGGCGCAGGACTCACATCCCAGGCCAACGCGATATCTGTGGGTACTGGGACCACGGGCCAATTCGTCTCGCTTCCCGGCCAGCGTACGGTCTGCGCCTCAATGAATTGCGGCCCCTCTCCGCGGCGGATTTTTCCTACCGCTTCAGAAACTACACCGTAGACAGCGCCAGTATCTGCCCCATTCACCTCCAGGGCGGGAACCTTATAGGCTCTGGGTAAATCAGTGAGGGGATAAACCGCCATGGTAGAGGATTGGACTCCACCCATGGCTCTCCCACGGCCGTATTTCCCGTTATTTTCGCAGAGAAAGAGGACTGGCAGTTTCCACAGGGAGGCTATGTTAAAGGCCTCCGTGGCCGCTCCTTCCTCCAGAGCTCCATCGCCGAATAGGCAAACGCTGAGCTGGCCAGTTTTTCGCGCCTTGGCCGCGTAGGCTGCGCCCGTGGCCAGCGGGATGATTCCGGCCACAACCCCAGAGGTATGGAGAAATCCAAGTTCAGATACAGCGATATGGAAGCTGCCACCTCTTCCCTTGTTGTAGCCGTCACTGCGACCAAGGATCTCTGCCAGGAGGCGTCCCGGCTCGCCCCCGCGCGCAAGAATGTGGCCATGGTTTCGGTGGGTCGTGAAAAAATAGTCGCGATCCTCAAGACAGGAAAGGGCAGGAACTCCTGTAGCCTCCTGCCCGATGTAGACATGGTAGTGCCCACGGAAGCGCCCTTCTCGATATAGACCAATCAACCTCTCCTCAAAATGGCGGATGAGAAGCATCCTGCGGCATAGGTCGAGCAACCTTTCACGTGGCACATTGGGCAACATGGGGCATAGCTACCACGATTGGCCCACGTTTGAAAAGAGCATCATACTGCTAGGGATCCGCCTAGGCTCCCCCTCACCTTCCCTCTCTCCCGTTGTCGGGGGAGAGGACAAAGGAGAGGGGGTCTACAGGATTGCCGAAGGACAAAGGTCATTCAGAGTACAGATCTGGCATTGAGGTTTTCTTGCATGGCAAACTTTGCGTCCATGAAGGATGAGCCGATGCGAGAAGGATGTCCAGTACTCGTCAGGCATAAGCTTCATGAGATCTCGCTCAATTTTGCTCGGCTCTTCTTGCCGCGTGAGGCCGAGGCGTCGCGAAAGACGCTTGCAGTGGGTATCCACCACAATACCCGGGATACCAAAGGCATGGCCTAAGATGACATTCGCAGTTTTCCTTCCGACTCCGGCCAAACGGGTGAGGTCCTGCATATTGCCCGGCACTTCCCCGCCATGTTTTTCGATCAACTGTCGGGTACACTGCTTTAAGTTCCTGGCCTTCGAACGAAAGAGACCAAGGGGCCTGATGACCTTTTCGATCTCCCGTACCGGCGCCTTGGCGAGATCCTCCGGTTCAGCATAAAGGCGGAAAAGCTCAGGGGTCACGCGGTTGACCATTTCGTCCGTGCATTGGGCGGAAAGGATCGTGGCAACCAAAAGTTCGTAAGGATTACGATGATGGAGTGGAACACGGACCTCGGGAAAAGCTTGGGCCAAACGCGAGGCAATGGCTTGAGCCCTATCCTTTTTTTCTTTGACCGTCTCCCTTTTCATCCTGCCTTATCTAACCTAGGCTCACTTTAAACGCCTTCTTCCCGGCAAAGACGGCTCTTTTCCCCAACTCCTCTTCGATTCGCAAGAGTTGATTGTATTTGGCCGTTCGCTCACCGCGGCAGGGGGCCCCAGTCTTGATCTGCCCGGCATTGGTTGCAACGGACAAGTCAGAAATAGTCGCGTCTTCCGTCTCTCCCGAGCGGTGTGAAATCACGGTCGTGTAACCGGTTTTTTTGGCCAACTGTATTGTCTCTAAGGTCTCGCTTAGCGTCCCAATCTGGTTAACTTTTATCAGAATAGAGTTGGCCACCCTCTGCTGGATTCCCTGCTCAAGTCTGGCCTTGTTCGTGACAAAGATATCGTCTCCGACTAACTGGACCTTTTTTCCCAGGAGATCTGTCAGCGTGACCCATCCCTCCCAATCATCTTCTCCCAGGGGATCCTCTATGGAAATGATGGGATACTGTCGCACCCAATTCTCATAAAGTCGAAGCATCTCTTCCCTCCCCCTTTTGACGCCGTCAGACTTTTTAAAAATATAGCGCCCATCCTCATGAAACTCACTCGCGGCCACATCCAGTCCCAATGCCACCTGATCTCCCGGCTTGTAACCGGTTTGCGTAACAGCTTCCAAGAGCAGCTCTATCGCTTCATCGTTTCCTTTCACATGGGGAGCGAATCCCCCTTCATCCCCAACGCTCGTAGAATAGGCCCGGCTGTGCAGAACCTTTTTCAGGCCTTGAAAGATCTCCGCGCCTGCCCTCAACGCCTCGGCAAAGCTCTTCATCCCGAAGGGGATAATCATAAACTCCTGAACATCTATGTTGTTATCCGCATGAACCCCCCCGTTCAGAACATTGAGCATCGGTACCGGGAGGGTCTTTGCACGAGGGCCTCCCAGATAGCGGTAAAAGGGCACTCTTTCAGACTGAGCTTGTGCCTTAGCGATTGCCAGGGAGACACCCAGAATCGCATTGGCACCCAGATGACCTTTGTTTGCAGTACCGTCCATCTCGATCATGAAACGGTCGATACCCTTTTGATCCTTCGCCTCTCTGCCACAAAGGTGGGGGGCAAGAATCTTGTTCACATTGCCGACGGCTCGCTTCACTCCCTTTCCAAAGAAGCGCCCATCTGAGTCCCTTAATTCGACCGCTTCGTGTTCGCCGATGGAGGCCCCGGAAGGGACCGTGGCCCGGCCCAAGGTGCCATTCTTCAGAATGACATCCACCTCTACAGTTGGCTGTCCGCGGGAATCTAAAACCTCCCGGCCATGAATCCGTTGAATTTTCATCATCCACCTCCAGCATCGCCTTTAAGGGAGAAGAAGACCATAAAATGTGCTATATTGCACTAGTCATGTTTTTATCCAGGATTTCCCAGCGTAAGGTCGTCTGTGCCTTCTTTGGGCTCATTGTTACCCTGTCTCTTTTCACAACCTTCGGCGAAAGGGGAGTCCTCCACCTCTGGCGTCTCTGGGAAGGGAAGAGGAAGTTAGACGAAAAAACCTTTCTCCTCCAGAAGGAAAATGAAATTCTTCGTGAGCGTGTCTACGGGCTACGCCATGACAGCCAGTACCTAGAGAAAATTGCGCGGGAAGACTTAGGCTTGGTCCGGCCAGGAGAGATTGTTTATCGCTTCGCCTCTTCCGAGTCAAAGAAAAACCGGACAAGGGCCATCAGCGAGCTCCGCTCTGAACTGCCCCGGTCATTGGAACAAAAATCACCCCCGTAATATCCTCGACATGTTGTCTTCCACCTATCTTCCTAACCCTAACCAGTTTCTGCCTCTTACCCTCACCACTTAGGGGCATTACCAGACGTCCTTCTTCACGGAGCTGACGCCACAAGGGTTCAGGGATCTTTTCCGCTGAGGCCGTCACCAGAATCGCCTCAAAGGGTGCTTTTTCCTCCCAACCAAAGAATCCATCTCCCGTCCTGACCCAAACATTAACGTATCCGAGCCGTATCAGTGTCTCCTTTGCCTTTTCGGCCAGGGAAGGAATTATCTCAATGGTGTAGACTTCTTTCGCTACATGACTCAGGACCGCCGCTTGATAGCCCGAGCCCGTGCCTACCTCCAAAACTCTCTCCCCACCTTTAAGCTCCAATAGTTCGGTCATAAGCGCCACAATATAAGGCTGGGAGATCGTCTGGTCCTCGCCTATGGGCAGGGGACGATCCTCATAAGCCAACGGCCGTTGTCTCTCCGTGATAAAGAGATGGCGCGGAACGAGAGCCATCGCCGCAAGCACCTTGCGATCCTTGATGCCCCGCCCCCGCAGGTCCTTCTCCACCATCTCACGCCGGGATCTGGCAAAATCGTCTTCTCCGGTCTGCCCTGCGATCGACGGTCGGGCCGGACCCGCAGAAAAGAGAACTAGAAGGAGGAGAAAAACAGAGTCGGTGGGGAAACCCCTATCAAGGATTCGGCCTAAAGACAAAATGGTAATATTCATCCGTGTCCATTAGGGATTTAAGTTCGGAGTCGTTTTTCAGCTTCACCTCAATCAGCCATCCATTGTTGTAAGGATCCTCATTGATGACGGAGGGATGATCCCCCAAGTCGCTGTTAACAGCCAGAACCGTACCCGATATGGGCGCAATCAACTCGGAGACCGTGGAATAGGATTCCACTTCCGCAAAGGGCTCCCCCCTCTCTACCTCATCATCTATCTCCGGAAGCTCCACGGAGATGATCTTTCCTAGCTCACCCTGGCCATAGTTGGTTAGGCCAAAAAAGACGTGTTGACCCTCAATTCCGACCCAGACATGCTGCTGGCTAACTTTCAGCACCTTCTCCATAACCGTCCTTCACTATATGGGTTGTCTCTTTTCTGTCAAGACAGGACTGACTCTCCGTCACTCCCTCCGCTCCACGACCTCTCGCAGGCGACCCGGGGTCCTCGAGAGACAAACCCTCCGTCCGTGGTCAATAGGCCTTTGCCTCGATGACCACCCCAGTCCTCGCTACGCTCGGAATCGCAGATTGCAGATCCCAGATTTGCAATTATTTGCAATCTGAAATTTGCCATTTGCAATCCCGAAGGGCTTGCCTGCCATCAGCCTCCACGTCCCTGCGCCCCACACTTTTCGCAACGGAGTCGACAGAGAACTCCATTTCATCCTGCAAGATCTCTTCCGTTGAAAAGAAGAGTTTTTTGTGCGATAGCTCTTTACTCAAAACGAGCTGAAGGAGATCGCATGCTGCTTCTAAAGGATGAAGACGTACAGAAGGTCTTGACCATGCCGATGACCTTAGAGGCCCTGGAGGCGACCCAGAAGGAAATCTTTAAGGGCAATGCGGCAACGATGGGGCGCATCGATGTCTATCTACCCTGCGATCGCCCAGACAGCTATTACCGTTGGGCGTTGATGACCGGAGGGGCCAAGAGGGACGGCTTTGTCGTGGCGCGGATGCTTTCAGACATCGTGAGCTGGCCCGGGGAGAAGGGACAACAGAGGGAAGACAAACATTGCATTCAGCCCGGGACCTACTGCGGGCTACTCTTCATGTTCAGTGCGGCCGACGGAATGCCGGCGGCACTCATCAACGACGGCTATCTTCAGCACATGCGTGTGGCCGGAGGTGCTGGGTTGGGAGTCAAGTATCTGGCGCGTCAGGATAGCCATGTAGTGGGCATGATCGGCTCCGGAGGGATGGCACGGACTTACCTAGAGGCCTTCGCGGCTGTGCGCAAGATCACCAAGGTTAAGGTCTATAGCACCAATCCGGTAAATGCCAAGCAGTATGCCAGGGAGATGAGCGAAAAATTCCACATTGAGGTAGAACCAGCTGGCTCAGCCCGCGAGGCTGTGAAAGGGGTCGACATCGTCTCCTGTTGCACCTCCTCCATCGATCCGGTTTTCAAAACCTCCTGGTTGGAGCCGGGCACGCACGTGACGGATGTCACCTGGGATGAGACCGAGCCTGGGTTTGCCAATGCCGTGGACGTAGCGATTAAGATGGGCGAAAGCACACCACACCTGGAAAATCCTCCGCCAGGGGCCTTTTATGCTGCCCATGGCTTTTTGGGCTATGTTGCCGGAGAGCCCGTGGAAAAGGCGATCATCCCCAGACGCCCTCCACGCGAGGAGATTCTCAAGCTCCCAACCCTGGCAGAACTCATAGGTGGCCGGGTGAAGGGACGGACCGGCGACAAACAGACCTCGTGGTTTTTGAATCTTGGGGTTATGGGCGTCCAATTTGGCGCAGTCTGCACCGCGGCCTATCATGAAGCGAAGAAAAGGGGTATTGGACGGGAGATTCCGACGGAGTGGTTCACCCAATCGATACGGGATTGACCCCGATCCAAAGTTGATCACACCTCAATAAAGAAAGTTATGCTTCCGCTTCATCCTCAGCGAGGATCGTTATTCCTGTCATTTGGCGAAGGTTGAGTTTAGCGGGAGATACGGGTTAGGATCAATATCAGGAGGTAATTATGACTAAGCAGGTGATCGACACGGATGGCCATATCTTTGAGAAAGATCAGGACATGTTTGAGTATCTTGAGCCACCCTATCGGGACAGGAAAGAGCTCTTTGCCTACCCCTTTTTTCCCCCTCCGGATGGGTTTCACCGCATGTTCCGGAGAATCATTGACCGACGGCCGTTTGTCATCGCCCCGGATGACCCGGAGACTTGGCTGGCCGTTCTTGACAGAGAGGGTATCGACCGGACGGTGATCTATCCGACTGCCGGTCTGGGCGTGGGTTTCATCCAGGACCGCGATTGGGCTGTCGTCGTCTGCCGGGCTTACAACAACATGATGGCTGACCGCTATATCAACTTTAATCGCCGGCTCGGGGCTGTAGCGGTTCTGCCCATCCAAGATATTGAGGAGGCGGTAAAGGAACTGCGCCGGGTAGTGAAAGAGCTTCGCATGGCGGGAGGGCTTCTAGCCCCCGTAGGCTTTTCAAAACCGCTGGGCGACCCCTATTTTGATCCTCTATATAAGGAGGCGGAGAGACTTGGTTGCCCGCTCGCCATCCACGGTGCCCCGACCAAGGGGCTGGGGTTCGACTTCTTCCCCAGGCTGATCCAGGCGCGTGCCCTCTCCCATCCATTCGCTCAGATGATCCAGCTAACGAGCCTTATCCTGGAAGGAGTTCTTGAACGCTTTCCGAAAATCAAAATCGCTTCCCTTGAGGCGGGCTGCGAGTGGATACCTTTCTTGATGGACCGGCTCGATATGGAATACGGGAATCGCTCGCCGCAGGCTCCTTTGCTCAATAAGAAGCCGAGCGAGTACATGAAGGGGGGACAGATCTACTACCACGCGGAGCTCTGGGAAGCGATGCTCCCGTACGTGATCAAGCGTATAGGAGAAGACCTGATTCTCTACGCCAGCGATTACCCGCACGAGCCTGATCTCGCCCAAGCGATCCGGAATTTTGAAAACCGGAGCGATGTCTCGGATACCGCCAAGCAGAAGATCCTTTCGGACAACGGCAAGCGCTTCTACAACATGGAAGCATAGAAAGAAGGGATAGAGGGAATAAAAAGGGAGCGACCCGACCTGTCGCTCCCTTCTCGGAGGCACTAGAAAAAAAATTACCAGCGGTTACGTCCGCCACCTCTTCTGTTTTCTCCACCTCCCTGGCGTCTTTCCTGAGGCCGAGCCTCATTGACTACCAGCGTTCGCCCTTCTATCTCGGTGCCATTCAGCGCCTCCATGGCCTTTTGGGCTTCCTCTGTCGAGGCCATCTCGACAAAACCGAAACCGCGAGAGCGGCCGGTAAACTTGTCCGAGATCACCCGAGCCGATTGGACAGAGCCATGCTGGGAGAAAAGCTCCTCCAGCCGTCCATCCGTTACGGAATAGGGCAAACCGCCCACATATAACTTATTGCTCATATTCTCCTCCAAATTGAGAACATTAAAGGTCTCTGCCTTTGGACACGGATCACTGATGGGAGAAGAACATGAGAGCTAAAAGGTAGGAAACTTCGCTCTGGTCGGATGCTCTAACCACTAATCACGTTCACAAGGGTGAGACGTAAAAGGCCTTTCGTCCTTCATTCGCTCTCTTTCAGAAGGCCTTATACTGAATGAGATAAATAAATCCTACTTGGCCTTTGTCGCTTTGTCAACAGGTAAAAGGGGCTGGCGAAAAAGAAAAGGAATCCCAAAATACCTTAGCGGGGGGGTCAGAAGAGCCCGAGTTGGCAGCCGGAAGGGCGGCGGAAGTGTGCGGTGGAAAGATGGGGACGACGCTCACTAATGCCTGCCTTCTTGCACGCCAAGCGAAATAGCTCGGCCATCTGTTCGGCAAAAATTCCCTCGCCTCTCATCCGGCTATGAAAATTGGGGTCGTTGAGTTTCCCGCCTCGAACCGCACGAATGCGGTTTAGAACCTTCTCCTTTTTTTCCGGATAGTGCTGTTCTAGCCAACTTTCAAACAGCGACTTGACTGCATGGGGAAGGCGCAAGGGAACGTAACCCCCAAAGGTTGCCCCGGCTCTGGCGGCGGCCTGGGCAATGGCAGGGGCCTCTGAATCAGTCAGGGCCGGGATCATAGGGGCAAGCAGAAATCCTACCGGAATGTTAGCCTGGGAAAGAGCAGAAATAGCTGCCAGCCGCCGGGCGGGCCGGGAGGTCCGAGGCTCCATCACAGCGGTGAGCTTGGGGTCCAACGTGGTGAGAGAGATACAAACGGCAGCACACTGATAGCGCGCCAATTCCGATAGGAGATCGATGTCGCGCGTAACCAAAAAATTCTTAGTCACGATCACCACCGGATTGCGAAATTCCAATAATGCTTCCAGGCAACGGCGTGTTAGTTGGAGCTTTTTTTCCACCGGCTGATAGCAATCCGTGACCCCGCTCATGGCTACAATTTTCGGCTGCCATTTTGGATCGGACAGTTCTCTGCGCAAGATCTCCGGCGCCTGCCTTTTCACCATGATTTTGGTTTCAAAATCCAACCCTGCCGAGAAACCAAGATACTCGTGCGTAGGACGGGCATAACAGTAGACACACCCATGCTCGCACCCACGATACGGGTTAATGCTGGCGTCAAAGCCGACATCAGGGCTATCGTTGTAAGCGATGATGCTTTTTGACGAATCGGCGAGAAACTGAGTCCTCGGCGATGAGACCTCGTCCGGGTCGGATGGTTCAGGGATGACCTCAATGCTCTCAAACCGATTTTTCGGATTTAAAGCGGAGCCGCGGCCACGTATCGCAGACAGGCTTTTCATAGCGTGCTTTAACCTGAAGCAGCCGGGGCACCCTGAGCAGGCGCAGCAGCAGGCTGCGGCGCCTGCTTAGGACCTGCCTGGTGGGCCAATCTACGAGTCAGACGCTTGAGTCTTTTGATCTTTCTCCCTATCCTACCAAGCTTAATATCGTCTCTGGATGAAGCCAGGAGCTCTTCCTTCTGCTTTTTTAGCGTACGGATTTCCTGCTTGATGGAGCTGATGGTGGTTATATCCTTCGGGGGAGCTTCGTAGGAGATTCCTTCTGCCTTGGCAATCGCCTGAATGAGCTCCTCTTTTTCCATGCCGCCGACTCCTTGAAGGTCGGTCACTTGCTTGGCGAGATCCCTGAGCTTGATAATGGTCATCTTTCTCAGCTCTTTTATATCCATCGGATCACCTCTCCCTTTGACTTCTCGCCATTACTGGTATCATATTCCCCATACAAACAAAACCTGTCCTGAGCGCAGTCGAAGGATGGCCAGAATACAGACAAAAAGGGTCAAAACTCTGCCCCTTAAAGAACGGCTCAAAAAAATCAACGACAAACTGAACCGTGTTCATCCCGACGCCAAACTCGATCTAAATTTTTCTAATGCGCTGGAACTCCTCATTGCCC
>JBOHVJ010000432.1:0-2341 GCA_050735075.1 Binatia bacterium
TCCTTCGAGAGCCTCAGGACGAACGGAGGAGCGGTTGAAATCATTGGAGATTTTCCGTTCATGCTGAGATGAGCCTAGTCGAAGCATTCATAGGTGGTTTTTCAGCAGAATCGATACAGAAGCCTTCTAATGGGTGACCCCCAATACTCCCCGCCTTAATGTAGGTTCCCGGACATCTTGATCCCAGAGATGTCCGGGCGCCACTTATCCTACAGCATTTCTTTACGACTTGCGCCGGCGAGGCATTAACCGGTCGCTCCCACGAAACTGCGCACTACTACTACATTGAGCAGCGCGTATAGGGCTTAAAGAGTTAACCTCTCTTGCAAAGGGGGAGGGACTCTTATAAATGGCACTTGTAAGTGATCCAACAGGAAAGGAGTTTCTATGTCGGAGTATAAAACGATCTTGGTGGACAAGAAGGATGGCGTAGGGTTTAAGGGTTCAATGGTTTAAGGGCTGAAAGGGATTGAAGGGTGAAAGATCAGGCAGTCGGACAACCAAAGGACTATTACTTTACAAATGATGGCTTAACCCTTCACTACGCGGAGTGGGGCGACCCGGCCAGTGAGACCTTGGTTCTCGTTCATGGTAACAGAGACCAGTGTCGCAGCTGGGATTTTTTCGTTTCATCACTCTTTGCTCAGGGCAACGTAAATCTTCATGTCGTGGCCTTGGATCTACGCGGTCACGGCGACAGCGACTGGCTCCCTCCGGGTCGGGGTTATCGCCACGAAGATTTTCTTCTCGACCTCACCTCCCTTTTTCAGCATCTGAAAAAAGATTCCATCATCCTCGCAGGCCATTCTTTGGGTGGAAGCATGGCAACGCTTTTTGCGGGTTTGTTCCCAAGCAAGGTCAGGCGGCTGATTCTCGTGGAAGCCACGGGTCCTTTCTCGCGGCGGGACGAAGAGGCGCCCCGGCTATTGGCTCAATGGCTAGAAGGAGCTGCTTCTGAAAGTGAAAGGCAGTCCTATCCGACGCTCGAGGATGTAGCCAAGGCTATCCAAAAAGGGTTTCCGTTGATTCCTGATGAAGCCGCTCGGCACATGGCCCGTCACTGCATGAAAGGTACCGATTCAGGGTACATCTCGAAGTACGATCCGAGAGTCAGGGAGCGTTCATTTTCGATCTTCTCGGAGGGCCAAGTTCGCGCTTTTGTTGGGCGCATTGAATGCCCAACGCTGCTCGTCTTTGGGAAGCAAGGGGAGTTTATCAACTCGCCTCGTGCCTCGCGCGTCAGTCTTTTCAAGAATCGGAAGGTTGTTGAGTTTGAAGGAACAGGTCATCATGTCCCTCATGAGAAGCCAGAGGAGCTAGCGAAAATCGTTTACCCTTTTTTGAGATGAGACTTTAGGAGGTCAGAGATGGCTGAGAAGAAACTTGTTTTGGCGGAAATTTTAGAGAGCGAGGGGATCGCCTGGCTCACTTTTAATCGTCCGGAGAAGAAAAATGCTTTCAGTCGGGCCCTCATGGCGGAGTTTATCGCTCTCCTCAAAGAACTGAGGGAGAACGACAACATCCGCTGCATCGTGACGACCGGGGCAGGGGATTCTTATTGTTCTGGTCTGGATCTTTACGACCTAAGGGACACCTGGAAGCGTAAAAGGAGATGGTTCGAGGGGGGCTCGACCGTGGAAATCGTTCAGTTACTTCGTAGCTGTCCTCAGATCACGATAGCGGCGGTGAACGGATATTGCCTGGGAGGGGGGCTCGCTGTTGTGAATGGGCATGACTTGGCCGTTGCGGCTGACACGGCAAAGCTTGGCATGCCTGAGATCCTACGCGGGAGCTTTGGCGCTACCGCAACCTCGACCTTGTTCCATGCGGGAATACCTTTCAAGAAAGCCTTTTATGTGCAGCTTACCGGAAGAAATCTGACTGGAGAGGAAGCGGAGAGAGCTGGGCTTGTCTCCAACGTGGTTCCGGAAAAAGAGCTGATGTCGTTTGTGAATGAGATGGCGCGCGAGATCGCGAGCCGGCATCCAGTGCCGTTGGAGCACGCCAAGATCGCTGCCTACATGGATATGTATATGGAGTTCAATATGGCCCTTAAGACCGATGACCTTGTGTCTCACCGGATGCATGTCTATGCCAACCCGCTTAATGATGTGGAAGGCTATCTTAAGTCGCAAAAGGGCGGCGGAAGCTTGGACTACGTGAAGCCGGATAGAAAGGGTTCTTAAGGGAGAGGGAATCCTCCTCTCCCCCCTGAGAGACTGTGTCGCAATTCCGTTCATGGTTCGACAGGCTCACCACGAACGGATGGTGACACTCCGAAATTCAAAGACTTAGCCGTTCGTCCTGAGGCTCTCGAAGGGCGGACGGCTAATTGCGACAC
>JBOHVJ010000433.1:0-7332 GCA_050735075.1 Binatia bacterium
TCCTACATCCGCGCAATGACAGCTTGATGTTTACCTCGGGCGCAAAGACCGGCCCCGGGACCTGGAGAAATACGCACACCGCCGATGCGCGCATTGCCCGCAGCAGGGACGGCGGCAAGAGCTGGGAGATCTTGAACGAGGGGCTGCCCGAGCACATTCGAGGAAACGTCGAAGCGATGGCGATGGACGTATGGAATAGCGGCTTTGCCCTGTTTGCCGGCACCACGGATGGAGAGGTCTTTTACAGCGCCGATGAGGGAGACCACTGGCAGAAGATCATTCAGGGGATTGGTCCGGTCTCCAAGGCGCACCATCACCACAATCTTCAGGCATCCGCTGCCTAAGCCTTTTCTTGTTCGCCCGATTTAAAACAGAAAGGCCCGACTCAAGAGAGTCCGGGCCTTTCTGTTTGTGGGAAGAGCGTGTCGAAAGGCGCGATGTTTGACAGAGAGGCATTGGCAGCGTAGAAATATTTTGATCCCGCTTTGGGAAGAAAAACTAGAACGGAGGCACCATGCGGTTTGGCGCTCACTACCTGCCCACTTATGTCCCCCATCTCGACGGGCCAGTGACGGAATTTTATCAGCGGATGTTCGGGCAAATGGAGGAACTGGACAGGCTTGGATTCGACTATCTCTGGGTTACCGAACATCACTTCAATGAATATGGGGGGGCTATACCCCACCCGCCCACCTTTTTGTCGGCTATAGCTCGTACCACCCGGCGGATTCGCCTCGGAGTGGCCATCAGCGTGCTTCCTTTGCACAACCCTCTTGAGGTGGCGGAATCTTACGCCATGGTGGACGTCGTCTCGAACGGCCGCTTGGAGTTCGGCATCGGAAAAGGCTCCGAAGCGATCGAGTACAGACGGGCGGGTGTTCTCCAGGAGGAAGCAACCGTGCGGACGAAAGAAGCGACTGAGATTATCCGCCAAGCCTGGTCTGACGAGCCGGTCAATTTTCGCGGCGAGTTCTTTCAGGTCCAAAACGTCCGTGTGCTTCCGAAGCCCGTGCAGCGCCCTCACCCGCGGATCTGGATGGGCGCCGCCCGCAGCGAAGATTCGTTTCGCTGGGCGGGAGAAAATGGTTTTGATCTCTTGACGCTCCCCTACCTCTATCCATCGCTGGACTTGCTCCGCGGGTTCGTCAAGGTATACCGCGAGTCCCTTGCCCAGAACGGCCATCAGCTCCATCGGCGTGAGGTCCTCGGGAAGTTCCACATCTATGTAGCGGACAGTTTTGACCAGGCCGTGCGCGAGGCCACTCCCTATTTAAAGCATTATCTAGACATTCACCGCGCAGCCGACCCCAATCGCAAGCACGACATACTGAAGCCTCGCGATGCCGAGACGCAGTTCGCACAAGGATTGGTGATCTCTGGCGACCCTCAGCGCTGTATCGACACGATCCACCGGTGGCGGGAAGAAGTTGGGCTCACCACTTTGTCGGGCACGCTTTATTTTGGCGGGATGCCGCAGGAGTTGGCCCTCAAGAATATACGGCTCTTTGCGGAGCGCGTTATGCCGGCCTTTGGCTAAGGTTTTGGCCCCGATGTATTGGCTCTGTTAGTGGCTTAAAGCGGAAGATGCCTCAAGCCTCTAGCCGACCGATGATCCCTAAATTCATCATTCGCGCTCTCGCTCTGGACACTTATTGAGCAATTCTCTTTCCCTCGAATCTCCGTTCCGGAAAAGCCAGTCGGATACGATGCGATGAGTCTTAAAGCCTTTTTTAACTTTGTTTCGGGCCTCTACTATGGCTGGCGGATGGTGGGCCTGGTTTCTGCCATCCGTATTCTGGGCGGAGGATTGCACCAGTACGGTTTTACCGTCTTTTTTCTCCCCATAAGCCAGGACCTAGGGTTAAGTCGAGCCGCTACATCTCTTGCTTTTTCTCTGGCCCGGGCCGAAGGAGCCATTGAAGGTCCCGTGGTCGGCTACCTGGTCGACCGTTTTGGCCCCAGGCCTATGATTGTGATGGCCGCTCTTCTTTCGGGGATCGGATACATTCTTCTCTCCTGGGTGAACAGCTACCTGAGCTTCCTGGTGGTCTATCTGGGAGTTATCTCCCTCGCCTTTACCGCCGGCTTCGTGCACTCGCCCATGGTTGTGGCCAACACCTGGTTTATCCGTCAGCGGGCGCGTGCCATGACCGTTATTAGCGCCGCGGTGCCGATCGGGGGAGCCTTGATCTCACCCCTGCTCGCCGTGGGCGTTGACCTGTGGGGGTGGCGTTGGGCCGCCTTTTTTGCTGGTTGGATTTTTATCGTTATCGGAGTTCCTTTGAGTCTTAAGGTGCAGCGGTCTCCCGAAAGTATGGGGCTTCTCCCGGACGGCGAGCCGTCGCAAAGAACGTTTCATGTGAACGACTTGGAGAAGGGCCGCGCCCGAGACGACAACAGCCAAGCGGATTACACCGTTGGCGATGCCATGAGGACGTTTGTTTACTGGGTGTTTGTCCTCTCCATGGCGGCACGGGTGGCAGCCTTCAGTACTGTCAATGTGCACTTTATTCCCCTCATGGTCTGGAAAGGTTTGACCCAGGAGCAGGCCGCTTTATTTCTAGGGGCCTTCGCTTTCCTAAACCTACTCTCACATTTTGTCGTGGGATGGATCGCCGATATGGTGAACAAGCCCCGTCTACTCGCCACATGCATGCTTGTGCCGGCAGCGTCAGTACTGCCGCTGATCTGGGGCGAAGGCGTGTGGGAGCTATGGCTCTTCACGCTCTTCTTTACCGTGGTTGATGCCTCGTTTCCTGTAGCGTGGGCCACGGTGGGCGATTTTTTCGGCCGCCGATATTTCGCCACTATTCGGGGAATGATGAGTTTCTTCTACATGTGGGGTAGCGTCGTGGGCCCGGTCCTCGCCGGAGCGGTTTACGACAAGAGCGAAAGTTACACTTCCGTGCTTTGGGGACTATTCACACTCCTCTTAGTCGCAACCCTTCTGAATGCTCTTCTGATCAAGCCCTGGGCCGATTCACGGAAGAGGCTCCTTGCGCTCTCCTCCTAAACAGCGCTATATGACTGTCTTTATCCTTTCTCCTTCCGCCTTCACACCCTTCCCTTGCCATCTAGGATCTTGTCTGATTATTTGCCCTCCAGGAGCTGTTTGATGCGCTCGATGATATCAGGCGGCTGATTGATCACTTCCTTTGCCAATGTCTCCAGCTCCTCTCCGCTGATCTGCTCCACTTCCCAAGACCTCTTGTTCGCCTCCTCCAAAAGATCGGGCTCTTTTAGCGCTTGGGTGTATGCTTCGCGCAAGATCTTTACCCGATCCGTTGGGATGCCGGGCGTGGCCACCGAAGGAAAATTGCCGAAATTGTCGGTGCCCAACAGGACCAAAGCCACACGTCGATTTTTTTCCGGCACGCGGTACCGGTCCATTAGCTCATACACCGTGGGCACCTCGGGCAGTTTAGGGTTGCGCTTGCGCGGAGTTTGGACGAGAACGCGGAGAAATCCTTTTTTCACCCACCCCAGCATGGGCCCGCGCCCGAGAAACGCCGCCGTGGTGACGCCCCGGCACTGGGCCTCTCCTCTTTCAAGGGCAAGGTCCTGCTCTTGTCCTCCTTTATAGCCGGTGATTATGTTGAACTTCATTCCGAGCGCATCTTCCAGCATCTTGAGCGTCATGTAACTTGCCGAGCCGGGAGCGGTGGAGGAGCATTTAGGTGGCTCGCTTGCGCTGCGGATGTCGTCAATCGACTTGTACGGAGCGTCGGCGCGCATGACCAAGAGATATTCATGGCGCGAGGAGGAGCCAATCCAGGTAAATTTCCGCGAATCGAACTGTACCTCCTTACGCCCGGCCAATTGGTGAAAGTAATGGCCCGCCGAAACGGAGCCCATGGTGAGTCCGTCCGGTTTGGCCATGCTGTATATGTAGTTGGTCGCAATCAAACCGCCGGCCCCGGGCATGTTTTGCACAATGATATTCGGGTTTCCCGGAATATGCTTCACCATGTTGCGGGTCACAGCGCGCGCCCACAGGTCGGTCGAATCTCCCGCCAGCAAACCCACAATGTAGGTCATCGTCTTCCCTTGATAGAAGCTGGTCTGGGCGGATGCAGGCTTGATAACTAAAGAGATCAAGAAGAAAAGAGAAAGGAAAAGAAATAATATTTCTCGCCAAGCCGTATGGGCCAAAAAGTAGCGCACGGCTTTGGTCACCGGTTGGATGCTCAAACCCATGGCTTAAGGATTTAAGCCATTAAAGGTCGGCCAAGTCAACACTATAATCCAGTAAGCACAGTCTCATTGACACTTTCCGACCACGAGACTATATGCTAAAAGACACGATCTCACTTAGGGAGGGCCGATGACAACCGGATCGTTAAGCGAGAGAGAAGGCGCGCTGAGAGAAGGCCGCTTCTAATCTTCACCGCGCCGGTGAGGAGGATTTATGCAGCTCCCACCCATTGCGACCACCACAGTCGGCAGTTTTCCGCGTCCCGGCTGGCTCGCCGAAGTAGACCGAAGCCAGGTTAAGTTCCGCCTAGAGGGACCACGGCTCAGCGAGGCGCTCGACGATGCAACTCTGCTGATCCTCCGCGAGCAGGAACTGACCGGACTCGATTTGCTGACGGATGGAGAGCAGCGCCGCCCTCACTTCATCAATCATATTCTGGCTGGTTTTGACGGTATCGATATCGCTCATCCTGGCACTAAGGGGATCTACCGGGCTCGGGCACAGGAACGCTCGGTGCCCAGAATCGTGGGGAAGGTGAGGCGGCGATCTGCTGTGACCGTGCAAGATCTGCGTTACGCTAAAGCGCACACAGACCGTCCCATTAAGATGGCTGTGCCGGGACCGCTGACGGTGGGTGATAGCACACTCGATGAGACGTACGGCGATGAGGAATCCCTAGCTATGGATGTCGCCTCGGCCATCAACGCGGAGCTCCTGGATTTGCAGGCCGCCGGCTGTGACGTGCTGCAGATCGATGAACCGGCAATGACCCGGTATCACGAAAAGGTCACGGCCTTCGGCGCGAAGGCGCTTGACCGCTGCCTCGAGGGAATCCGCATCCCGACTATCGTGCACCTCTGCTACGGCTACCCGGGAGGCGGCAGCCTCCAGCACCAATATGAATATCCGGAACTGCTGAAGCAATTGATGAAGACGCGGATCGGCGGCTTTGCCGTGGAGTTCGCTAGAAGCAACTACGATCCTGCAGTCTTAAGCATCTGCCGTGGCCGGCTCGTGATGTTTGGCTGCGTCGATCCAGGGGACTCTCCGCTGCCCTCTCTATCTACGGCGGTTGAGCGCTGCCGGGAGGCACTCAAATATGTGGAGCCGACAAACCTTCTGCTCGCTCCGGACTGCGGTCTCATGACGATCGGCCGCGAGTTGGCGAGAGCCAAGGCCCGCTTCCTTGTCGACGTTGTGAAAGAGTTGAGGCGAAGCCTTTAGGGGTGGGTAGGGAGGCCCAGGGCCCAAGGAGGATAGATGGCTTACTTCAAAACTGTGTTGGCCGGGATTGCCCTGCTGTTAGGCCTTTGCCCGGGTGGCGCAGTATACGCCCAGGGCAAACCCATGGTGGTGCTCGCCACAACCCTTGGCGACATCGAGATCGAGCTGGACCCGGAGAAAGCGCCGATCACCGTGAAAAATTTCATCGACTACGTCAAGGCCGGCTACTATGAGGGAACCATCTTCCACCGCGTCATACCCGGATTCATGATTCAGGGTGGCGGGCTGACGCCAGACATGCGGGACAAGCGGGAGGGGCAGCGCGCACCGATCAAGAACGAGTCCGGCAACGGCCTAAAGAACGAGGTTGGGACCGTCGCGATGGCCCGTACGCCGGTTCCTGACAGCGCCACCTCCCAGTTCTTCATCAACGTGAAAGACAACGCCTTTCTCAACAGAGATCAGGCGCAGGACGGTGTCGGCTACGCCGTCTTCGGCAAGGTCACCAAAGGGATGGACGTGGTCCGCAAGATTGAGCAGGTGAAGACCGGGTCCAAGGGGATGCCGCTGGAGCCGGTGGTGATCAAGTCGGCGAAGGTGGTGTCCAAATAGGTCGTTACGCTTCGTGACCTTCGTACTACTATGCTTGAAAGTTTTCGCAGCTTGCGCAAATTTTTCGGCGGCCGGTAGCGCTTCAAAATCGGGATTTGCTCCCGCCAAGGCGCCAAGAACGCCAAGTTCGGAATTGTTTTTCCTTCGCGCCTTTGCGTCTTTGCGCGAGATATTCCGAATTTTGGTTGCGGCGCAGCCGCGCTGGGCGCTTCGTGGTGAACAAGAATCAATGGGATAACCACCCATTGCGGCGCAACTTCGATTTGTCCTACATTATCCCGGACTGGACTCCATCCAGCCGGCTAAGCAGATCGGCCTGACGATTCCGCCGAATGTGTTGGTGAGAGCGGACAAGGTGATTAAGTGATTTTAGATTTTCGATTGCCGATTTTAGATTGGGGAGAAGAACACATGAATGAAAAGTCTTGGCTCCGAGTTCTGAATTTTTGCTCCGACAATCGAAAACCTGTACTGAGATAACGCGAAGTATCAAAATTCTAAAATCGGAATGCTAGCGGATAAGTCATTAGAAACGCTATCAAGAAGAATTATCTTTCGGTCAAAGCGAAGCCGGCTGGCGTGTAACGGTTAGGCCGGATCGTCCGCTACTTCTACGGTCGCATAGACTTCTGCCTTGTGTCCTCTAGTAGTGTTGGCTACAATACGTATAAACACACGTATTGCAGTTGGAGGGAGATATGCAGAAAAAGTTGACCATCACGCTTGACGAGCGGGTCTATGACGGACTGCACAGAGTCGTGGGGCGGCGTCGTATTAGCCGGTTCCTAGAGTCTCTGGCGCGGCCACATGTGATGGGGCGGGACCTGGAAGCAGCCTATCGTCAGATGGCGCGAGAAGAAGCCCGGGAAGCGGAGGCTCTGGAGTGGGCCGAGGCTACAGTCGGAGACGTCGCCGATGAAACGCGGTGAGGTGTGGTGGGTCAATTTCCATCCTTCCGTAGGCGGGGAGATTCAAAAACAGCGTCCCGCAGTGATTGTGAGCAACGACGCTTCAAACAAGTACCTGAACCGTATTCAGGTTGTGCCTTTGACTACTTCGGTGGATCGCCTTTACCCCAGCGAGGCATACGTCATCGTCAAAGGGAAAAAGAACAAAGCCATGGCAGATCAGTTGACGACTGTGAGCAAAAGACGCGCGCAGAATCGAATGGCTCGTTTGTCCGGGTCAGATCTACAGGCACTTGAACAGGCAATCAAAGTACAGTTGGGACTGACTCCGTGAGGGAATACATGGCTGCGGTTAGCGTCATGGCTTATCGCCCAACTTGGCCGACCTGTACC
>JBOHVJ010000434.1:0-3689 GCA_050735075.1 Binatia bacterium
CACAGGGACACACGCTCCCGCAGCGTGGGCTCCAAGCCCCTGATTTTTCGGCCAACTTGCTGTATTGCACTTCCGTGCGGCGCAAGGACCAAGACATCCTGGAATCCAGCCTCTACACACTTGCGGACATTCTGGTCCACATCCGAAGTCCCGATCTCCACCTCGACTGCGAGCGCTTGACCATCCCGGTGCGCAACCAAATCGATTGTCTTGCCGCCGCCAATCGCTTTTTCAACCTCAACCTGATAGCCGAGACCGCGCAGATGTTTAGCCACGCGCTCCTTCCAATACTCGTGCTCCGGGCCTCCCCTGCCTCATATGGGCACCTCAAGTCCCAGGTTCTTCAGCACATCTTTTCCTTTCTCGGTCAGCCACAACAACACAACGCGACCTTTACCAGTCGAGATACCAACTGGCTCAATCAGCCCTTTGGCGACAAGCGAATTGCGAACCTTGTTACCAAAATAGGAAGAAAGCCCAAGCCGAACAAAACGCTCAGCAACGCCAGACGTTATCTTCTCCAAAACGTCCTTCAGTAATTCTATTTCTTCTTTTGTCAATTTTTCCGCCCCACGCATCGGCAGAATCTCTCTTTCCTCCTTCTCAATTGGCAGAATATCCGCGCCGGGAACAGAAAAACTCAGCTTCTGGCCGGCCAGACCCTTGTCCGTGACCTTGCCCTTCTCGAGCTCGACCAGCGGAAACTTCACCAAGAAAGGCTTGTACCAGCGACCTTGCAGCCGAACAATGCCGTACCCCACCGGCAGCTTGCCCAGGTATTCCTTCTCTTCTGCGTTCAAGAGCGTGGCATTCGCAATCGTGCCCACGTCATGCCCATGCTTGAGGTTCATCGCGATGGTGCAGTACGTGTTGCCTAGGGAAGGAACCGAGATAAGGGAGGGATGCTGGTCAATCAGGATGATGGCTTCGCCCAACTCGCGAATCTCTCTGAGGACCACGTCCATGACAGTTTCTTTGGACTGCTTGCGCTTCAGAAGGACGTGGTGGGCCTCTTCGATGATGACCGCGTGTTTCAGCGTCTCGCGACTCTTCTCCTGCAGCCTGTAGTGATGTATCCAAAGCAGCATGGTCTCGATAAGGAAGGTCTTGTCTGTGTTGGTCAGGGCGTCCAGCTCCAGGACAGAGTTTGTTTTTAGCAGGGCACTGAGATCCGTGGGCTGCCGAACATTCAGGACCTTGCCAATATCACCATAGCACAGTGTCCCAATTGCTCTTTTTGCCGAATCCATCCACTGACCTTCTCTGCCTTTAACCTTTGCATTGCTGAGCCATTCTTTCACATCCGCCAAAGTGGGCCAGGACTCAACGGATCCGCTGTAGACGCCAGACTGGTCATATACAGCATCGATGGCTTCCTGCAAGAGATACGCAACGCCCTCACCAAGCCAGTAGACGTGGCACATGATCTCGATGAGCTTCTTGAGCCAGATTGAGGGCTTGGTGCCTTCTGGCGGGGCCAAGGGGCTAAAGGCAAATGGAACGGTGTCCCGCCCGACTGTGTAGACAGCAAGCTCGGCAGGACCAAGGATTTGGAGCAGGTCCCGATAGTTACGCTTCCAGTCGAAAACAAGTATTGGAATCCCCCTGGCGAGCAGTGATTTGGTTATCAGAAACCCGACGTTCGTCTTGCCGCTGCCCGTCCTGCCGAATATGCCGACGTGCTGGATCAACTCGTGCTCCCGCAATCCAAATGAGCCATATTCCTTATCCCCGTAGAGGACCGTGCCGAGCCGATACTCCCCTTTCGATTGCTCCGGCGGCGGTGGTTCAAGAAGGATTTGCTTCGTCACATACGGCTTGCCCAGATGCTTTGCAGCTAGCAGTTGAAGAAAGCCTTCGATCTCGCTTCTTTTCCTTGGATTCAGTTGATACTCAAGCCAGAGGGCATCGAGCTTGTCTCCTAGAATGGGCCTCAGTTTTTGGAGGATTTCTTCTGTGTCCACATACATCACCCTCAAAGTAGACCAAGGCGACTAAGCAGGGACTTGTACTCAACAACTGCCTCACGGAATTCCTTGCGAAGCTTACCGATATCCTCCCAGGTCTTGAGGAAAGTGCTTCGCCTATCTCGTCGGAAATTGGCGAGCTGTCGCTCCAAGTGGGCTCGCCTGATTTCAATGCCGGCGTATTGACTTATTCCTATTCCGGTAAACTGATCTAGACTCAGCGCTGCTCGCGATATCTGGTAATCGATTTCCCTTGTGCTCTCGTCATGCAACTGTGCTCGGGCCAGGCCTTCTTCCTGAAGCTGGGCTACCGCGGCTCTTGCATCCTTGAGCTTGCCAATCAGATATGCCTGAGCTTCATCTTGTGGTTCTGGCAGGGGCTTTTCCCTGGGCAGAACGCGCCTGAGGTCGAAGAGTTCCTTTACCAATTCGCCTGTTGGCCTGCGCTCGTCCCAGGGAGGCTTTGGCGCAACGAGGGGGAACAAGGTCTCTTCGGAAAAGTCGAAATAGCGCCAGAGCTCTTCGGAGGATTGGTTGGTCAATGGGATCGCCTAAGCATGTTTGGCGACGATTCGTTTTAGAAGTTCGTCCTCGAAGGTGCTGATTTTGCCTTGCCAAAGGCACGGAGAACACGCTCTCGCAAGGTGAGGCAAGTGTTTTCTTCACATGGCGCTCCTTTAAAAGTTTTGCAGACAATAACCAATCCGAATGTGATGTCTAAAGACCGCGTCATCCTGCTCACGTGCAATCAAGGGTCCCCGATTGATTTCCCGGTTCTGAAAGGTGCTAGAATCAGCGGCATCTTGCCTGGTAGCTAGTGGCATGTGGTCTAGGGAAAAAGGCGACCCTTCGCCTGAGTGCTAGCATAGTGAACCAAGGGGTCAGGAGTTGATCAAATGAAAACACGGCGGCTTCTTGTTTACGTCCTTGCTGCAATAGTTGTGGGCTCGGTCCTCTTCGGCATATGGAAGTTCTCATCTGAGCCTGTTCCTGGTCCTAGCCCTCAAGCGGTCAAGATTAGGGTGGGATTCATCCCAATCACAGATTGCGGCCAGTTGTATGTCGCAAAGGACTTGGGCATCTTTGAGCGTTACGGTTTGGACGTAGAACTTGTTCCCATGGCAGGTGGGGCAGCTATTCTCGAAGCGCTGAGCTCGGGCTCAGTCGACATAGGATTCGCTAATCTTGCTTCAGCGGTATTCTACGAGGAGAGAGTCGGGAAGCTTCAGAGACTAGCGGGCGGTACCTTCATGAATGCTCAGTATTCCGAGGCTGGATTAGTCGTGTTGAATGACTCGAGAATAAGAAATCTTACTGACCTCAGGGGTAAGACAATTGCAGTGAACTCCGTTCGCAACATAGTGGATCTGGCGGTGTTGCGGGCATTGAGGAACCAGGGAATTAGGAGCTCAGAAGTGCGTCTTGTAGAAATGCCTTTCCCCAACATGGAGGCTGCTCTCCGTGCAAAGAAGATCGACGCCGCGGCATTACCCGAACCACTACTAACGAAGGCCATGGCAGGAGGGGGGTTAACGAATTTGGGAGATCACTTCGTCTTGGCCTTCGGTGAAATGTATTCAACAGCTTACTTCACTAGCGAAAGCCGGTTTTCAAGTCGTTCGGACGCCTTTGAGCGCTTCAATCAAGCCATGACAGAAGCAACGCCGACTACGAACGGATTCAATGGCAAAGTCCTTGATGCAGTGTCACGATACACGAAAG
>JBOHVJ010000435.1:0-6991 GCA_050735075.1 Binatia bacterium
CTATGACCCGGAAAAGATCAAGACAGTCAATGGCGTCTATGTCATCGATGCTGGGGAAAAGAAAAGGCTGGAAGAGAAGCAAAAAGAGCTTTACTAATACAAACGACTTAAGTCAGTTTACATTTTCTCGGGGAAGAGAGCCTTCAAGGCCATGAAACCATGGTTTAAGTCGTTTAAACCGTTTAAATCGTTCAAATCGTTTGAACCCATTGAACGGCTTGAACGTTTTGAACTCGCCCCCGGCCGTCTCCTTCCCCCCGAAAGACCTCGCATGTAACATTGCTAAAGACGTTTGTATTAGGTCAGGAGAGAACGAGGGGGAACATAGAATGGGAAATAAAATCGAGCTTACAGAGACAGTGCTTCGCGACGCCCATCAGTCTTTGCTGGCTACGCGGATGCGCACCGAGGATATGCTGCCCATAGCCGGGAAGCTCGATCAGGTGGGTTTTTGGTCTTTAGAGATGTGGGGCGGGGCCACCTTTGACGCTTCTCTTCGTTATCTTAAAGAGTGTCCATGGGAGCGACTGCACAAGCTGCGCCAAGCGATGCCCCACTCGCGCTTTCAGATGCTGGTGCGCGGGCAGAACCTCGTGGGCTACCACAACTATCCCGACGATGTCGTGGAGAGGTTTATTGAGCGGGCCGCCGAAGGGGGGGTCGATGTCTTTAGGATCTTCGATGCCATGAACGATGTGCGCAACATGAAGGTGGCGATAGAAGCGGCGCTCAAGGCAGGAAAGATCGTTGAGGGGACGATTTGTTACACTATCAGTCCCGTCCATTCGGTGGACTATTTCCTCCGCCTGGGGGAGCGGTTGGCTGAGATGGGGGTTCAGATCATTTGTCTTAAGGATATGGGGGGATTGCTAGCTCCATATATAACCCATGCCATCGTGACGAAACTTAAGGCGCGAATCTCACTCCCCCTGCATATACATTCCCACTGCACCAGCGGGATGGCGCCCATGAGTTACATCATGGCCATAGAGGCTGGTGCTGATATTTTGGACACGGCCATCTCCTCTTTCTCCCAGGGGACTTCGCAGCCGGCAACTGAAGCTGTTGTTGCCGCCTTGCAGGGCACGCCTTTTGATACCGGATTGGACCTCAAGCTTTTAGGGGAGATTGCTGACTATTTCTCCGGAGTCAGGCGGAGATACGCCGAGTTTGAGAGTCCAGTCAACAACCAGGTCAAAACGGACATCTTATCCTCCCAGGTCCCCGGTGGCATGCTGTCCAATCTGGTGGCCCAATTGCGCCAGCAAAATGCGGAGGACAAGCTGGAGGCAGTGATGGCCGAAATGCCGGAAGTGAGAAAAGATCTCGGTTATCCCCCATTGGTAACCCCCACCAGTCAAATTTGCGGCTCGCAGGCCGCACTCAATGTGATAACCGGCAAACGCTATTCCGTGGTTGCCGTGGAGACGAGAAATTACGTGATGGGACTTTATGGTAAGCCACCTGGACAAATCAGTGAAGAGATAAAGAAGAAAGTTCTGGGGAAGAAGCAGCCCATTACCTGTCGGCCCGCCGACCTCCTTAAACCAGGATTGGAACAGGCCCGTCGAGAAATCGGGGACTTAGCTACGAGTGAAGAAGATGTGCTTTCCTACGCCCTCTTTCCGGAGATTGCGAAGGAATACTTCCTCTGGCGGGAGTCGCAGCAAGAAAGGCAGCAGGGAGTAGAATGACGGAAGACCGCAGACGGCAGACCGGTCAGCGGTCCTCGGTCAGTCTCGCCTCTAGATCACCTTATTCAGAGGATATTCTATAATCCCTACAGCTCCGTTTTGAATGAGCTTAGGGATGAGGTTGCGCACCACGTCCTCGGAGATCACGCTCTCCACAGAGAACCACTTAACTCCTTTAAGAGCGGCGGCGGGATAAAGCGTGGCGATCGTTGGCGCCGTGATGCTAGGAATGAGCTGGATGATTTTTTCCAGATCACGCTCGGCCACGTTCATCTTGATCCCGACCTTATTTTCAGCCGCCAATGCACCCTGAAGGAGAAGTCGGATCTGCTCGATCTTTCCCCGCTTCCAAGGATCGTTCCGGGCCTTCTTATTCGCAATCAGTTGCGGGTTGGATTCGAGAAGCTCGGCTACGATCCTAAGCCCGTGGGCACGTAGTGTGCTTCCGGTCTCGGTCACCTCAATAACGGCATCAACCAAATTTTCGGCGGCCTTGGCTTCGGTTGCCCCCCAGGAAAACTCCACCTCCACGGGAATCTTCCGCTCGGAGAAGAAGCGGCGGGCGAAGTTCACCATCTCTGTAGCGATCGTCTTTCCTTTGAGATCCTCGATCTTTTTTATCGGGGAGTCTTGAGGTACGGCCAGGACCCATCGCACTGACTTGAAGCTTGCCTTGGCATAGACCAGGTCGGCAACTACCTCTACCTCTGATTCGTTTTCTTGAGTCCAGTCCTTGCCCGTAATCCCCGCATCCAGGCTTCCGCTCTCTACATAGCGGGACATCTCCTGTGCCCGCACCAGACTGCAGCGCAGCGTTTCATCATCCACCGAGGGGAAATAGCTACGGCTCGTGCCGGAGATTTTCCAGCCCGATTTTTTAAAGAGATCAATGGTAGCGGCCTCTAAACTACCTTTGGGCAGCCCCAATTTTAGCTCTTTCACTTCTTCAACCCTTGAACCTTTCATCCCTTGGAACCCTTCATCCCTTTAACTTTGCTTTGTAGACCTCCTCCGGCTTGAAAACTCTTTTCGCCACGGTCCTCCAGTTTCTTCCCTGCTTCTTGCGAAAGAAGCAGCTTCGATAACCCATGTGGCACGCTCCCCTTCCAAGCTGCTTCACCTGAATTAACAGGGTGTCGTTATCGCAGTCGATAAAAGCGTCTTTGATCTCTTGATAGTGGCCGGACTATTCCCCTTTGAGCCAGAGCCCCCGCCGGGAGCGACTGTAGTAATGGGCCTTGCCGGTCTTTTGGCTTTTTTCCCATGCCTCACGGTTCATGTAGCCCACCATTAGAACCTCGCGGGAGCGGTAGTCCTGAACGATGACCGGAACGAGCCCGTCTCCCTTGGCAAAATCGATTTTTAGCATTCCAAAGATTCCTTAAATTTCCACCAGTTAACATACACGGGATGGGCTTTCAATAAGCAGCGGGGAAACGCTCAACGAGCTGGGAAACGGATAAGATTTTTGTCCAAGGAGAGCATAGGGAAATGACTCACATTTTGAGTCACTAGATTCAATCCCTCCTCGACCGCTGTGGCTCCGATCAGCGCATCCTCCAGATGAATAGTTACACCTCGGCGAGAAAACTGATAGACATATTGGCCTGCGAGGTCGGCAATGGAACCGTAGACGGGGATGGTCGCGAAGCAATCCAGAAGCTTTCTTGTTTCTCGCTCCTCTGGTGGATGACAACCAGCATAGACTTCAGCGCGAGTTATGGCCGAGATCGATGGAAGCGTTTGCTCAAAGAGCCTATCAAGAAAATCCCAGTAAGATCTAAACCCTCGAAGGAGCCCAATGATAAAATTCGTGTCTAGAAGATAGGTCATCCTGTGAGCCGGCTCTTCAAGGGTCTATATCGCGTCAAATCCTTAGGTGCGCCGAGATCTGGATGATGTTTGTCCTTCCAAATAGGTTTGCCCCTAAATTTCTTTAAAGCCGCTACAGCAGCCTGCCGTTCTAGCTCCCGTTCTACGGCTTCTTTAACTACCATGCTCCTCTTTCCCGCCGGTACTTTTTCCAACCTTCGGATTAATTCCGCGGGGAGCGTAAAGGTTATTTTCTCAACAGCCATCAGCAATGCCTCCTATCGGTATAGGTATACCGATAGCTAGGGAAAATCAAGTACGGCTCTTTCTTGCTTTCAATACGGGGATCGCGTCGATTTTCTCTGGAGGCAAAATGTGCCAGTAAATTCCGCTAGGTTTTTGGTAGTGGGATTTTAAGGTGATCACTTGTTCCGGCGTTATGATCGCGTTTAAAGGGATATCATGCTCAGTCATCATCAGCTCCTCATGTGCGATCTGCAAGGGATGAACCGTAGTGACAATGGGGGTTTGATGATCGACTTTCTTCTCTTCTCTGAGGAGCGCATATTCCAGATCCGAATAGCCTCCACCTTTGCCGATGCGCGCGCCATTTCGATTGACCGCAACCGAGCCACAGACGATCAGGTCGATCTTTTTGACCTCTTCTAGAGAGATAGGCCGGCCATGTTTGGCTGCACCCTTGATCGTGGATGCGTGGAAAGGTGAGACTTTTAGTTTTTTTGGGTCCAGCTCGATGAATGGCTTTGGCGCGTGCAGTCGGGGCACCGCCATATAGATGATCTTCCCTTCCTCGAGAGCCCTTTGACGGATGGCCCTCTGAGGGGAGTCCGGATTTACCTTAAGGACTCCGGCCTCCTTCCAGAGGGGGGACCGGGAAAGGAGCCGGGCACAATTTTCCGCTCCGGTAAAATTGGGTATTCTTCCCTCAGCTCCGGGGAAGCGGGCTACCTCTTTTTCTTCCATGAGAGACCATATTTCTTTCCGTATGGCGTCTTTTGTTTTCATGCCGAGGTTGAGTTTCCGGTTTGGCAATTCCCGTATATCGTCGTTTGGTACCGAGACTCAATACCCATCCACCTCAGGGGCGGAACCCTCCGGCCAGGGGAAATGGGCCAGTACCTTGAGGGCCCCTCCCCGTCCCGATTTTGTGGCTTTTCCAACTGGCAGGGCCTGGACGCAACTTGCTCGGTCGGTTCCCCTGGCGTTCTCCTCCCCCTCGGTGGTGTCAACAGAACCGCAGGGCAAGTCAGAGGTGGTGGATTAATGGTTGACTAGTGGATTGACTGCTGGTGAAAGCCGGTTGTAAGATCGCACCCTATGAATGGATTTATCGTAGTTTATGTGACTGTGGGTTCATCGGATGAAGGAGAGCGGCTGGCGCGTGCCTTGGTGGAGGAACGACTGGCAGCTTGTGTCAACCGCGTAAAGCCAGTGCAATCCATCTACCGCTGGCAGGACCGAGTGGAGCAAAGCGAGGAGGAGCTCCTTATCATCAAGACCAAAAGAGAACTCTTTGATCGCCTTAAAAAAAGGGTTCAGGAGCTCCATAGTTATTCGGTCCCGGAGATCATCGCTCTGCCCATCCTGGAGGGGAATGAGAGCTATCTCAAGTGGCTGGAAGAGCAGCTTTTGGATACCGACCAGTAGATGGGAGGATCGCTGCGGACGATCAGAGAAATATCTTCCGGAGGCGTCGTTTACCGGAAACAAAGGGGAGTCGCAGAAGTAGCCCTGATCCGCGTGCGCAATCGGTGGTGTCTGCCTAAAGGGCACGTGGAGGAAGGTGAGGGGACGCAGGAGACAGCGCTCAGGGAGGTCCGAGAGGAGACCGGGCTGGAAGGTAATGCAGTTGCAAAGCTCGGCGATATTACCTATTGGTACACAAACAAGACCAAAGAAGGGGAGACGATTAGGATCTTCAAGCGGGTCTATTTTTATCTGATCCGCTGCCTCAAGGGCAATGTGCGCTGGCACGATGAGGAGGTCGAAGAGGCCCGTTGGTTGCCTATTGAGGAAGCCATTAAGAGACTCTCTTACCCTACGGAGCGGCGTATGGTGCGCAAGGCTATGATTTTCCTTGAGGGTAGGGGCTCCAGGAGACGGGCCTCTGTGGTGCGGCGCGCGTAGATACATCGAGCTCCTACTGGAAAATGATCCATTCATTCACCAGGCGATCCTTTTGGGCGATTGTCGTCCCTTTATCGCCGCCCTGCTGGTGCCGGAGCAGGCCAGGATAGCAGCAGAATTGGAGAGGGAAGAGTCATCTGTTGGATCCGGAGAATTGGCAGCTATGCTTTGGTCTCGGGTGGAAAAGATCAATGAAAGGCTGGAAGAGTTTGAGAAGATCCGCAAGATCGCCATCCTGGAAAGAGATTTCCCCGAGAGGGTAAGGAGCGTAACCGCCTTTCAGAAGATCAAGGTGGACCGGAAGGAGGTCGAGGAACTCTATCGGGGAGAGATTAGTCGCATATACGGAAGCGAATGAGTTTGGAGACTCTATGAGTGATGTGGCGCTCATAACCGGAGGGGCGAACGGGATTGGCCGGGCTGTGGCCTTGAGACTGGCTGCCGCAGGGATATCCGTCGTCATTGCAGACCAAGATGAAGCGGCAGCGGAAGAGGTTCGTAGCAAGATTTTGATGGGCGGTGGAAAGGCTGAGGTCGCTCGTGTTGACGTAAAGAGAGCAGCAGAGGTTGAGGGTATCGTAGGAGGTGTTTTACAGCGGCATGGCCGGATCGATATCCTTGCGAACATCGCCGGTGGGAGCATACACCGAAAGCGTATCGAGGAGTTGAGTTGGGCGGAGTGGAAAGAGGTTCTCGACATCAATCTCAAAGGGACCTTTCTCTTTTGTCGGGAAGTGGCGCCGATCATGCAGCGCCAACGCAGGGGACGCATCGTCAATACTGCATCAAACTACGGCGTCACAGGCTCAGCGCTGCGCACCCCTTACTCTGCGGCCAAGGCGGCGGTCATCGCCTTTAGCAAGTCTTTGGCCCTGGAGCTTGCCTCTTATGGAGTCCTGGTCAATGTCGTGGCGCCGGGACCTACCGATACTGCCCGCGTCACGAAGAACTGGACGCCGGAGATGAGGAGACAGAGAGAAGCAGAAATTCCCTTCGGTCGTGTCGGCCAGCCCAATGATCTTGCCGAGGCCTTTTATTTTCTCTGTAGCGCGGAGAGTGCCAGCATTACAGGCCAGACGTTGCATGTCAATGGAGGGTTGGTCATGCCGTGACGAAGAGAGACAGAGATAGGGTTGCTCGATGCTTTTCTGTCTCAAATCTTTGTCGGTTAGTTTTCCTTCTCCCTGAGGGAGAAGGTTAGGATGAGCGGACTTTCGGGAGAGCCACCCTCACCCTCGCCCTCTCCCGCTGGCGGGAGAGGGAAGAAATAAATGATTTTCGTCCTTGCGGTTTGATCTAACTTGCAACATTTTGGACTCATTCTGCCTGGGAAGAGG
>JBOHVJ010000436.1:0-10543 GCA_050735075.1 Binatia bacterium
GTCCTCGGCGGGGCGTTCGGCGTCGGCGGAAAAGAACGGATCAACGAGGCAATCAGCCATCTTTCTCAAAGCTGTGCCAACGGCGACAGGGCCATCGACATCGTAGGCTTCAGTCGAGGCGCGGCTCTGGCCCTGCACTTCGCCAACACTATTGCGCACCGAGGTATCCTTGACCCTGAGACGGGAAAGGTTACCGAGCCACACCCAAAGATCCGTTTTCTGGGTCTTTGGGACGTGGTCGCCGCCTTCGGTATTCCAATCGATATCGGCATCCCCTTCAGCCGGATCAACCTAGGTTACTGGCTTACTCTCCCTGGGAACGTGGCTCACTGCTTCCATGCCCTGGCGCTCGACGAGCGGCGCCAAGCCTTCCGGCCAACGCGAACGCAAGGAGGTTACCAGGTATGGTTTCGGGGCGTCCACTCTGACATCGGCGGCGGCAACGAGAATCTGGCTCTCAACAACATTTCTCTGCGCTGGATGCTCAAGAAGGGACTCGCCGTCGGGCTGCCGATCAAACAGGAGGCCCTGGCCGAGCTTGATATCGCTATCAACCCAGAGGCGAAAATCGGCCGCAACTTCGATCCCATCAGCAACAGGCCACGCGACCTACGCCCAGACGACCGGATTCACTACACCGTGTCACGCCGGCCCGGGGACGGGCACAATAATCCTCCCGCCAACGCGCCCGTGGAAGGCCCGCAAGACGAGGCCGCGAGGCTATCTTGAAGGCTCTCTATCAAAAGGTGTGGCAAGCACCCTTCGGGGAAGCCTTCCCTCGGAGTCCCATGCCCCTTTTCTTGAGAGACTGTGTCGCAATTCCGTTCATGGTTCGACAGGCTCACCACGAACGGATGGTGACACTCCGAAATTCAAAGACTTAGCCGTTCGTCCCTCTCGAAGGGCGGACGGCTAATTGCGACACAGTCTCTGAGCGGAGGGGTCTACTCCGAAGCAAAGGAGACATCCGACACCAAACGGTCGCAGAGGGAGAGAGCCGATCGGGTTAAGCTTTTGGGAGCAGAAAGGCAGAGGCCCATTGGCTCCTGCCAAGGGGCAGGCCCCCCCGCTCTTACCTGGCAAACACCTTTCGCAGTAAAGCCGGTTCTCTTGCAGATCTCAGATTTAAAATTTGCCATATTTGCCATTTGCAATCCCAAAGGGCTTGCCTTTGCAACCTACCTGAGCTAAACAAAAACAAAAAATAAAGGAGGAGGACTATGAGCACGGAAAAGCGGATCAAACTCTACGATTTTACTAGCTCGCCTAACTGCCAGCGGGTAAAGGTCGTCTTGGGAGAAAAAAAGCTACCTTTTGAGACAGTCCCTATTGATCTTAGAAAGGGGGAGCAGAAAAAACCCGATTTTCTCAAACTCAACCCTTACGGAAAGGTGCCGGTGATCATCGATGGAGAGACAGTCCTCTACGAATCGTGCGTCATCAACGAGTATTTGGAAGAAAAATATCCCAACCCTCCCTTGATGCCAAAAGATCACGCTAAGAGGGCAAACGTCCGCATCCTCATCGATTACGGTCTCAATCATCTCGATCCCCCTTACCAAAAACTTCGGATGGAGCTGATGAAAGACGAAAAGGAAAGAAACCGGGAGACTATTGAGAACGCCAAGAAAGATCTCAAAAACCTTTTGCAGCGGCTAGAACGGGAGATGGGTAACCAACCCTATTTAGCGGGAGATTTTTCCCTCCTCGATGCCGCGGTCATCCCACGATTCCTCCGCATGGAGGGGTTTGGAGTACTGCCCGATCCTTCCCTGCCTAATCTGGGGAAATGGCTACAGAGGATGAAAGATCGGCCTTCGGTGAAGGCCATCATGTAGCCTCGCAGGAGTTTCAGTCTTGAGTTGTGAGTTTCGAGTTTCGAGTTAAGAAAAACTATCGGATGCCGCTTGCTCGAAACAAGAAACCCGAGACTCGAGACCTACTTTCTTCCCTCTTTCGATCCTTGCTCCGCCATTGGGTCCGAAAGGCAACCCCACAAAGGCGGGGCAACATCCTCATTCCCGGCCTAGAGGAAAAAGTCAAAGTCCTTTGGGGACCATACGCTATCCCGCATATCTCTGCTGCCAGCGAGCATGATCTCTTCATGGCCCAGGGCTACCTCCATGCCCAGGAGAGACTCTGGCAGATGGACTCAAACCGCCGATTTTTCTGTGGGCGGCTGGCAGAAATCTTAGGAGAGAAGCCTGTCCCCTGGAAGGAGCTTTCGGTTCAGTTCCGGGAAAAAACGACCGCGGATCTAGACTATTTTGTCCGCATCATGGGTATCCGCAGGACGGCATGTGCTTCTCTCAAGCACCTACCTCAGGAATTTGTGGATCGACTACTGGCCTATAGCGAAGGAGTCAACCGCTATATTGAAACACATCTAAAGTATCTGCCCGTGGAATTTCGTCTCCTTCGGTATCAGCCTGAACCCTGGCGGCCTGAGGACAGCCTGACCATAACGAAAGGATTCGCCTTTTTTCTCTCTACCTCGTTCTTCACCCGCTTAGTCATAAGCGCCGTAACAGACAAATTGAAAAATCAGGAGGCTAAACTTAAATCTCTATATCCCGCCTATCCGGAAGGGAATCCCTCCATCACCCGCTCCGTCGCAGAAGATTCGCGAGAATTCCTGCGCTTTCTGAGCGGGACCTTTCAGCAGACCGATTGGGCTGTAGCAGGCCAAGGGAGCAACAACTGGGTCATCGCGCCATGGCGCTCATCCACAGGAAAGGCAATCCTATGCAATGATCCCCATCTCAGAATGAATCTCCCCTCTGTCTGGTACCTTATGCATCTCAAGGCTGCGCCTAACAGTGGCGAGAGAGATGGCTTCGACGTGTGGGGAGCCTCCATTCCTGGCTCTGCATGCGTTCACCTCGGCCACAACCGCTGGATCGCTTGGGGTGTAACCGCGGCCCTCTGCGATGACGCCGACCTATATCGTGAGAAGATCCATCCCAACGAGCCCGATCTTTATCTAGCGGGCAGTGAATGGGCGAAAATGGAATGCGAAGATGAAAAGATCCGGATACGGGGTGGAAAGGAAGTCAAAAGAAGGATTCGGTTCACCCACCACGGGCCTATTGTAAGTGACTTCACGCAGCAAGGCGCAGTCGAGGAAGTGCTTGCCCTCAAATGGACAGCCCACGATCCGAGCGAGGAGTTTCGCGCCCTCTATGGAGTTAATCAGGCGCGCGACTGGAATGAGTTCCTTCAAAGTCTCTCCTACCAGGTGGCTCCAACACTAAATTATGTTTATGCCGATATCCATGGCAATATCGGTTACAGCCTCGCAGGCAGAGTCCCTATACGCCCCTCTCCTCGCTCTCTCCTCCCCCTTCCCGGTTGGAGCGGTGAGTTCGATTGGAAAGGCCATATCCCTTTTAGCGAACTCCCCTGTCTCTATAATCCATCAGAAGGTGTGATCGCCACAGCGAACAACCCTATTGCAGATGACTCCTATCCCTACCATCTCTCTGGTTTCTTCGACCCTCCCTATCGGATACGGCGTATCAAGGAGCTCTTAACGGCAAAGGAAAAATTCTCTCCGGACGACATGGCTGCCATTCAGCAAGATGTATGCTCGCTGCACGGAAGGGAGATCATCGGAGCTCTCAGGACTGATCTGGAGGAGATCGCCTGTAAAGACGCCTCACTCAAGAAAGTTGTCGCAAAGCTTATTCGATGGGACGGCAACTGCTCTGAGAAGAACTTCGAAGCTGCATTCTTTCATGCCTTTTACCAGCGACTTATGATGAACCTCCTCTTACCCGATTTAGGTCAAGAGCTGTTTCTTGCGTATAGCGAAATCTTTAATCAATCCCTCTTCCCGATAGCCCAAATCCTCCAGAATCCCCAATCGCCATGGTTTGAATCATGCTCGCGGATAGCCGCAGTGGAGAAGAGTCTACGCGAGGCCCAGGAAGAACTTAGCGCTCGCCTGGGAGCTGATATGGAAAATTGGAGCTGGGGAAGGCTCCACACTCTGACCCTGCATCATCCCCTGGGTCGAAGCAAAATCCTGAAGCCTCTTTTCTCCATCGGTCCATTTCCCTCCCCCGGTAACGGGGTAACCATTAACATGGGCTTTTACCGCTACTCCAACCCATATGACCACGTAGTGGGACCGTCGCTTAGGATGGTCATGGATCTGGGGGATTGGGAGCGCTCCCGGTTTATTCTCCCTTCAGGGCAATCCGGCCACTTCTTCTCTCCTCACTACCGAGACCAAACGGAGTTATGGCGGCGCGGTGACACCATCAAGCTATTCCATGACCAGGAAACCATGAAAGAGTGGCCGCTCTTGATTCTAACCCCATCGGTCTGATAGCTTAACGCTCTTTATTCGACCCTGACTGCGATCCAGTGGGCACAATATAGGTAGTCCACTCTGAGGGGAATCCTTATGATCGGAAACCTATTTGTTTTGAACCTTCTCTTAATCCTGTTTTTCCTGACGATGCCCTTGCCGGTTCAAGCCCAGAGCGAGCAGAAGAAAATCACTATCGCCGGCGCCCAGTCCATAACCCCTCTGGCAGAACAGTTCTCGATTAAATTTCGCAAAGATCATCCAGGAATTGAGGTTGACGTCCGGGGTGGCGGTACCAATTACGCGATCAACGCTGCCCGCCGGGGTGAGATCGATATCGGGCTCATAACTCGCAGTCTTAATCCCGCAGAAAAAGCGGACCTCCAGGTAGAACCCTTTGGTCAAGACGCCATTATCCTTCTCACCTATCCCGGAAATCCAGTTAGTAGCCTCGCCCTCGACCAGATTCGGAGAATCTACTTAGGGCAGATCACTAACTGGCATGAGGTCGGGGGTAAAAATAAGGGTATCATCCCTCTGACGCGAGAGAAGAGCTCAGCCATCTACACAATCTTTATTGACTCCCTTTTCGGCAAGGGCTTTAACGGCCAGGAAAAGGCCTTCACTATACGTGCGAGTAAAGAAAAGATTCTTAGAACCGTTAAGAGGATCGAAGGATCCATCGGTTATGGTATTGTGCGTTTGGAAGAGGCTGGAATCCAGGGAGTCAAGGTCTTGGGGGTTGAAGGTAAGCTTCCTACAGACGGGAATATCCGTGAAGGTCTCTATCCTCTCATCCGCCCGCAGCTTCTAATTTCACGCGGAACACCTACCGGCGCGGTACGGGAATGGATGGTGGGGTTCAGTAGATTTGCAAGCCGAAACAACTCGCCTGGGAATAGTCCATGAGAAGCCTGTTACACAAGCTTCTTCTCTCTTCTCTGCTCGTCATTCTCCTTCCAATAGGTCTGGCAATCCTCTGGACCTCCAATACTTTCTCCACGCTTTTAGAGCGGCGCTTTGCGGAAAAGTCCAAGGCCCAAGCTGAGCGGGTCAAGCTCCTCTTGGCGGAGAAACAAGAGACCGCCACCGGGATAGTCAGTTGGATCGGAGAGATGCCAGGCGTTAAGGATACCCTGAAGAGAAAGGACCGCAACGATTTATTCCAGCTTCTATTGCCTTTGGTGGGATCGGTAGAGTTAGATTTCATTGAGATCCTCAATGCGGAGGGAGAGATTTTTCTCCGGGTCCATGATCCCTCTCGCTATGGCGACCGTCCAGCCTTAGCGAAAGATGTCCAAGGCCTCCTCCGAGGGATGCGCGACCTAGCCACCTATGGGGTCGAGGAACGTGACGGAAATGCTTACTTACGCGCCGCTGAGAGCATTGAAAGCGAAGGCATGGGCTTTATGGGCGTGGTCAGTGCTGGCTATGCACTGAACCGCGATTTGCTTAGAGAACTGGAACAGACAGCAGGCGCCAAAGTCGCCATCGCCGTCGGCGGCCGCTCTTACTCGGCAGAGGGAGCCAGTTTGTTAGCGACAAAAGCATTCGGCGCGATCCCAGAGGGCATCGATGATGCAGAGTTTCAATGGCATCGCGAAGGACCGTCCCCATCATTAGAGATCCGTCTTCCCCTTGAAACCTCCCGAGGAAAAGAAGGTCTTATCACGCTCCTCTTCCCATCCCAGGAGATGACGTCGGCGATCGCCACGCTCCAAAGGACCCTCTACGTTATTGCTCTTGTTGGCATTGGCTTAGCCCTTTCGGTCTCCTGGATTTTAAGTCGCCGCTTGACCCGACCACTCAAAGAATTAGTGGAGGGGACCGAACAGGTCGCTAGCGGTAACTATACGGTCGCGGTCAGCACCAACTCCAGGGATGAGATCGGCGTGCTGGCAGCTTCGTTCAATCGCATGCTGGAGGAACTCCGCAGATCGAAGGCTGAGGTGGAAAGCTACCGCCAGGAACTGGAAAGAAAATTTGCCGAGAGAGGCGAAGAACTAGCGGAAACGGAGAAGAAGAGGGCGGCTATGGCCCACATGATCGCACATGATCTCAAAAACCCGCTGCTCGGCATCAAAAAAACATTAGAGCGGCTACAGGACACTCAGCCAGAGGTCAACGGAGAGCAGAGAAAGAAAATCCTCGCGGATCTCTTGAGCGCGGGTGATTTAGTCATCGGGATGGTCAATGAGATGCTGGACCTCTACCGCTTGGATTTCGGTGAGCTACCCCTTTCTCTGAGCCCATTTCGAATCGAAGAGCCGATCCAAACCAGTCTCCGCATCTTGGGTCCGGAGCTAGAGGAGAAAAGAATCCAAGTCTTGAATCGTTCTAACCCGCCCCATATCGATGTGATCGCCGATAAGAGAAGACTAACCCGTCTACTCACCAATCTGCTCAGCAATGCCATCAAGTTTTCCACAGATCACGGTCGTATCTATATTTTCACCTCCTTGCTGGTAGCCGATGGGAGATCAGAACCCCAGATACTTCTGCGCGTAGAAGATGAAGGCATGGGCATACCCAAAGAAGACTTGCCTAGAATCTTCGATCGTTTTTACTCCCGAGATCAGGAAAAAGTAGAGACGGGCACAGGGTTAGGGCTTCCATATTGTAAGCTCGTCGCCGAGGCCCATCAGGGAAAAATTTGGGCGGAGAGTCGAAAGGGCGGAGGTTTCGCGGTCTCAGTAATCTTGCCCATTAGTGCTGAGAAACGGAGTGCGGCCTATGGCACTTAAGGTACTTATCGCTGATGACGAAAGGCTTTTCCGCCAGAGCCTAAGAAAATTGATCGAGAGTGAAAGGGATATCAAGGTGGTCGCCGAAGCGGGGGATGGTCAGGAGGCAGTCCTCAAGGCTCAAGACAAAGAGCCGGACATAGCCCTCTTGGACGTGAGAATGCCCAAGATGGATGGGATCAAGGCAGCTAAACTTATATCGAGCCTCGTACGGAAGACCAAGATCCTCATGCTTTCTATCCATGACGATGACGAAAAGATCATCTCCGCTCTAAGGGCTGGGGCGACCGGTTATATCCTCAAGGATGCAGATCAAAAGGATTTTATAGAAATCATCCGGCACACCCATCTGGGCAAAGCCCACCCCTCTCCTTACTTGGCACACCTGACCCTCAACCAAACCTCTGGCCACGACAACCTATCCGAAGAAGAGAGAAGAAAGGCGTTAAGCCAGAAATATAGCCTTACCGAACAGGAGCTTAAGATCCTTAATCTCCTCGCGGAGGGACTGAGCAACGAGGAGATGAGCCGCCTGGTTAACCTCTCTCGTGAAACGATCAAGATGCATCTGAAAGCGCTCTTCCGCAAACTTCAGGTCAAAAACCGTACTGAGGCCGCAGTCTTAGCGGTGAGAGAAGGGATTGGCTGATGCTGCCGTGCTCGGTTTTCGTGGTCGTTCACGAACACGAGCCACGAACACGAACAACGTTTTTAATCGTACCGGCCTTTTTGAATGGCCTTTGAACCATTTTCGTCAAACAGTCAACCATGTCTCTAAAAAGGTAGGCATAAAAATACCCATTTGGGGCTTGACAGGGATAGCTGAGTAGGAGATAAACTTGCCCATTTGTAGAGCGTTTCTTATGAGGGATCTTATTTTTAAGGGAGGTTAGGATGGAACCCCTGAAGAGAGTTATTCTGACCCTGATCCTTTTACTTTCTTTCTTCCTGGCAACAGCCCTTTCTGCCTCTGCCGTTGATGTGGGACAGAAAGCCCCAGACTTTGAGCTTGACAGCACCAAAGGGGGGAAAATCAAGCTAAGCAGCCTGCACGGAAAAAATGTCCTCATCAATTTTTATGTCCTCGACTTCAGCCCCACTTGAATCAAGCAACTGCAAGCGTCCGGTTCGGACAATTATACAAAATTCCAGGGGGAAAATACTGAGGTCTTGGGGATAAGCGCCAACGCGATCTTCTCCCAAAAAGCCTTTGCCGATTTCGCCAAGATCAACTATCCGCTTCTCAGTGACCGGGATGGAAAGGTGATGACGGCCTTTGGTGTGTGGGATCAGGAGAGAAAGTTAGCCAGACGTTCTTATATCCTTATCGACAAGGAGGGGGTCGTCCGTTATAAGAACATCCGACCCAGCGGCAAAGAAGCGGATCTCCTCCCGAACGCTACAGAAACCCTACTGAATGAGGTTAAAAAGATCAACAAAGGGAGTTAAAAACATCGACAACAAGAAAGGAGAAATCAATGCATCAAAGTAAATTTTTATGGGCAGGTTTATTTGGACTCTTATCACTTTTTATCTCTTCACAGCTGTTTGCCCAGGCAGATGTAATTGAGAAGAGACAGAAGCTCATGAAGTCCAACGCCGCTGCCGCGAAGGCTATCAAGGGAGCTGCGGAAGAAAAGGACTATGCGGCGGTAGAGACGAAGGCCAAAGAGATCATGGGCAATGCTGAGAAGATTCCTGACCTTTTCCCCAAGGGGAGCACAAAAGGAAAAACCAAAGCCAAGGGAGAGATCTGGGACAAATGGGATGAATTCAGCAAGAATCCTGGCAAGCTGAGGAAAGCAGCCAATGAACTAGCTGGAGCCGCTGCTGCGAAAGATGACGACAAAGTTAAGGCGGGTATTAAAGCCCTTAGCGGTACCTGCAAAGGTTGCCATGAGTCCTTCCGAGCGGAAAAATATTCGGAATAGAGCTAGCCTGGTTGGACGGAAAAGATAATGTTCGTATTAAGCTCCTGGACGGTAAGGGCCCAGGGGCTTACTTTTTCTGATGTTACATACACATAGTGGATTTAGGCAAAGGAGGAAATTATGCCGGAGGAAGTAAAAAGACTTATTCAGGAGTATGAGGAAGGCAAGATCACTCGCCGGGATTTCATCCTTAGGGCCGTCGCGATAACCGGCAGTATTGCCGCGGCCAATGCTTTAATCCAATCTTTTGTTCCTTCGATCGGCTACGCGGCCCAAGTGGACCCAGGTGATCCGGCCCTGGTCTCCAATGAAGCGCAGTACCCTGGTAAGGCCGGGACCGTTTCCGGATACCTCAGCCGGCCCAAGGCCTCGGGCAAGTACCCTGCGATCATCGTCATTCACGAGAATCGCGGTCTAAACGATCATATCCGAGACGTGGCCAGGCGGGTTGCCAAAGAGGGATATGTAGCCGTAGCGCCCGACTTTCTATCCCGCCAGGGTGGAACCCAAAAGGTGAACCCGAAAGGCGAAGGGCTAAGCAACATCAGCGAACTGGCCCCATGGCAGGGTGTCGCTGAGGACACAGATTCGGGGTTCGCTTATCTCCGTGGTCTTTCCGAGGTGAGAGCAGACCGGCTTGGGGTCACCGGCTTTTGTTGGGGCGGAGCGATGACATTCGCAGTTGCCACCCAAGTTCGCGGTCTTAAGGCCGCAGTCGTATACTATGGTCGAAGCCCAAACCCCATAGACTTGGTGAAAAACATCGAGGCCCCGGTTCTAGCTCATTACGGGGGAGAGGACCCGGGAGTCAACAAGGGGATCCCGGCCACTGAGGAAGCCATGAAGAAGTACAACAAGTCCTTCACTTATAAAATCTTCCCCGGCGCCAAGCATGCCTTCAACAACGACACCAACCCCGATCGCTACCATGGAGAGACAGCCAAGGAGGCTTGGGGCAGAACGCTCGAGTTTTTCAAGAAGCATCTTCAGGGCTAGGCAAGAGATTTTCTCCTCCTTCAAGAGAAGCCGATAGGGCCTACCCCTCAGCGGGAGCCGACGGGCCTCTGCTTCTCTGCTCCTAGACACTTAATCCCTGGTTTCCTTCTCCTCGAGCATCTTCAGTGTCGGACGTCTCCCCTGCTTCGGTGCAGGCCCCATCCGCAGTCCTGAGCTGCATCGTTCCGAGGGGTGGAAACCTGGAGGGCTGAGACACAGGGAGGAGGAGGTTGAAGGCAGGCCCAGGCTGTTGGAGAGCCCACCCGAAGGGGGCCGCAGGGTAACCTGGAATGAAAAAAGGGAGAAACCTCGATGATACATGGGCTTCTCCCTGCGATGAGGATGGACATCATATTTTTGCACTAGAGCCCAATAGACCTTGCCTACTTATCAGTGACTATTGTAAATAGGGGTTATAAACAGATTATATGAAGATTGATCCCCATAAATGCGTGGCCTGTGGTAACTGCCTGCCGGTATGCCCTGTGGGAGCCATCCATATCGATCCAGACATCGGGCGCGCTACAGTCAACGAGGACGAGTGCGTGGAATGCTTC
>JBOHVJ010000437.1:0-10118 GCA_050735075.1 Binatia bacterium
GAGTTAGAGGGCGCTGTACAGGAGGTTAAGAGGCAGGGAATCAAGGTGCACACCATCGGGATCGGCTCCCATGAAGGCGCCCCGATCCCGATTGCCTGGGAGGGGGAAAAAATCAAATACCTGGAGGATAAAGAAGGAAACAGGATTATCACCCGCTTTGACGAGAGGAGCCTGCGCTGGGTGGCTGAGACGACCGGAGGGAACGCCTATCGCTCTTTCACCGGTCAGGAGCTGGAAGTCGTATTTGCCGAGATCGTCCTGAAAGAAAGGGACATCGAGGGTTTCAAAATGGCCGTCGAATACGAAGATGCTTACCAGCGGTTCTTGTTAGCGGCGCTAGGGATCTTCCTCACGGCGATGCTGATCTAGACTTGGCGCTCAGCGCTTTGCGGAAAGCACATGGCGAGACAAAAATGATGAAAGACACAGACAATCTAACGCACGAAAAAGTCTTCTCAGCGATCCAGCGAGTCGCCCAGGAGATCAACAAGGTCATCGTAGGCCAGGAGTGGTTGATTCAACGTCTCCTGATCGGCCTCTTCGCGGAGATCCCATACACCTTCAAACGTAGCGAGCAGGAAAAGACGGGCTACGGCCATATTCTCCTGGAAGGGGTGCCTGGCCTGGCCAAGACTCTCACAGTTATGACGTTGGCGAGCACTATCAGCGCCAAGTTCCAACGCATACAATTTACGCCCGACCTGCTACCGGCTGACATTATTGGCACACGCATCTTCGACAGCACGCTCAGCTCCTTTCGCACGGAAAAGGGACCGATTTTTGCCAACCTGATCCTCGCGGACGAAATCAATCGCGCCACACAGAAGACGCAGAGCGCCTTATTGGAGGCCATGCAGGAGCGGCAGGTCACCATCGGTGAGACGACCTACCCTCTGGAAGAACCCTTCTGGGTCCTGGCCACACAGAACCCCATCGAGCAGGAAGGGGTCTATGCCCTGCCGGAGGCTCAGGCCGACCGCTTTGCCCTGAAGGTGAAGGTGGACTATCCCTCCCGAGCCGATGAGGCTTCCATGCTAGCCCTTAAGTTGGGAGGGATGAATGTGAGCCAAGTGATGACTCCTTCTGATGTGATCCGCTTTCGTAGGTTCATCACCAGGATTCACGTAAGCGAAGTGCTGCGCGAGTACATCATTCGCGTCGTTCGGGCAACCCGGAACAGCGAGGCCACAAGCCTCCCGATCGTTAAGGAGATGATCCTACATGGCGCCTCGCCTCGAGCGGCCCAGCACCTCCTTGCCCTGGCCCGCACCACGGCCTTTTTCCACGGACGGGACTATGTACTACCCGCGGATGTCAAGCGGATCGCTCCGGACGCGCTTAGGCACCGTTTGATCCGCACCGTGCGCGCAGAGGCGGAGAATATCTCCCCCGATGAAATCATTGAGGAGATGTTGGGGAGAGTCCCCATCCCCTAAGCCCTTCGGGATTCCAAATGGCAGATTTCAGATCTCAAAATTTGAGATGTGCAATTTGAGATTCCGAGCGGAGCGAGGGCATGATCCCTAAGCAACTGATGGAGCAACTCCGATACATCGAGATCTACACCCTGAAGGCAGTGCGGGATCACCGGGTGGGAGACTACCGCAGCCCGATACGGGGTCGGGGTTTTGACTTTGATCAACACAAGCGCTACCAGCACGGCGATGACTATCGCCAGATCGATTGGAACGTTACCGCGCGGATGCGCACCCCATATGTCAAGAAGGCCTTTGAAGAAAAGGAGTTGAGCGCCATCATCCTGGCCGATCTTTCCCGCTCGATGGAGTTCGCCACGGTTGACGAATCGAAGCGGGAGCTGCTCCTCGAGGTTGCCGCGACCCTGGCCTTCTCCGCTGCCAGCGACAGCATGATGGTTGGCCTGCTCGGCTTTACCGATGTCATCGAAGTGGATATCCCGCCGAGAAAGGGGCTCACCCAGGTATGGAAGATCCTGGAAGCCCTTTGGGCGGCCAAAACGAACTCGATGGGAACCAACTTGCTTCGCCCTTTGGAATACCTGGAGCCCCGATTAAAGAGATCCACCCTACTTTTCTACATCTCCGATTTCATCACTCATGAGGAGATCTTTGCCTCACGCTCCCTCAACCGCTTAGTGCAGAAACACGATTTCATCCCCGTCATCATCGAGGATGGCCGGGAGGAGATATTACCTAAAGGAAAGGGCTTCCTCCGCCTAAGAGATGCGGAACACGGAGGAGAGATGCTTTTCCGTTTGTCAGACAAACAGAGCCGGCGCTACGAGACGTTAATGCGAGAACGAAAAGTTGCCCTAGAGCGTTCCCTTTACGGACTCAATCTAGACCATCTCTTTCTCCAGACAGGAAGGCCCTATCTCGACTCGATCATTGGCTTCTTTCTTGCCAGAAAAAGGGCCAAAGGGTTAAAGGGATGAAGGGAGAGATGCAGACAGAGACAGAGATAGAGACAGGGAAGGGCATGGTAGGTTCTCTCTCAAATCTCTATCTATTATTGGCGATCGTCTTGATCATCACCCTGGGCGCGGCTCCGCAGAAAAAAAGCCCCCAGGAGGCGAAGATCTCTATCACGACCCGCCTGGATAAAACCGCCCTCTGGGTGGGTGACACACTTACCTATACGATTCAAGCGATCCACGATAGGGACGTGGAATTTGTGCTGGACAACCTGAAGAAGGAGAATCTCCCTTTGACGCCCTTTGTGGTACGCGCAGTCACTATCCAGCGAGGGGGGTGGGAGCGGAACAAAAGACTCCTTGAGGTTACCCTCCTTCTAAGCTCCTACGAAAGCGGCAAGAGCGAGCTCACCGTACCCTCCTTCAATCTCTATTATTTTAAGCGGCTGCCTGGGATCGAAAAAAAGGAAACCGAGGCCCAGGCGGCTCAGGTTCCCGCCACTAAGGTCGGCCTGCGCAGCACCCTGCATGGGGGACTGCTTAAGCCCCGAGACTTCAAGCCGGTTCACAGCGTAGATTTGAAGCATGGGTCTATCGCTCTCATTCTCGGACTTACCGGGATGATCTTTCTCGCTGTCCGTAGCGCGAGATGGACCTGGAACACTCTGCACAGCGAGAGACCGACCAGAAAGCGCCTTAGCCCCAGGGCATGGGCAAGGTTCGTGCAGGAGAACTTGGCCAGGATACGAGCCATCAAGGGAGATTCGCCGCCGGATCAAATCCGCTTCTACTCGGAGGTATCCCAATTCCTGCGCCAATATTTGAGCCTGTGGCTAGAGATCGAGGCGACGAGCCTCACCCCGGAGGAGATCGAGATGGCCCTGGAGAAAGCAAACGTTAATGGATCTCTCCGCCACCAGATCCAAGGTATCTTAGAGAAGTGCGACACGGCCTGCTATGGAAAGGACGGCTTTCAGGAGGACGGAGCTTTACGTGACGAGATGCTGGACGGCCTGGAGAGGATCGTGAGGTCGCAGCAAAATTAAGAGCGTTATAACCGCCAGCACAGAGGTGTCTTGAAGGGCCGATGCACCGGACGAGAAGGTTCAAGCGTAATAACCTTCGAGCGTAAGACGAGTGTATTGCATCGAACCGGAAAGATACTTCTGGGCTGGCGGGCAGATGGCTCTTTTTCAACGGAATCTTAGGGGCTGAGAAAATGATCTTTACCCGGCTCGACTTGCTTTACGGACTTTTGCCCCTCGTTTTGCTAGTGCTGTTTATCAAGTGGCGGAGAAGAAAAAGCTATTTCACACATCCTCTTCTCTTTTATCTGCGCGAGAGAATCCGCCCGGCCTCGCCGCTCGTACACTTACCCGGGATGTTGGAGTACCTGGCGCTGGGATTACTCCTAATCGCTGTAATCAATCCAGTCCTTCCTTCCGGAGAACACAGCGTCATGAAGGAGGGACTGGACATCATCCTGGTCCTTGACCTTTCCTCCAGCATGCAGGAGCCCATCGACTTAAAGGGCGCAATCGAAAGACGACGGTTGGGCATAGCCCAGAAAGAGAAGACCCGTCTGGACGCAGTGAGGGATGCGATGATCACCTTCGTGCAAAAACGGCGGAGCGATCGCATTGGCGTCGTAGTCTTCTCCGAAAATGGCTACGTGGTGACCCCCATGACGGTGGATACCCCCTATCTGACTAGTTACCTTCGCATGGTTGACAACAAGACTTTAGCCAGCGAAGGACAGACTGCCATAGGTGAGGGAATCCTCACGGCGATCCACCTTTCCGAGCAACAATCCCGTGACAGAAGCAGGAGCGAAGGTAAATTGATGATCATCCTGACGGACGGTGAGAACAACACTGGCCGGGATCCCTTCATGGCAATCCAGAAAGCTGAAGAGGCTGGGTTCAAAATCTACTTTATCGGGGTTGAAGTAGAAAAGGCCAGAGACGCCCCCCGCTTGATCGGCGCCGTGAGGGCTACCGGAGGAGACTACTACGACGTTCAGGACGCAAGGCAAGTCGAAGAGGCATACCTCCACATCAACCGCATAGAAAAGACCACCTTTTTCACCAAGCAACAGATGACCCAGGTGCCCCGCTTTTACCCCTTCGCCCTCACCTCTCTTATATTGCTGGCCGCGAGCATCGGGATAAGGGCCATCCCCTACTTTATCGAGATCTCTTAAATAGTTTCGAGTTTTGAGTCTCGAGTTTCGGGTTAACTCGAGACTAGGAACCCGGAACTCGAAATCCATAACTGCCAATACGCAAGCTTGACACCGGGCAAACAAAAGGCATAGGCTTTGCTCCGAGCTATTCTGAAAAGGAGAAAGAACCATGCCTCTGAGAAGAGCTTTATTTCTGGTTGTATCGCTCCTTGTGTCGCTCCTCTCCGTCGCGGCCCACAATGCCTACTCTCAATCCCTACCCAAGTCCACAGAGGAGATGCTCAAAAAACTCAAGCTCGAGTCTGCTATTCTCTCCGACATTGACAAAGAACTCCAGGCGCCAAAGGGCTGGATCGACGGGGCCAAAAAAGAGGGGAAGCTGCGTCTCTTCTCAACCATAGATCCACCCCAGGCTGAAGTCCTCTTCCGGCCTTTCAAAGAGCGCTATCCGTTCATCGCTATGGAATACTCCCGCGCGAGCCACGAGGACCGTGCCATCAGGACCTTGGTGGCCTTTAAGAATAAAAGGATAGTCACTGACATACTCACTGGCCTCGGGGGAAGCTTTTTCATGTACAAAGAGGAAGGCGCATTGGAGGACATGAGAAACATTCCCAATCTGAAGAACAACCCAGAGGGAACGTTTGACCCCGAAGGGCTCTGGGTCGGCATGCATCTACGCTATTGGTGCATGGCTTACAACACCAAATTGGTGAAGAAAGAAGCTCTCCCGAAGAGGTGGGAGGATCTGCTGACCAATCCACTATGGCGCAACGGCAATCTGGCTATGGGGAACCGGCCGCAGCTTTGGGCCCTGGTTGTATGGAAGGTCAAGGGGGAGAAATGGGCCAAGGACTTTCTCACGAAACTATTTACCGAAGTGAAACCGCAGCTCCGTAGAGAAGGGATGAACGCCATGTTAGAGCTAACCGCTGCGGGTGAATTTTACGCTAATGTCCCGGCTGCGGAATACCGGGTCTATCAGAAAACTCTGGACGGCGCCCCTGTAAGCTACACCTGTCCTGAACCGGTGCCGGCTGCGGTTTCGGAGATGGGGATCCTGAAGGGCGCGCCGAATATCAATGCCGCCCGTCTCTTTATCAACTGGTTTCTAAGCAAAGAAGGTCAAATCGCCCAATACCTCTCCGACTTCGCCCCGCCGGTCCATAAGGATTTACGGCGCAAGGAATTTCTCCCTTTTGCCGATCAGATCTTGGGGAAACAGGCTGGTTTTAGAGACCCGGCCATTGAGCTGGAGGTCCATCCGAAACTGTTAGAGTTTTGGGATGACCTCTGGCTCCGGGCCGGCGGAAGGCGGCGCGGAAGATAAAAAAGATGCGCGCCCCGTCTCGATTCCATCTCTGGCAGCACGGGGTATTCTTTCTCGTTCTCTTTCTGGTACTTGCCCCTCTCTTTTTTCTCATCCTAGGGAGCTTCAGTACCGCTCGTCTCCCTACAGATTTTTCTCTCGCCACCATGGGAGTGGTCAATTACCTCAAGGTCTATAGTGATCCTGGGACCTACGAACTTTTCCATAATACGATCATCTATGTGGCCGGGAGCGTGGCCGTGGGAATCAGCCTGGCAGTCTCTTTGGCGTGGCTGGTAGAGCGCACCAACATGCCCGGGAAGCTCTGGATCTATGCCGGCGTACCCATGACCTTGGCTGTGCCTGGGATGTTACAGGCGATGGCTTGGGTCCTGCTCCTAAGCCCGCGTATCGGCTTCATCAACAAGCTCCTCAAGGAGCTCTTTGGCCCGGAAGCCCGCACCATCGATATTTACTCCCTTGGCGGGATGATCTTTCTCGAAGGCTTAAGACTCGTGCCCACAGCCTTTCTGATGCTCGTCCCGCTCATGCGCAGCATGGACCCCGCTCTGGAGGAGGCGGCAGCGGTCTCCGGGGCTAAACCTATCTCCACCGCACGAAAGATTACGCTCCGCCTCCTCGCCCCTGGTCTAGCCGCCGTGATGATCTATCAGGGAATGACTGCCCTTGAGGTATTTGAGATCCCTGGCATCCTCGGCCTTCCTGCGGGCATCTATGTCTTTAGCACCAAGATCTACGCCATCGTTCGCTCTGCTACCTTCCTGCCGGTTTATGGCCAAGCCAATGCCTTAGCCATGGTTTATCTAGTGATTGCCGTCGTAACAACCTATTTTTACACCCGGATGATCGGTCGAGCAGAAAGATATACGATCATCACGGGAAAAGGATATCGCCCGCGCCAACTGGATCTTGGGAGGTGGAGCTATCCAGCTTTGGGAATAGTTCTGCTCTTTCTCTTCCTCTCGATCGTCCTGCCCTTCTTGGTATTTCTCTACACCTCATTCCTCCCCTTCCTTCAGACCCCATCCTTGGATGCCCTAAAGGGGCTGACGCTCAAGAACTATCGTCTACTCGCCCAATACGGCGAGGTGGCGACCGCCCTGACAAATACCGTGGTCATGGTGGTGACGACGGCTACCGCTACCACGCTGCTCTCTTTTTTTGTTTCTCTGGTGGTCGTCCGGAGCAAGTTCTGGGGGAGGAAACTGCTCGACCAGTTAGCCTTCGTACCCCATGCCATTCCGGGGATTGTTATGGGTATCGCCTTTTTTTGGGTCTTCCTCAAGTTGGATTTCCTCCCCATCTATGGGACCATCTGGGCAATCTCCATAGGCTTCACCGCCAACTTCCTTTCCTACGGCACCCGCTCCATGAATGCCTCGATCCTACAGATCCATAAGGAATTAGAAGAAGCATCTTATGTGAGTGGCGCCCCACCTTGGCGCACGATGTGGCGGATCTTTTTTCCTCTCATGCTCCCCAGCTTCGTCGGGGTCTGGATCTGGGTGGTGCTCCATGCGGTGCGCATCGCTGGCATGCCCTTGATCCTCTATGAGGGGCCAAAGAACCAAGTCCTGGCCATTCTTATCTGGAACATGTGGGACGAAGGCTATGTGGGAGCTGTGGCTGCCATTGGAACCTTATTGATGATCACCCTTCTGCTTCTCACGGTCGTGGTCCGCCTCATCGGTTTTCGCCGACACGCCGTTCAAGTGGTTGGGTCGTGATCCGCGTCCGCAACCTCCAGATGAGCTATAGTACGGATCAGGGCGAGGTCCGTGCCGTGCGCGGCATTAGCCTGGAGGCGCAACAGGGACAGTTCTACACGCTGCTCGGCCCAAGCGGCTGCGGTAAGACAACAACCCTACGCTCCGTCGCCGGGCTGGAGACCCCTCAAGAGGGGGAAATTTTCATCGGCGACGATCTCGTCTTTTCCTCTAATCAAAGGATCTCCATCCCGCCCTATCAGAGAGACATCGGCATGGTCTTTCAATCCTATGCGATCTGGCCGCATATGAATGTATTCGAAAATGTTGCCTTTCCGCTGAGGGAAACGAAACGCAGATTCTCCAGGCAAGAGATGCGATCAAAAGTGCTTGCCGCCCTCTCTCTAGTCCAGCTCGACGGCCTGGAGGACCGCCCCGCGCCATTTCTCAGCGGCGGCCAACAGCAGCGGCTCGCCCTGGCCCGCGCCCTGGTCAAAGAACCCCGGGTCTTGCTCCTCGATGAACCGCTCAGCAACTTGGACGCAAAGCTCAGAGAGGAAACCCGTTTCGAGATCCGCGAGCTGGTCAAGCGCCTCGGCATCACTACGCTCTACGTTACCCATGACCAGCTAGAGGCGCTCACGATGTCGGACATGGTCGCCGTAATGGACCAAGGCCGAATCGTTCAGGAGGCACCTCCCGTCGAGATCTACCAATTTCCCCGCGAACGGTTTGTTGCCAACTTCATCGGCCTGACTAATTTTCTCGAAGGGCGGGTAAAGAAGCTAGGGCAGCCAGGAGAAGTAGAGATCTCCAGCGGCAGCCTCAAGTGCATGCTCCCCGATGGCGTGACTGTAGGAGAAACAGTGGTCATTGTAATCCGCCCTGAAGATGTGAACCTATTCACCGGGCCATTGAATCAGAATGAAAACATCCTGCAAGGAAAGGTGGAGGCGGTTATCTTCATGGGCGACACGCTGGAATGTCAGGTAGCCGTCGGCGCCAAGACGATGCGCATCAAGCTTCACCCCTCTGCCACTGTGGCACGTGGAGAAACCATCCGGTTCGAACTCCCCGCTAAGCGTTGCCGCGCGTTAAAGACCTAACCCCCCTCACCTTATTCCTCTCCCCCTTCAAAAGGGGGAGAGGGAAGGGTGAGGGGGAGCGCTCGGCTCCTTCAAGGTCCGCCAAACAGACACTCAACTCAGAAACTATGTACCAACCTTTTCTATTTCTTCCCCGGTAGGTATTTTTTCAACAGAGGAGAGTCATAATTCGTCCGCTCAATTCCAGCCAGGTGGGCATAAAACTTTCCCAACGGCTTGCCGCTAGGGTCGTACTTTGTCCCCATGTAGAGAAGCGGGTTCGAATCCTCCCGATAAAGCTCCCCTTCCATAGCGCCTTTGCGCACGTACGTGGCTAACACCTCTCCCACAAAAAGGTCCATCTCCTCGCCAAAGGGGATCTGCTGAATCACCCGGTACTCCACGTTCCCAATCGCCTCACCGATCAACGGGACGGAGACCTTAGCGCCCTTGACTGGAGTAAGACCGGTGGCCTTCCACTTGTCCACATCTCTGCCGGAAACGGCGCCGGCCAAAACCACTATCTCCATCATCTTATCGGTCGGAGCGGCCATCACAAACTCGCCTCGCTCGAGCATGAGCTGGTAGGTGAGCGTCCTTTTAAGGATGGCCACAACCATCCGAGAAGGCTCGAAGCCAGTGGGCGTAAACCACATGGCGGTAAGAAAGTTAATCTGATCTTTCGCCCCCCGGCTTACCACCAGGGCGGGAACCCGAATGGAGAAGGGTTTATTACCGTGCTCAGCGGGCTCAAACATATCAGGTTCTATCCAGTCCATATCGTCTCCCTGTGCGCAGTTTCGCGGTCAGCATACCCCAAAATAAAACCCCAAGTGAAATCAACGTAATCGCCCATGCAAACCAATCGCCGAAACGGACATAGAGGCTCTGGCCTTCCATGATTTCTACCTTGGCGGTCAACACCCCCGAGGAAAATGTGGGCAGGCTTCGACCCATTTCTCCTTTGGGATTGATTATGGTCGTTACCCCAGTATTCGTCACCCGCACCAAACTCCGGCGCGTCTCTATGGCACGCCACTGAGCGAGTCGGGCATGCTGCCAGGGCGCGACCGTATCGCCAAACCAGGCATCGTTGGTAAGGTTCACGAGAAGGTTCGCTCCCTTCTCGGCGACAAACCGGCGCGCCAAAGCCGGCATCAAATCCTCATAGCAAATAAGGGATGCCGCCTTAACCCTTCCTCCAGGGAGGTCCAGTGTGAGCGGCCCATCGCCCGGTGTGAAGCCATCGCCGATAGGAGGAAGGCCTGGAAGTTTAGCGAGGGCAGCGGCAAAAGGAATATATTCGCCAAAGGCGAGAAGGACCTGCTTGTGATAATGACTCAACACGCGCCCCTCTGCATCGACCAGAAAGGCGCTATTGAAGGCCTTGAGGTTGGCTGTAGCGGGCTTGCCACGAAAG
>JBOHVJ010000438.1:0-8227 GCA_050735075.1 Binatia bacterium
AAACAGAGAATACAAAGCATGCCTATAAGGAGGTATTTCGATGTCTACTCGACAAAATGTTAAAGGAGCGGATTTTGATCGAGACCGGGACCACAATCTAAAGTCCAAAATCTGAAATTATAAGCCGTGCAAAGACTACGCAGATTACTCAGGTTGCCCTTCATTGAAGCCATACGCCCTCGGCGAGGGCGGCTTCTACGGCAATACTTTTTCATATTTGTGATGCTGATTGGGGGTGGAATGATCGCTGGCGGTCTCTTGGAGATCTACTTTCGCTATTATGAAAGTCAAGATCAGATCGCTCTTGTGCAGGCTGGAGTAGCGAACGAAGCTGTCTTCAGAATCGGACAGTTCATTCTAGAGATTGAAAGCCAAATGAAAGCGGTGAGCACTAGCCGTGAAATCGCTAACAGGGGGGTTTCACCAGGATACAGATTCGAACTCAAAAGGCTCCTCGCCGTCGTCCCTGCAATCACTGAAGTAATGGCCTCCGATGCGGATGGAGTCCTGCAAATCACGCTCTCGCGGTTCAGGAGCGTCTCTAGTGATGTCGAACAGAGTCGGCCTCAATCAGCAGCCTTTCACCAGGCGAAGCAAGGGGTAACCTATTTCGGTCCGGTGTATTTCCTCCGTGGTTCCGAGCCCTACATGACTATTGCAATTCCCATCGAGCACTTTGCTGGAAACGTCATAGGCGTCCTTCAAGCCGAGGTTAACCTTAGATATATTTGGGAAATCATCCGCGATATTAAAGTCGGAAAGGCCGGTTACGCATATATTGTTGCTCGTTCCGGCGATGTCATTGCCCACCGCGATATTAGCTTGGTTTTACAACGGCGGAGTGCGGCTCATCTCAATCAGGTGAAAGCTGCTTTGCGACCTGCCCCAAATGTCCTGAAGCCAGAAACGATGGTGGCACATGACCTAAATGGCGAGAAGGTATTGAGCTCTTATGCTTTCCTCCCAAGCCTTGATTGGGCAGTCATTATTGAACGGCCGCTCGTAGAGGCCTACGAACCGCTTTACGCCTCTGTGTTTCGTACTTCGAGCCTGCTCCTGATTGGATTCGGCATCGCCCTCTTGGCCACTATCTTTGTGGCACGCCGGGTGGTTGTTCCGCTTCAAATGCTCCGACAGGGCGTCGAGCGCATCGGCAGGGGTGACTTGGGCCTCCGTCTCAAAATTAAGACCGGTGACGAAATCGAGGTTCTCGCTGAAGAATTCAACAAGATGACAGCGGCACTCCAGGAGGCCTATACGGGTATGGAGCGCAAGGTCGCGGAGAGGACCCAAGAACTTGTCATCGCCAATCAAAGGCTCCAAGAGATCGATAGAATGAAGTCCGCCTTTGTTTCCAATGTCTCCCACGAACTAAGGACGCCGCTCACCTCTATCAAAGGCTCAGTGGACAACATGCTTGATGGTCTTACCGGCCGGCTCAATGAGAAACAGTTCCGTTATCTCACACGCATCAAGTCGAACACGGATCGTCTCGCCCGGCTCATCAACGATCTCCTGGATCTCTCCATCATCGAAGCCGGTAGAATCGAGTTCAAGCCGACAAGCCTCCCTCTTGCCGCCCTAGTCCGTGAAGCTGCAGAAACGTTAAGGCCAATGGCAGAGGAGAAGCTCATCAGTCTCGACATTGACTCCTCGGACGTAACCGCTTGGGCTGACCGAGATAAGGTCAGCCAGGTGCTGACCAATCTTGTCAGCAATGCGGTCAAGTTTACGCCCTCTCATGGCAAAGTGAACGTAGCGATTCAGAAAAACGGCGATCAATGGGTGCAAGTCTCTGTTACGGACACAGGCTCGGGCATTCCGCCGGAAGAAGCGGATAGAATCTTCGATGAGTTCTATCAAATTCCACAACCAGGCAAGCAGAAAAGCAAAGGAACGGGGCTTGGCCTGGCTATTTCAAAGAGCCTCGTGGAGATGCATGGGGGAAAGATCTGGGTGAAAAGCGAAATGGATAAAGGTAGCACGTTCTTCTTCACGCTGCCTGCGAAGCAGCCAGACTGAGGTGGCTGCCGATTAACGGGATGGTCCATGGGACTCAAAGTTCTTGTCGTAGATGATGAGGAAGACATTGTTGAGGTGATTCAGGATCGCCTGGAGGCTTATGGTTTCACGGTGGTGAGCGCTAGGACCGGCGTGGAGGCCTTAGAAAAGCTATCGTTGGGAAAATTCGACGGGATCCTTCTGGACATTAGGATGCCTGAGATGGACGGTCTGAAGGTTTTGGAGCGGATCCGTGCGACGGATAAGAAGATCCCCGTCATTATTATTACCGCTTTTTCCAACAAAGATGCGGCCCTTGAAGCTTTGTTTAAAGAGGCGAATGATTATATCCTTAAACCCTTCGAGTGGGAGGAGCTGAAGGCCAAAATCGAAAGGGTCTGTAACATTACTCTATAACGATAGGCATGGAGACTCTTACCGGCACCGTCCTTGTAGTTGACGATGACCCGGATATCCAGGAAGTCTTAAGAGACCGTCTGGAATTCGTTGGCTATCAGGTCTTAGTGGGCTCAAATGGCAAAGAGGGCCTGGAGCTGTTGCAGAAGCACGGTCCCCAGATCGTCCTCCTCGACGTCGAGATGCCCGATATGAAAGGTCTCGAAGTTTTGAGAGAGATTCGCAAGAGTGGAAACAATGTCCCTGTAGTTATGATTACGGCTTACAGCACCATCGAACGGGCCGTTCAGGCGATGAAGGAAGGGGCCTATGATTTTATCCCCAAGCCCTTTGAGCCAGACCACATCGCTCTCACCGTGCAGAAGGCGATGGAACGGGAAAGGCTCAAAAGAGATGTCGAGATCCTCTCCGGGGAGGTGGGCGAGCGCCATCACCTAATCGTGGGCAAGAGCGCCAAGATGAACCAGGCTGTGGAAGCGGCGAAGAAGGCAGCAAGCAGCAAATCAACGGTCTTGCTTCTAGGTGAAAGTGGAACCGGCAAGGAGATCTTTGCCCGCGCCATCCATAGTTGGAGTGAGAGAAAGTCTGGGGCATTTATTGCCATTAACTGCGTTGGTCTCTCCAGAGAACTCCTCGAGAGCGAGCTATTCGGACATGAAAAGGGGGCCTTCACGGGGGCACACCAGCTCAAAAGGGGAAAGATAGAACTGGCGCAGGGTGGAACGGTCTTCCTGGATGAAGTCGGGGATATCTCTCCGGAGGTCCAAACCAAGCTCCTGAGGTTTCTCCAAGAGCGGGAGTTCGAGCGGGTAGGGGGAGCCAAACCGATCCATGTGGATGTAAGGATCATCGCCGCTACGAATCGTGACCTCGAGCGAGCCGTAAAAGAGGGCCGCTTCCGTGAAGATCTCTATTATCGTCTCAACGTTATTCCCATCATCCTTCCTCCCTTAAGAGAGAGAAAGGAAGATATCCCAGACTTGGCCCGCTTTTACCTGCAACGTTTTTCTAAGGAGACGAAGAAGAATTTCATCGAGATTACCAAGGAGGCCGAGGAAAAGCTCCTCGCCTATGATTGGCCAGGAAACGTGCGTGAGCTAGCCAACGCGATTGAGCGCACCGTGGTTCTTGGTCAGGGTTCAAGGGTTGCTCTCCAGGACCTGTCTCCTAGAATCGTCTCGGCAGAGCCGACGACACAGTCTGAGAGATTGTCATATCGTCAAGCTTTGGATGTCTCCAGACGGTTGTTAATCATAAGGGCCCTGGCTGAAGCAAAAGGAAACCGTGCCGCTGCAGCGAAGGCCCTGGGACTTCAAAGAACCTACCTATCGAGACTGATAAAGACCTTACGAATCGACTGAATCAATTTGTGCACCCGGCTGTATCTTAAAGGATACACCCATCCCTTTTTGCTGCCGACGATCAAGTTTTGTCTTAAAAAATTCTCCTGCGAGTTCAGTATCTTCCTTCAAGTTCGTGTCAATCTTGCGGGATTGGCATGCCGCTTGCGATACCTTTGAGAAATAGCTGAGCAGAAAGAGGAGAGAATTTATGGCAGGACAGATTCTGGTTCCGCTGAAGAAAGATGATCAATTCGAGGAGATCCTCCCTTACCTTGAAAAGATTGCCCAATCAGGCATGAGGGTCGTTTTCCTTATTCATTATCCGTTGACTGGAGGTTTTGACCGGCTGCGATATCACGGGGTGACGGGAGAGCCCGTGGAAGAGGCCACGTTTACGGCAAACCAAATAGCGGAGAGAGAGTTCTCTGAGGAGGAGAAGGAAAGGCAACACAGGATTTTTCTCGCCCAGGAGGCTCTGCGCGAGAAGGGTGTGGAGATAATCGTGGATGTTTATACGGGTAGCTTGAGAAGGGTTATCGAGGATTACAAGGCGAGCGGGGATGTGCATTGGATCATGATGCGGCCAAGAAGGGGCAATCCGATAATGAGGCTGCTGGGCTGGAGGGATCCTTTTTTTGGCATGCTCAAAAGGTCCAGTTTTTGTCCCGTACTCTTACTCCACCCAGGTATCACTGCTTAACCATGGTGGAAGAGATCCGCTGTTGGGTCCTTTGTGGAAGAGATCCGCTGTTGGGTCCTTTAAGGAGAGATGCATTCAGGATAACAGGAGATGGAGAATCATGTCAGGGCAGATTTTGGTGCCTCTCAAACGCCATGACCGGATCGAGGAGATGATTCCTTACCTTGAGAAGGTTGCCCAGCCGGGGATGCGAGTCGCTTTCCTTATTCCTTATCCGATAGAGGCATGGCTGTGGTTGCAAGATCATTGGGTAACGACGGAGTCCACAAGAAAAGCCGCGTCAGCGGGCAGAAAAATCATGAACCGGTATTCCTGGGAGATGCAGAAGGGATTAGCCGAACAGGAGGTTTCCCTTGCCTGTGACGCTTTACACAGACAGGGGGTGCAGGTAGCAGTGGATGTCTACACGGGCAGCTTGAGAAGAGTTATCGAGGATTACGCGGCTAACGGAGATGTCGATTTGATCATGCTGCAGGCGGGAAATCGCAATCGGGTTACCAGACTTATCCAGCGTACGCTCTCTCTTTTTGGCTTGTTCAAACGCCCCTGTTCTCCTCCCGTACTGCTGCTTTATCCGGATCATTAATGGCTCCGAAGAGGGCAGAGCGATGCAGGAGATGGAGAACATGATTCTGGGACAGCAGACGGAGAACCAAGAGACCAAGAGTATTGGCCTGGAGATATCTCTTATCGTTCATGATCTCAGAAACTTTATGACGATCCTTCTCTTCATGGTCGAGAACCTTTTGAAGAGTCTCGACGATCCGGCCGTTGGTAAGACGATAATAGAGGAGCTAGGAGACGTAACCTGTAAGATGAATTGCCTAGTTGAAAAGTTTGGCAAACGATTTTCTCGTGCTGGCCTAATCAAGGATGAGGCGCAACGTCCTTGAGAACAAAGCGGGGTCTCATCATATAGATCAGAGCTGGGAGGAGAAGTAGCCCGCCCAACATATTCATGGTGAGGATGATGAGAAGTTGATAGCCCATCTCGGCCTGAAAGCGGACAGGAGAAAAAGACCAGAAAGCGACTCCTACTGAGATTAGAAAGGCGGTGTAGAGAACCGCCTTCCCGGCCGTGGCCACACCCTCAATGAGCGCGGCCCCAAGGTCGCGTCGCCCTTGCCGGATATATTCCTCGATCGTGCGCGAGACGATGTAGATCCCGTAGTCCTCGCCAAAGCCAATCCCCAGGCTGATGACGGGTAGAGTGTTCACGTTTAGGCCCACGTTCCAGTAAGCCATCAGCGCCATGCCGAACGTGTTAGAAAGCAGGACCACGCCTACGAAGAGGAAACCTGCGATTAGGGAACGGAAGCCCAGGGCACAAAAAACAAGTTGGGCTAGGAGCATAAACCCGAGGGTGAGTTTATCCGAACGCGCGATCACTTCGTTGGCTGCGGCTAGGACGCCCACAAGCCCGCTCGCAAGCTTGAGTTCCGCCTCTGTCATGGGATGCGCGTCGATGAACTCCTTCGCTCGGCCTATCACCTCCCGGATGGTATCGCCTTTATGATCGTGGAGAAAGAGAGTCACATTGCCATTCTGAAAGTTGTAATTGACCCAGCGATCAAAGTCTCCCGGCTCGCTGCCATGCTCCGCGACCATAAGGATGCCTCCTACATCATCAGCCGATCGCGGCAGAAGTCCCCAGCGCGGGTCGTTGTGGTGCAGCACCGTGTTAATTTGTCGGGTTAGGTCGACTAGTGAATCAGTCCCGCCCACGTGAGGAGAGCGCTGCATGTGACGTTGAAATGCCTCTAGGGTCCCCAGGACCTGGGGCGATTTCATCGCGTTCTCCGTTTTACCTTTGACAATCACGTAAAGGTGATCCGTGCCCTGGAACTTCTCGTTGATGTGGCGCACGCTCGCATTGTAATTGGAATCGGGCCAGAGGAGCGGCGAACCTGGCCGAGAATCTCCCACAGTGAGGAACTGATACCAGTAAAGACTCCAAAGGGAGATTCCACCGAACGCGGCCAGCACTGCCCATTTTCCGACAGGACTGATACAGAATTTGCCGAGACCACGTAGCGGGGAGTCCAGCCAGTGTCCCTCGCCTCCTTTAGGGAGCTGGCTCGGTGTGGGAAAATAGCAGCAGAGAATTGGGTCCAGGATGAGTACGCTCGCGAGGTTGCTGATCACCCAGAAGCTTCCCGCTACAGCCAGCTTGGTCAGAATCGGCATAGGGGCCACAAGGAGAACGGTCAGGCCGATTGCGTCCGTGACAATGGAAATACCGCCGGGCATGATGAGGCCAGCGGCAGCTTCTACGGCCGCCCTCTCCTTGTCCCCATAGCGTTCCAGCTCTTCAAAGAAGCGCTCTCGAAACTGGATCGAGTGGCTGATGGTGCGCGCGGCAATGAGAAACGGTACCACTAGGATCAGGGGCTCGAAGTTGTACCCCAGAAGCGCAGTGAAACCTGCACCCCAGATAAAAGTGACGATGGCAGAGAGGGTGGGAATCATGATCCCGTTAAGGTTGCGGTAGTAGAGGACCAGCAGGCCGAAGATGGTCAGGCATGTAAAGGCGATAATCAGGCCAATTTCCCGCAAGTGATGATAAATCCAACCATAGAGGATCGGCTCTCCGGCCGCAAAGACCAGAGTGTTTTCATCCTCTACCTGGCTGATGGCCTGCCGGATGCGGCGGAAGAGGGCACCGTAATCCAGACGCTCTTCGCGGAAGGAGGCGGTGATGAGGGCCGCCGTGCCGTCCTCGGAGACCAATCGTCCGACAATGGTTGGATTCGCATAAATTACATGGCGCAGTTGCTCGATCTCTTCAGGAGTGTTCGGGACCTTCGGCCACATGACTGGTTGGACTTCAATACCCCAGGCCGTGGCGCGGATATCCTTAACCTTCTGGCGTGCGATGGAAAAGATTTGGTAGTTGCTCGCTCCCGGCATAAGCTCGAGCACTTCAGTGAGCCTCTTGATCTTCTCCAGTGTGCGGGAGTTAAAAATATCTCCCTCTTTGACCTCTACCGAGAGGAAAACAAGGTTGGCTCCGCCAAAAACTTTGCTGAACTCGTTATGGACGCTGATGAAGGGATGAACTTTCGGCAAGAGGTCGGAGAAAGCTGTCGTGATCTCGATCCTGAAAGCATGGTAACCAAAGAAAACGGTAGCAAGAAAGATTGTGATCAAGACCGGGAAGCGGTTTTTGACGATCCATTCAGCCAGGCGCCTCATGGAAACTTGCTGACTCCTTTCCCCGGAGCCCTAGGAATGATCTTGATTTGCTTCCACTCCTTCCCTCCATCTTCGGTGCGTAAGACAAGTCCCCTGTTCCCGACAATGAGTCCGAAGCCGTCGTGACCGAAGGCGATCCCGTTCAGGGCCACGGGGGGTATTTTTAGTCCTTCCGTTCGCCAGTGATCTTCTTCCAGGGCCGAGACCAGAAGTGTCCCGCGCTCTCCCACTGCCCATTTTTTTCCACCAAAAACGGAGGCAGAGAAGAGGTGGTGACGCTTCGTATAATTGAGGGATGCGCCATCTTGGTGGATGACATCCCACCGCTCCCCGTTCCGGGTTCTGAGGATCACCCCATCCAAACCGAACGCCCAGCCCGCTTCGGAGTTTGGAAAAAGGAGCCGGAAGAGATTGCGGCTTTGCCCGCTGACAAATGAGACCTCAATGGGGCTTTGCTGTTTCAGCCAAGTTCGGCCGCCATCTCTGCTGCGGTAGATGCGTCCGAATTCTCCCACGACCCATCCCTGCTTGGCACCAATAAACGAAACGTCGTTTAGGATGACGTCTTCAG
>JBOHVJ010000439.1:0-4986 GCA_050735075.1 Binatia bacterium
CCGAGGCGATGAAGCGCGCCTCCCCCTTTCCCCCGATCCCAGAAAGTCTGAAGGAGATTGCAGGCGATGAGATCGGCATCAGGTTCAACGTTGATTTTGGGCTAAAGATCGCGCGTTAAGACAAAGATTAAAAGAAAGAGAAGGGACGTTATTACATGCAGCCGGGCATGGATCTCATCCAGATCATTCATAAAGGAGCTATCGCCACTTACCCGCTCATTTTCATGTCCGTAGTCAGTGTGGCGGTCGTGCTCGAGCGGCTCTGGTTCCTCAGAAACATCGGCTCTGTAACTCTGAAACTTACCGAGTCGATCATGGAGCCGATCAGCAAAGGCCAAAAGGACTTGGCTATCGCTATCTGCCGGCAGAATTCTCAGTGCCCGGCCGCACGGATATTTCTCAATGTCATCAGAAGACAGACGGGGGAGAGTTTTGAAGCCATGAGTGCTTACGCAACCGAGGCGATGTTTGAGGAGACGCAAAAGCTTAAGAAACACCTCTGGATCCTCGGCACCGTGGGCAGCAGCGCCCCCTTTATCGGGTTGCTGGGAACGGTGATAGGCATTATCAAGTCGTTTGAAAGTATGGCCATTGTGGGGACAGGAGGTTTTACTGTCGTAGCCGCGGGGATCTCTGAGGCCCTTGTGGCAACGGCCTTGGGTTTGGGTGTGGCCATTATTGCCCTTATCTTCTACAACTACTTCCAGGTCCGAATTGGAAATCTCAACGGCCTTTTCCGCATCCAGACTACCAAGATCCTTCAGAAGATGAACCAGTGAGGGAAGAATCATGGCCATCACCCCCCTCAACCGCGAGGACAACTCCGACATTATAGCGGAGATTAACATCACCCCTCTGACCGATATCTTTTTGGTCCTACTCATCATCTTTATGATCACCAGTTCTGCAATCGTGGAATCGGGCGGGAAGGTCAATCTCCCTAGAGCGGTCCAAACCCAGTCTGAGCCCAGGGGAACCACGGTAACGATCACTCCCAAGCATGAGATCTTTATCAATCAGCAAAAGGTCACTGAAACAACCTTGGAAAGTACCCTCAAGGAGGTCCTGAGTGCCAGTCCTGACAAAATTGTGATTTTGAGGGGAGACAGAGAAGTGCTCCTGGGTGAGGCGGTTAGAGTGTTGTCGATCGTGAAGAGAGCTGGGGCATCCGAGATCGCTATAGCCGCTGAAGCGGAGAAGAAAAACCGCTAACGTTTCAAACGTTCCACCTCAATCTGGAGTTTCTTCTCCCTTTCCAGGAACACTTCCAATTCGAGGGAACGTTTATCTCCAGGCTGATAGTATACCGCTATGGTGTCTCGCCCCACGGAACCGTCACTAGCACGGGCTAATACATGAATCCGATTGAGTCCCTCAACCACTGGTAGGGAAGAAGAAAAAAAACCGTCAGCGGCCAAGCGCATGTGGGATGCTCTCCGGCCGCTTGTCTCATTGATGACCTGAACGAAGTCCACCCCGACCACGGAGATATTCTCCAAAACCCTCAGGATATCTGCCGGCCTGGTAACCGGAGTATAGATACCACCGCTCTCTTTGGCAATTCCGACTGCAGCCCTTGGGTACGAGAGGGCCTCTTCACCCAAGGCAAAGACATTAATTTTCATTCCTGCCCTTCCAGATATCCGCGCCGCGTTGATCGCCAAGTTAGTATCCTCTGGATGGGCCTTCTTTCCTCCGCCAATAGGCAGGGTAGGAAAACCATCGGTTAGTAGAAACTGGACCTTAACTGCATCCCCTCTCCACTCACTCAGCCCTTTTCCGGCCAACTCCATGATTGCCAACCGGATTCCCTCAACCATATTGGTCCCACCATAGGGCCCGGTGTTAAGGACTGAGTCCAAAGCCTGCTTCACCCGCTCAAAGTCATGGGTTAGGGGCTGAAGTAGCTTGGCGTTCTCGCCAAAGGTAATCAATCCCACACGGGTTGCCTGTGGATCGAGCTGGGAGAGGAGCCGGCGAGTTGCCGCAACCTCGGCTGCCAGGATGGAATTCCTTAGATCCCTTATAGGTGGCCCACCGATCCCAAAGCCGCCGATACTTATCTGGGGTCTCCCCAGCGAACCGGAAGGAACAGGCAAGCCGGAGTCACCGAAATCCACGCCTGCATAATGGGCCGTGCTTCCTGAGACATCTAAGACGAAAAAAATATCCACATTGCGCGCGCGCGCCGCCTCAGAGAAGACCCTGCCGGTAATTAAGATCGTGCTCTGCTCTTGCACAATGCGGGATTCATCTTTCGGGGAATGGATCTGGACCTTCGGCTCCGCACCCCATGACCCATGGGGCGACAAAAAAGGCCAGGAAAGCAGGAAATTAAGAAAGAGAGTCCGAACAACTGCGCGGTTCATAAATTAATAACAATGATGATAAATAGGGAAGCAAAATAACATGAATCTAGTAGACTGTAAACGCCCCCCCCGGATGATGGTTTGCCTTTGGAAAATCCAAAGTGGTATACTTCATGGTTATGAATAGCATAAGAAGATTATTTTCCTCTCTCAGCGTTGTGGCCCTTTTCTGTTGGTCGGGACCTCTCTTCGCCGAGTACACCCTCCTTCTAAAAAACGGTCGGCGCATTACCGTCCAAAGTTACCGGGAAGAGGGTGGGATGATCAAGTTCTACGGCTTTGGCGGGGAGATCGGAATAACCAAAGACCAAATTCAATCTATTGTGAAAGCTGGAGTTAGTGTGGAGGGACGGGGGGTAGTCCTCTCCGGGGATGAAGACTCTCGGGCCCTTCCCACAGAGGCGAGCCAAGGAGAAAAGGAGATGGCTGGCCCGGGTTCTGCGGAGGAGGCTCAGGACAAAAAGAGCTCCGCTGAGGCCAAGGAGAAGACTCCTGAGGAGCAGTTGGCGGAGGAAAAAGCCAAAGAGGAAAAGGAATACCAGGGAAGACTTAAAGAACTCACCGAGCAAATTAAAGAGGTTAAAGATCGGTACTCGACTACCACGAGGGGGAGCAGCAGCTCTGAGCCGAGCCTTCTTAACACCGAGGAAGCTATCAGAGCGCGGCAAGAGGACCTCAACTCGAGGTTAAGGGATGCCCAGTATAATCCGGCAGGTCCGAGTGATGCCGATGGGGTCAACTTGAAAACGCATTCCCCCTTTACGGGTGCTCCACCTACGATCATAGAGCAACTTCCAGGCGGGGTTGCTCCTCCCAGGGTGGATACCCCGCTCCCAGATTACACGGCTAGAGAAAGAGAGCTCAGTGATTTGAGAAATCAGATGAATCAACTTCAGAATGAGAGGGAGCGGCTGATTCAGGAAATGAAACAGAAGAACCTCGATACCGGTTCTCTCTTCTTGGAATAGACCCAACCCAAAATTTGCTCGCTAATGTTAGGTGGCTTGAGCGGCTTCAACGTCTTGAACCTCAACTTTTCGTTCAAACCGCTTTAGAGGTACTCCACAGCGGCCCTTAGTCCCAGAAGATAACTGTGAACACCGAAGCCGGTGATCTGGCCGATTACGACTTCTGCTATTAAAGACTGCTTACGGAACTCCTCCCGCTTATGAACATTGGAAATGTGGACTTCAACAGCGGGTATCCGAGCCGCTGCCAAGGCATCTCTCAGGGCCACGCTGGAATGGGTATAGGCGGCGGCATTGATCACAAGGGCGCCGAATTGTTTCGGCGACTCCTGAACCCAGTTGACGAGCTCCCCCTCGCTGTTCGACTGACGGATTTCCACTTCGACTCCGAGCTCCTTGGCAAGCGCATGGATCTTCCGGTTGATCTGTTCTAAGGTCAGCCTGCCGTAAATCTCGGGTTGCCTCTTGCCAAGAAGGTTAAGGTTGGGCCCGTTAAGTACTAAGACTTTTTTCTTCTTAGCCATCTATAAGCCTATCCCAAGCTCGGCCGTAATCTCCTGGGGAGAGAGCCAGTGAAAACGGTTTTTCCCAATGCCGGCGCAGCAGACGAACTTGACTTTTCCGCCGGTTGATTTTTTGTCCACCTCCATTCTCTTTACCAGTTCCAGTGGATTCATATTAGAAGGGATCTCCGTAGGCAACCCTGCCTTCATGATGAGCTGGTGAATGCGCCTATGGCTCTCTTCATCACAGAAACCTTGACGCATAGAGATGGATGCAGCCTGGGCCATGCCGATCGCCACCGCCTCCCCGTGGAGAAACTTTCCATAACCGGTCAGGGATTCCAATGCGTGGCCGATGGTGTGGCCGAAGTTGAGGACCGAGCGGTAATCCTCCTCTCGCTCATCCTTTTCAACTACCCTAGCCTTAATCGCACACGACGTAGCGACGACCTCTATAAGAAGGTCCCTATCCAGAGCTAATAGCCGATCCAACTTTTGCTCCAACAGTCCAAAGAGCTGGGGGTCCTCGATAATCCCATATTTAATGACCTCGGCCAGGCCCGCAAGAAATTCCCTTCGGGGTAGGGTGTCCAGCACCCCTACATCAATGATGACAAGCCGGGGTTGGTAAAAGGCCCCGATAAGATTTTTTCCCTCCTGATGGTTGATCCCGGTCTTACCTCCAACACTTGAGTCCACTTGAGCAAGGAGGGTCGTAGGAACTTGAATATAAGGAATTCCTCTAAGGAAGGTGGCTGCGGCAAAACCGGTTAAATCGCCGATGACTCCTCCTCCTAGCGCGACCAGGGAGGAGCTGCGCTCGAATCTCTCACGGATCAGTCGGTCATAAATGGCGGAAAGGGATTCCAAGCTTTTGTGCTCCTCTCCTTCGGGAACAAGCAAAGGGGTAACTTTAAACCTCAAGCGCCTCAGCGCCTCTTCTACGGGCCCCATATAGAGCCCTGCCACCGTTGGGTTCGTGATAATGCCTACCTTCTCCCCGCATCCGGCCTGTCTAAGAAACTCTCCGACTCTAGGCAGAATATCCTCTCCCAAGTGGATCGGATAGGAACGGTCACCCAGATTTACTGTAAGCGTGCGCATAATGTCAGACATGTTCCCTCACCCTGCCCCTCTCCCAGAGGG
>JBOHVJ010000440.1:0-11196 GCA_050735075.1 Binatia bacterium
GTGCAGGACAGTTTGACGTCGGATGATGTGCTTTTGGAGTATTCAAGCAGCGAGAAAGGCCTTATGCTATGGATTATAACGAAAGAAGACATACGCCATAGGCTCATCGAACTCGAAAAATCTACCCTGGAGGCCTTGGAGAACTATCTCAAAACCCTGCGCGAGCCGTTGATAGGATTACAAGAAATTTCGAAACACGTTACGCTAGGCAAGGAACTGTACCGGGTACTGTTGGGACAAGTTGAAAATTTCTTTGGAAGGAAAAACCGCCTTATCATTGTCCCGGAAGGCCTCTTATATTATCTCCCTTTTGAAGCCTTGATCGAGACGAGTTCTGAAGAAGGAACTAAAAAGTACTCCACGCTTGCTGACGTTCCCTATCTGATAAGGAGGTTCCAGATTTCCTATGTTCCGTCGGCATCCGTTCTCGTGGCACAAAAAAACGAGCCGGTCCGCCAGCAACCCGGTCGATTGCCCCTTCTGGCATTTGGTGACCCCGTGTACCGAGAAGGCCGTGTTTCCCAATTATCAGAGAATGATCCACGGAAAATAATAAATGTCGCGCTTAGAAGCTTCGACTTAAAGCGTCTTGAGTTCTCGGGTGAAGAGGTGCGCCACATTGCTCGGATCTGGGGGGTGTCAGCGACATCAGAACATGTGAATCTCGGCGAGCGAGCCACGGTGGAACGTGTGCGTGAAATGGATCTGTCTCGGTATCGTATAATCCACTTTGCTACCCATGCCGTAGCCGGGGATCAAGTTGGGTGGGCAAATCAACCGGCGCTGCTATTGTCGCAGCAAAGTGGCAAAGCCGAAGTAACCACACTACTTCAATTCTCCGACATCCTCGAACTGAAGCTGAATGCCGATCTCGTTGTCTTGTCAGCATGTGAAACCGGATTAGGTAAGTTGCGTTATGGAGAAGGGATTGTCGGACTAACTCGCGCCTTTCTTTATGCGGGCGCTGCGTCGAGCGTGGTGAGTCTGTGGAAGGTGGAGGACCAGTCAACCAGTCTTCTTATGGAGCGGTTCTATCAGAACCTTAAGCAGGGATTAAGCAAAGCCGAAGCCCTACGTCAGGCGAAGCTGGACATAATGCGTTCCGCCGTTGACCTAAAGGCGACAGGCATGCGTCAGGACTTGGCAGCGCCTTTCTACTGGGCGCCCTTCATCCTGGTAGGAGATTGGGGACCAATCCGAGCCAACTAGAAGGTGAGTGGAGAAAGCTTAGGTGGATGTGCTAACACTTAATCTGGCAGATACGGTAGAGTCCTCGCTGTCCTAAGACGTCAAGCAAAACAAAAAGGCCCGGGTTGGTTGGAGCCTCGGGCCTTTGGAATTTCAAATCCGGCAGCGTCTACTCTCCCATAGCGCGGCCCTACCTATAGTACCATCGGCGCTAGAGGGCTTAACGACGGAGTCACAAAATGTCCACTTTTTATGACTAGACAAGTTTTCTGGTTTGTTATAAAGTTTTTTCTATGAGGAGTGTCCCTGCCGCGCAATTCAAAGAGCAATGCTTGGCCCTACTGGATCAGGTAGGCCCCGACGGGATCATCATCACAAAGCATGGGAAACCGGTTGCCAAGCTCGTCCCAATTCATACCGACACCGCAAAGCTGATCGGAAGCTTCAAGGGCAAGATCAAAATCAAGGGGAAGATCTTATCGACCGGCGCAAAGTGGGATGCTGAATCTTGATACCCACATCCTGCTCCACGCGTTCACGGGCGATTTGACCAGGCGCGAAGCCTCTCTGCTATCGAGAGAGGCATGGAGTATTTCCGCGATCGTTCTCTGGCAGATCAGCAAGCTGTCCGAGTTGGGGCGTATCGAAGTCGACCTTGAGGACCCGGAATTAGTACGGACTCTAGCACGGATCCAAACCTGGCCGCTCACACTGGAAATCTGTCGCGCAATCCGAACTCTCGACTTCAAGGGTGATCCTGCAGACGAAATTATTGGTGCTACGAGCATGGTACACAAGATACCCTTGTTGACGCGTGATCGGCGAATCCAGCGCTCGAAGCACGTCCCTCTAGCGCTCTGATTCTTTAGCCACCTACTTTCCGAAAAGCTCTTTCAGAACCTTCTCTTGCTCCGGAGATAGCGTCGCATCTTCCTCGTAGTAGCCGGGCCAGTACTTAACTCCGGCTTTAGGTATCCAGTAGGAAGGGAGGTGGTCTGTGGGCACATCCAGTCTCCGGCTCACATAACCCATGGCCTTGCTCCAGGCTGTCTGTCCTTCTTTGGTGAGGAGCCAATTGAGAAAGACCTTTGCGGCGCCGGGATGAGGGGCCTTGTTGACTAGCATGGCACTGCCGAAGGCGGCAGTGACATAACCGCCTTAATCTTTGAACTCCGCGATCACTCCGAACTTCAGTCCGCGCGGTGAGAGCTGAAACATGATAGTACCGGGGCCCAGGTGAAGAGGGTACTTGCCTTGAGCAATCCACTCAATCTGTCGGCGTTGGTCCCTATCAACAGCGTCGGCTTGGGCGCGCATCTTTTTATAGTAATCTGTTGCCTTCTCTGCACCTAGCACATGCCATATCCAGCGGAAGACCCCCTGTCCTGTCCCTGAAGGGATAGGATCCTGAAGAACGATCTTACCTTTCCATTTTGGGTCAACAAGTTTGTTGAGCTCATCGACCTCATCGGCTTTTACCTGGGCAGGGTTGAAAATCAATGGAGCATTGGTCTGGGTTGTAAAAACGAGATTATAGCGGGTCGACCGATCAGAGAACTCCAGGCGACTGTCACGCCAGTACTTTAGGTCCGTTACCTCCGGCAGGATAAGGGCTGGCTCTATGGGATCGAGGGCTTTCATGGGCTTGAAATAGGCATTGGCAGTGCTGGTTCCGCTAAGCACAATATCAATACTGTAAATGCCGGCATCCCGTTCCGCCTTGACCCTGGTGGCCAACTCACCACCCCGTGCTCCTGAATACTCGATACTGATGTCCGGGAACGCCTTCTTAAAGCCTTGGGTCATGGCATCTCGGATCAGATCCCCGGGTGGACCCATGACGACCACTTTCCCCTCCTTTTTGGCTTCCACGAGAGCCGCCTCCCATTTTTCCTGCCAGGTGGCCTTAGTCTGCGCAGAGGAGGCATTGGGCCACACCAAGGAGAGGCCCCCCACAGTTCCTAAGAATAAGGCAGCGCGAATGTATCGATTCATGGCTTTTTCCTCCACCATCAGGACTCAACTGCGACACGGCGCAATCCCAGAACTCGGGCAATAAATAGGAGCACGAAGATCAGAAATACGATGAAAACCCCCAGGACAGCGGCCTTCTCCATATTCGCCTCTGCTATGTAGTCGAGCATCAGAAGAGAGATGGTGCGGGAATTATGGGTAGAAAGGAAGACTACAGTCGGGATATCTCGAACGGCCGAAATAAAGACGATGATCCCCACTGCTATCATGGTCGGCTTAAGGAGGGGCAGCATGATGCGGCGAAAGCCTGCAAGCCAGGAAGCACCGGAGGCCGTGGATGCCTCCTCCAGTTCTTTGCTGATCTGCATAACGCCTGCCTTAATGATTTGAGTCCCAAGGGGCATCTCTTTGATGATGATAGCCAGAACAAGCAGAAAGACGGTCCCGTAAATTAATTTAATGAGGTCACCTGATCCGAGGGCGGCCCAAAGGAGCGCCAGACTGATCAGGATCCCAGGCACCGCCCAGGGTAACCAGGATAGAGTATCAATGAGTCCACGACAGGCGAATCTTGTGCGCACGATGTAGTAGCTGATCAGAGCGTAAAGGAGGGTACCGAGTATGCCTGCGCCGAGTCCCAGGATAAGCGTATTTTTGAGAGAGCGGAGAAAGATTGGGTCGGCAAAGGCTGTGGCCCAGTGACGGGTAGTCCAAGGCTTCTCGAGATCGAAGTTGCCAAAGAACTCCATGAATGTCCCCATCGCCAGGGTAGCTAAGGGGACTACAATCATGACAAAGATAAACAGCATACAAAATGCAAATGTTACCCAGCGCCAGGGGCCGAGACTGAAAGAGCGGACAGCATAACTACGGCCTGTGATCGTAGTGTATTCGCGGCCTCGGAGGAGCGCCTTTTGAAGCCAGATCAGTAGAAAAATCATCACCAGGAAGATACTGCATAGGGCCGTGGCCCGACCATAAAGCGGAGGCTCCCAGTGGATGAAGTCATAGACCTTTGTCGAAATGACGTAAATTTTTGCCGGGATCCCTAGAACCAACTCAATCTCAAATGATTCAAGGCTTCTAATGAACCCTAAGGCTGTGGAAACAAGAAGGGCCGGAGCAAGGATAGGTACGGTGATGCGAAATAGGACCCCCAAGTTGTTGCTGCCCGAGATTCGAGCTGCTTCCTCCAAAGCTGCATCCATGGTTTTAAAAGCAGGCGTCATGAGAAGGAACCTCACTGAGGTGCTGAAGGCCAAGTGGCACCAGACAATCCCCCAGTAAGAGTAGACGTTAAACGGTGCCGCGGAGAGCTGAAAGAGTTTCATTAGGGATTTGTTGATGAGTCCGTAATGGGGATCCAAGAGAAGGACCCAGCCTAAAGTCATGGGAAGCAGGGGTAGGAAAAAACCCAGCCAAAGCATCAACTCTATGAAACCCTTCCCAGGAGTGTCCGTGCGCGTCACCACCCACGCAAAGAAAATAGCCAGGACGCTGGTTATAGCTACTCTTACGGCACCCAGGCTGAACGTGTTGGCGAGGGCTAAGGGAAGACCGCGATCGCTGAAGGCTGCTATCCATCCTTCCAGGCCCCAGGCCGTAGGCTGCCCCGGCCGGTTTATGACAAAGCTTTTCACAAAAAGGAGTCCCACGGGGTAGGCAAGCATAAACACCAAAAGAGCGATGAAGAAGGGCAAAAATATCCAGGGCCAGGATAGACTGGGAAGCTGAACCCTAGGCAAAGCGATTCTCTTCGTAAGTTCCATCTCACCTACTCAAGATGGGCATGTCCCTACCTGCCAAACAGTTCCTTCAGAATCTTCTCCTCCTCTGTTGTCCGTTGCACATTTTCCTCCGAGTGGCTGAGCCAGTATCTGTCGCCTGGCTTAGGAGCACGGCTAAAGACCTTGGCGCCGGCCTTGGGGATTACATAAGGTGGTAGATGGTCCATGGAAACATCGACTCGCCGGCTAACGTGCCCCATAGCCTTGCTCCAAGCTGTTTGTCCTTCTTTACTCAACACCCAGTTGAGAAAGACCGTTGCGGCGTTGGGATGGGAGGCTCTGTTGATCAACATGGCGCTTCCGAAGCTCGCGGTAAGATAGGTGCCGTAGTCTTTGAACTCCTGCAGAATTCCGAACTTAAGCCCGCGTTGTAGAAGCTGGGCCATGACGCCGTCGCTCGGACCAAGAAGGAAAGCATACTTGCCCTGAGCTACCCACTCAATCTGGCGGCGCTGGTCGCGGTCCACGACCGCCGCTTGGGCATGGATCTTCCGGTAATAGTCAGTTGCCTTCTCCGGCCCCAGCACCCGCCATATCCAGCGGAAGGTGACATTCCCTGAACCTGAGGGCAGCGGATCATTGAGAACGAATTTGCCCTTCCACTTGGGATCCAAGAGCTTAGGAAGTTCATCGATCTCATCAGGCTTTGCTAGCTGGGGATTATAAACCAGAGGGGTTTTGAGCATATTCACAAAGACCAGATTGAAACGAGTCGTCTCATCAGAAAATTCCAGGGTGTTGCCCCGCCAGTTTTTCAAGTCTGTGACCTCTGGCAAGATCAGGGCGGACTCGATAGGATCCAGCGCCTTCATGGGCTTCATGTACGTGATCGCGGTGGTTGTCCCGCTCAGGAGAATATCGACGCTGTAGATGCCACCATCCCGCTCGGCCTTTATTCTCGTGGCCTGCTCACCGCCACGAGCGCCTGAGTACTCGATGGTGATATCGGGAAGGGCTTTCCTGAAGCCTTGGGTCATAGCATTGCGGATTTCTTCCCCCGGCGGTCCCCAAACCACCACCTTGGTTTCCTTTTTGGCCTCGCTTAGAACTTTGTCCCATTTCTGTTGCCAATTGGGCTTTGTCTGGGCGATGGCCGGTGGGCGCAGCACGAAGAAGAACCCTAGGCCAATAAGGAATGAACCGAGAGAGAAGAGTAAAGACTTCATAGCCGTTTGCATCGTTTCCATCCTATTGACCTCCCCCAATTACCGGTGCCTTTTGTGCCATGATCTCGTCGATGCAGTGGACGACGTAGGCCTATCTTCCGAAGAGTTCTTTCAGGATCCTCTCCTCCTCGCTTGTCCTTTCCACGTTGTCCTCGTGGTGGCTGATCCAGTACCTGTCACCAGGCTTGTAGCGGCTGAGCCAGAATCTGGCGCCTGCCTTAGGTACGAGGTACGGGGAGACGTGATCCGTTGGGACATCCAAACGGTGACTGGCTGCATTGATGGCCTTGCTCCAGGCGGTCTGTCCATCCAAGGATAACAGCCAGTTTATATAAACTGTGGCCGCATTGGGGTGAGGGGCCTTGTCAATGAGCATGAGGCTACCAAACCCGGCGGTGATGTAGCCGCCATAGTCAGCGAACTCGGACAACACGCCGAATCTGAGGCCGCGCTGAAGGAGTTGTTCCCCGACTGCGCTACTCGGGCTGAAAAGAATCGCATACTTTCCTTGGGCCACCCACTCGATCTGCCGGCGCTGGTCGCGATCGACGGCCGCTGCTTGTGCTCGTATCTTTCTGTAATAATCGGTTGCCTTCTCTGGGCCCAGCAGCCGCCATATCCAGCGGAAGCTTACGTTCCCCGGGCCCGAAGGGAGAGGATCGTTAATGACGATCTTCCCCGCCCATTTGGGATGCAGAAGATCATGGAGTCCAGCGATCTCCTCCGGTTTTACCTGTTTGGGATCGTAGAATACCGGCGGGAGCACATTATCAGAGAAAACCAGATTGTAGCTGCCCGCTTTGTCTGAGAACTCTAGAGTATTGTTGCGCCATTTTTTCAAGTCGGTTACCTGAGGCAGGATCAGCGCCGGCTTGATCGGGGCTAGAGCCGCCATCGGCTTGAAATACGAGATGGCAGTCGTTGTGCCGCTTACCACCACATCGGTGCTGTAGATTCCTCCGTCACGCTCGGCTTTAAGCTTGGCCGCAAGCTCAGCGCCCCGGGCCGCCGCATAGTCGATGCCGATACCAGGGAAGGCCTTGCGAAATCCTTGAGTCAAGGCATCGCGGATCAACTCTCCCGGCGAGCCCAGTACCACCACCTTGCCTTCCTTTTTGGCCCGGCTTAGAACCTCCTCCCATCTCTGCTGCCATTCAGGCTTGAGTTGGGCGAAGGATAGTTGGAGCCAGGCTAGGGAAACCAGCCCCACTGTAACCAGGATCACACCATGAATGGACTTAGACTTGCGTTGGCTGCGGATGGTCTTCATGGGGTTTCCTCCTAGAACCAGGTTAACTACTGCTACAGATAGCCTTAGTCAAGGTCAAAGGGGCTCTACTGCGAAAAAGTGTGCCAAGCAGAAGCGGAGGAGGCCTGCCCCTCAGCGGGAGCCGATGGACCTCTGTCTCAGCAATGGTTCAAGTTGTTCAAATAGTTCAAATCGTTCAAATCGTTTATTGAACCTTTTGAACGATTGGAACGGTTCTATTTCCTCAGGCCGGAAGGTTTTCCCCCCGAGTAACCACACTTTTCGAAGTAGAGCTGGTCAAGAGTCGCCGCAAAGGAGTTGGGTGTAGCGGCTGCGGATATGAGAATCGTGAGGAAAGTGTCCTGATTTGAGCTAGTCGGTGCCTACCCAGCCGCTACCTGATATGTCGATAACTTGGTTGTCGGGTCCCAGACACTTGAGCTCGTAATAAGACTGGGGATTCGCTGCATCCGTGGGTGTGACGTCGATTCGATCCATCAGAGACTTCCCTCCAAGTTGGTTAAGCTTGGCGAGAGTAGCGTCGACATCCTCCACCTGGAAGCCTAAGTGGTCAATGCCGATCCTGGTAGCTTCGCCGTCCTTCCCTGGCCGGTACTTCAAGATGGCTAAGTTGATATGGCCGTCGGAGAGAAAAACTCCATTTCGGCCAAGGCCAACCTGTTGCAGACCGAAGACCTCCTTGTAAAAGGCCGTTGTTTTTTCAGGATCCGCTGTCCTTATAGCAATGTGCTTAATTTTAGCCATAGTTTCTCCCTCCTTGCGTGAGCATCAGGCCAAACTCTCCATTCACCCTTCGACAGGCTCAGGCCGAACGGAGAAGTCAGTGAAATCAGTGATAATTTTCCGTTCATGCTGAGCTTCGTCGAAGCATGAAAACTGCCTTTTGAACACTCTGGCGACATTTGAAAATACACGCCCCGGTAACAGTAGAGCGCGCCTAGATCTAACAAAGCCGAGCGGCCTTTGCAAACATTCTATCATTCTTCTGCTGGGGCCCCCCAGGCTAAGCGTGAGAGGTAGAACATTATGTCTGCTCATGAAAGCGTCGGGTCCAGAATGATTTTTCCGAGTGTTTGGTTTTGCTCAAGCAGTCGATGGGCAACGGCCGCTTCCCTCAAGGGCATCACCCGCTCGATAATGGCGCGAAGCTGGCCGTTTTTTGCGGCCTCGAGCGCGCGTGTGACGTCTCGGCGATTCGTGCCGGCGGCGCCGACGATCCGAAGCCGGCGGAGGTAGAGCGAATGACCACTTCCCCTGTGCCTGGTTTTGGCGTGGGGACCTCTTCCAGACGGAGCACTTCCGGACCGCCAAATTCTCTCAGGAGAATAGCTTTCATCCCTTAAGGATCTAGTTTCCTAAAATCTTCTTCATCCGTTCGATGACCTTTGGCGGTTGGGCCATCATCTCCTTTGCTAAGCTCTCCAACTCCTCACCACTGGTGAGCTCCGCTTCCCATGCCCTTCTTTTTGTCTCAGCCAAAAGCTCTGGATCACCGAGGGCCTTTGTGTAGGCTTCGCGGAGCATTTTGACCCGCTCCACCGGAATACCCGGGGTGCCAACCATCGGGCGCGCGACATCGTTTGGAGAGAGGAGTAATTTGACGAGGCGCCTGGTTTCGTCGGGGGTCTTCTGTTTGTCCATCAGCTCGTAAATCGTCGGGACATCAGGCAGCCTCGGATCGCGCTTCGAGCCTCCTTGAACGAGAACGCGAACAAAGCCTGTCTTAGCCCAAGTCCGGTTAGGCTCGCTACCGAACAAGGCATTAACGGTCCCGCCGCGGCAATGCATCTCACCCTTCTCGATTGCCAGGTCCACTTCTGAGCCACCCGGATAGCCGAGCACAATGTTAAACTTCAAGCCCAGGGCCTCCTCTAAAAGTCTGGGAACCAAATAAGTATTGCCAGAACGCCCTGTAGCCCCACACCTTGGTGGTTCGGAAGCCTTGTTGATATCTTCCAGCGTCTTGTAGGCGGGATCTGACCTAATATAGATCATCCAAGCGGTCTGCTCCGGGTTACCGATCCAGTTAAACTTCGTCCAGTCAAATTGGACCTCTTTGCGTCCTTGAAGCTGGTTGAAGTAGAGACCCGGGTGGATCATGCCGAGGGTCAAGCCATCAGGTTTGGCCACGTTGTAAACATAGTTAGCGGCAACCATGGAGCCAGCACCCGACATGTTCTGGACAATGAAGTTGGGGTTGCCGGGAATGTACTTATTCATGTACTGGCCAAGAAGACGCGCCCACAGGTCGTAGATCGACCCCGCAGAGTAACCCACGATAATCCTGATGGTCTTGTCCTGATAAAAGGGGGTCTGCGCTTGGATAGCGGGGCTCCACAGCAGAAGGAACAAAAGAGCAGAGATAATCCTTTTCATATCATTCTCCTTTGGAGTTGAGCGAATCCTTTTTCGGTTTATGTGTCTGAACCTTTTCGCTGTGTCAACTTATTCTTCAGTGACGAGCTTATTGGCCAGCTCATCGCGATCGTCGGCTGGTCGAGGGAAGTAGGTGGCTAGAATCTCACCGCAACACTCAATCACCCTACAAAAGGCCGCGCAGCCATCTCCTGATTTGAGTCCGGATGTGAGCAGCTTCACGACTTCATCCCAAGTGCCAGACTGAACTTTTTCGTTGATACCTCGGTCAGCCAACACTTCAACCCTATGCTCGAGAAGCGAGGCGAGGATCAGGATGCCGGTGTGCGCACGCGTGTCGTGGAGGTCATGAGCGGTAAAGGCTGCCAGGCTGCGGCTATGCACTGCCTCAGCAATACGACTTTTCGGGATCAAGCGGCGCTTGATGGCCGGAATACGGCAGAGGATGAAACCAAACCCGGCACCAAGGAGCGGCCAGGCTAACTGCATTTGTACCATCGCCCAAGGATCAGCCCATAGAAGCCCGCCGATTGTTCCCAGGAGCAAACCTACAATCAGACCACCAAGTTCCACCTCAGTATATCGTGCGCTCGCGCCCACAATCATGGGAACAATCTCGCCTGAGGTGTGTTGTTCCGCAGCATCTACGGCGTGTTGGATGCGATCTTTTTCCTCTTGCGTGAAAAACTTTTGAGCGTTCACAATCTCACCAACTACCTGACGCTCCACCGCCACCGCCACCGCCACCTCCGCCGCCGCTGAACCCACCCCCAAAATCTCCGCCACCGAACCCACCTCCCCCACCAAAACCGCCGCCACCGAAGCCACCTCCACCAGAAAGGGCATCGCTTATCGACCTGTCGCGGCGCGATCCTCTAACATTCCATGGTCGCCCCCAAGCTTCACTGGCGTAATGATTCGCCAGAAATCCAACAATGGCTCCGACGGCCAATAGGGCAATCCATAATCCCGGTCCGGATCCTAGGGCGCCTGCGAGGCCCATGCCTGCAGCGGAGCCAGCACCGGCGAGTGCGCCACGTATGGCCGTGCGCTGCGTGATGCCGATGAATAGGGCTATTAAGGCGGCCATAAATAACAGACCGGCAGCCAGGGACACGTCTCTAGTATCGCGCCTTGTTTGCGTTCGTGCTTTCACAGTTAGAGGTTCTCCCCCGGTTACCTTTAAGATCGCATCGACCCCTGCTTCGACGCCCCCTGCATAGTCATTGGCGCGGAAGTGCGGGACCATGACTTCCCTAATGATCCTGCTTGCGATAGCGTCGGGAAGGACTCCCTCTAAGCCGTAGCCAACCTCGATGCGAAGTTTGCGGTCGTTTTGTGCAATAACCAGGAGCGCCCAGTTGTCGAACCCCTTTTGCCCTAGCTTCCAAATTTCAGCAGTCTTAAGCGAAAAGGCCGGCAGATCGTCTCCCTC
>JBOHVJ010000441.1:0-3460 GCA_050735075.1 Binatia bacterium
GTCAAGAGGGGATGCCCCTGAAGCACGGTCACCTCGCGCACGTGGCCCGTCTTGTCGACCTTTACCTGCAATAGCACGGTCCCCTCTACCCGCGCCCTTGATGCCAGCGGTGGATATTCGGGGGAAACCTTCCGTAGCACCTTCGATCCCAAGACTCTTGAACTGACGCGCATGGGCGCCGGAACGGGCTTCGGACGCGGCTTTGGCGGAGGAGGAACGAGTTTCCTTGTTCCCTCTGCAGTCCCGTGACCTCCGGGAATCGCATCGCTCCATGACACTCCGTCCGGCCCAGTGAAAATCCCCGCTGGCACTGCAACTCCCTCTCTGCCGATAGAGAGATGCTCGCTCGCGAGAGTAATCGGAGGGATTCCTTTGGGCAAGAAGTCCGGTGTGCTGGAGAATGCGGATGTGCGCGTCGGCGCAGACTGGGGCGTTGTTGGGGACTTGTCTTTTAGCCACACGACCTGCTTCGGCGCAGAGAGGACGCGTCGCTCCACAGCCGCAAGATCCGGAATAACAATTTGGCGATAATAGAACAGTGGCACGAGCACCAGCACGAGCAGGAATACGGCGTGCACAATCAAAGACAACAGAAGGTGCTGTATCTTCGGCCTTCGAGAAGGCTCGGAATGCAATAGTGTGTTCATACGGTTTTTCCTCCGTATGGAAGAGATTCGGCAGCGCTGCGTCAATATAGGGACACCGTTCGTTGGTAATCAGTTCCATCAAAGCTTACAAGTTGGCGCTCGCTGTAACGCATCCGTTATTGGGCTCATCAGAACTAACCACCAAGTTACCATGATCCTCCGGCTCGGCGTCGCGAATGAAAATGTGGTGCGGGCAGGATTGCCTGCACCACGGGAAATTTTCATAGAGACACCAAGACGTCTATGACAAGCTAGCCCATGTTTGCGGGGTTTTGCCGCATTGAAGCCCTGAAACCCGCATGAAATCGAGGTCCACCACTCGATTTTGAGTTACACATAGGGACACATTATTAAATACCTAGTAGAAGAATTCTCTTGATTTTACCGAGATAGATGGTATTAATAAGCCTATCTAAGATAGGAGCACGCCATGTATCTGCGGACCACAAAAGTGAGGCGCTCTGAAGACAGGGTTGACGAATACATCCGACTGGTCGAGTCCTACTGGAATAACGGGAGTCCCCGTCACCGAGTTATTTGTAATCTTGGCCGGAAGGATCTCTTAGCCCCGCATGCGGAGGCTCTGCTGCGAATCTTGAAAGGTGAGGACAAGCCGAAAATGAACGGCAAGGATGCGGACGCCATTGGAGCGTGGGACTGGGGACCGATGCTTGTGGCGCGCCACTTTTGGCAAGAATTGGAATTGGGAGGGATCATCGATTCGTTGGTGAAGCGAAGTGGAGATCGGGGCGAGTTGGCCGACCGAGCGTTGGCGCTGGTCACGAATCGATTGTGTGAACCGACGAGCGAGCATGGGATAGCGCGCTGGTTGGAGACAGATTATGTCTGCGACCGATCGGGGCAACGTTGGCTGCCGGAATGGCGGGAGGACGCGGAGCGGCTTGCGAGCAAGCGGCCGCGGGTGCGGGTAAAAGATCGGCAGTTGAGGCAGTGGTACGGGACCCTGGATCGACTGGTGGTGCACAAAAAGCAAATCGAGAAGAAACTGTTTCTGCGGCTGCGGAATTTGTTTTCGTTACAAGTCGATCTGGTTTTTTACGATCTGACGTCAACCTACTTCGAGGGGAAGGGTCCTGCTGGGTTGGCTCGACACGGGCATAGTCGTGATGGCAAACCGCGCAACCGACAAGTGCTCGTGGGCCTGGTGATGATCGACGGATGGCCCATTGCTCATCACGTGTTCGAGGGGAACAAGCGAGATTCATCAACAGTCCAGAGCGTGCTCAAGGACATCCAAGAGAGGTTTGGCCTGCGTCGGGTTGTGTTCGTTGGAGATCGAGGGATGGTGACGTCAGACAACATCGATTTGCTTCGATCCAGCGAACAAGGATACCTAGTCGGACTGAATCGCAGAAGACGCCCGGAGGTGCTCCGGTACGTCAAGCGGGCCACGGGTTCGTGGTTGAAGTGTCCAGCAGGAATTGCAGCAAGTGAGAAAGCGGAGGTACCAAAGACCCTGGTACAGGAAGTAGCTTCGGACCAATCAGGGGTGAGAGTCTTTGTTGTCCATAGTGACGAGAGGCTAGTTTATGAGCGGGCAGAACGCGAGAAGGCCATGCAGAAGGTGCGGGAACAACTTCAAGCTCTCCAGCAGCGAGTAGCCAAGGGTAAGTTGAAAGCGCCGGAGAAAATCGGCGCAGCGGCCAGCAGAGTATTAGGTCGCAACCACGGAGTCCGTTACTACGACTGGGAACTCAAAGACGGACAGTTCCGCTACTTTGAGCATCCAGTAAATCTCGAACAAGAAAAAGCTCTGGAGGGGAAATACTTGATTCAGACCGAGGAACCGAACCTCGCGGCCATCGAAGCCGTCGAAGTCTATAAAGAGCTCAGTGAAGTCGAGCGGGCGTTTTCCCAACTCAAGGATGTCATCGAAATGCGGCCCATTTATCACCAGAAGTCCCATCGCGTCCAGGCACACATTTTCGTTGCCTCATTGGCATTTCTACTCGACCGGGCCCTGGAGAAAAAATTGAAGTCAGCAGGAATCGATATTTCCTCGAAGGAAGCGTGGCAGATTCTTAGAACTGTGCGGGTCGTAGAGATCGATCTTGGCAAGGGCGAGCACAAACGCTCCGCCACCCATGGGAGTGCACGAGCGTCCCGAATCCTAAGAGCTCTGGGGATCAAGAGTCTTGATCCGGATGCCACGGCAAAAGTAGGCAAGAAGGCCGCATAGTGACACTTGTCAAAACCCGATGCTTTGTTTTCAAGAGTTTACAGCGACGCCCCGCAAACATGGGCTAGTACCTTCTTTATTACCCTCTTTTAGGGGTAAATACCCTTTCTGCGCCACTTCGCGCCCGGTCCTCGGCCAAGGCACTCGATCCTGCCCTCAGACTTGAAGTCTCGAAGTAACCGGCGGATCATGTCCCGGCTCACGCCGGGGCAGACTCGCTCGAGGTCGGTAATTCCGAATTCGCCTGAGATTGATCCGATCGCTTGTTCAACCATTTGAGTTTTCGCGCCGCGGTCGGCCTTCACCTGTCCGGCGCGCTGCTCGAATTCGGCGCAAGCGCGGCGAAGAATGGCAAGGAAGTAGTTCAGCCACGGACTGAAGTCGTGTTTGCCTTCGTGCCAGTCCTGAGAACTTCGCGTGAGCACCTCGTAATAATCTTCTTTCGCCTCCTCAACGAGCCGTTCGAGGCTGATGTAATGTCCGACCTCGTAGCCATGATGGTATAGAGCCAGCAGGGTGAGCAGCCGGGAGACCCGGCCATTGCCGTCGCGAAAGGGATGGATGCAAAGGAAATCGAGCACAAGCCCTGCGGTAGCGATCAGTGGATGAACAC
>JBOHVJ010000442.1:0-4492 GCA_050735075.1 Binatia bacterium
CTCCCACCAGGACCTTTTCCTCAGCGCCAACCAGAGGCAGCTTGCAGAGTCGCTAGCAAAAGGAAAGCTGGCTTTAACGATTGGCATCTCCTACTACACCCTTCAACCTTTTATCAACGCGTCCCTTCCGGTTAAGCCGCTCCCCACGCCCAAGGAGGGGACCTACTTCAGTAACGGCAGTGGTTGCGTAGTTATTGTAAAGAATCCTCCCCATCCGAACGCCACCAAAATCTTTACCAATTGGCTTCTGAGCAAAGAGGGGCAGGAGGTCTTTGGCAAGGCCATGGGCCAGGCCACCCGGCGCCTCGACGTGGAGACTAAATGGCTGCAGGAGTTCGGTATCCAAGCGGCCAAGGACTTCTTTAACTTGGAAGTTTATTACAAGTACCAGAACCATCTGGAAGATGCTATTGAGAAATTCAGGCGTCCGTCTCTGGAGATTGCTCGGAAGCTCCTACAATGAGATTGTATTCCTCCGAAAATGTAATTTGCCTGGCTATCCTCGGGGTTCCTGCCGTGGGCAATAAATGGTTCGATTCGTTCAAATAGTTCAACCGCTTCGCTTCGTTCAAATCGTTAAAAACGTCTTGAACCTATTGAACGGCTTGAACGTTTTGAACTCGATTCGTCTATCCCCTCGGCAAGGCACCGCTTTCATGTGTAAGGGTGAATGAAGATTCATAGGTATTTGGAAGATCGAGTCATTGCGTTTTGACGACAGCGCTTGAGTCAGCGCGAAAGATGCTAAAATGGCTGTTTTTGAAACGAAGGGAGTTGCGATGAATGAGAGCTTCGAAGATGACCTTAAGATTGCTTCAAAGATTCTCGAATGGGAGATCGGCGACATATGGGGTCATGTCGGAGTCCGTCTCCCGGGTCAGGGTGGGATCGCTGTAAAGTTGTTCCGGCCTCCTGAAGAAGAAGAGATAGAGGACTGGATCGTCTACTTTGATTACTCGCTCCAGAAGATCTCCGGGGTAGGCCGCATTCCGACGGAAGCAGCCATCTATACAGAGGTCTTTAAAGCCAGGCCCGATGTCAACGCCGTTGCCCATTGCCACGCCCCGATGTGTATTGCGCTGAGCATGGCTAATAAGTCGATCGGGACGATGCATTTACAATCGAAGCAGTTTTCTGGCGGCGTTCCGACGTTTCCCAAACCTATCTATATTATCGATGACGCCGAAGGAAGAGAATTGGCTCAAACCCTGGGCCAGGCCATCGCCATTGTCATCCGGGGTCATGGGATCGTCACAGTAGGAGCAACCGTACAGGAGGCTTGTTTTAACGCCCTTTACCTGGAGCGGACCGCGAAGATACAAGCCATTGCCCAGGCCCTGGGGTTCCAGGAAGTGGACAAATGGTTTCTGGCGCAAATGGATGAAACCTGGAAAAAGCTCCGCGCCGGTATGGGGACGAGAGATACCATGGTCAGATATGAGGCTGAATGGCGCTATTACAAGAGGAAGGTGTTGAGAGGAGAGTCTTGGAGCCGGGGATGGGTTTAGCCCTCCCTGGTTCTGTCGTCCGCCGCCCCAATGAGTGGACAAAGGTATGAACGCAGCAGAGGAAATGGCAAATCAGAGCCGGGGTTTTTATCTCCACCTAGATGCGAAGAGCCTTCTTTTGACTCTTTTCCTGGCGTTCGTTGTCCTTCTAATCATCACACCCCTCTTTTTGCTGCTGCTTAACAGTTTCCAAACTGGTAGGCCTGGCGGGGCCGTGGTCTACGGTCTTGAAGGGTGGCGGCAAGCCCTTACTTCTCCGGGGATTCTTCAGGCGATTTACAATAGCTTTTCCTTGGCCATCACCCGGCAGTTGATCGCTACCTTCGTCGGGATCTTTATTGCGTGGCTCCTTGCCCGCACTGATCTGCCCATGAAGGGGGCGCTGGAATTCTTCTTCTGGCTTTCCTTCTTCCTCCCAGCGCTACCGGCGACCTTGGGCTGGATTCTACTTCTAGACCCAAAGTACGGATTGTTGAATCAGTTGTTTCTCAATCTTCCCTTTGTCGATGATGCTCCCTTTAACATTTACTCCTATTGGGGCGTCATCTGGGTTCACCTGGCGACCACGGGTATTTCCATTAAAGTGATGTTGCTGACGCCGGCATTTCGTAATCTGGATGCCTCTCTGGAAGAGTCATCCCTGGTCGCGGGAGCAGGGCCTTTGCGGACCCTACAGCGAGTCATAGTACCGGTCATGATGCCGGCTATACTGGTCGCCCTCATTTTGGGTCTCATCCGGTCGCTTGAGGCATTTGAGATCGAACTCATTCTAGGAGTCCCCATAGGTCTCCATGTCTTCTCCACAAAAATCCACAATTTTGTCACCCATGAACCACCTCAGTTTCCTCCTGCTACTGCCTTGGGAAGCTTCTTTCTCCTGATCCTTTTATTATTGGTGGCCGCGCAACGGCTTTATCTGGGACGGCGGGTCTTCACTACGGTAACCGGCAAAGGTTTTAGTACCAGGCCCCTTTCGCTCGGCCGGTGGAGGACCCCTGCCTTCTTCTTGGTGTTTTTGCTTGCCATAACCAACACGGTAGTGCCCACGATCTTTCTCTTCCTCGGAACCTTTATGAAGCTGTTCGGCTTCTTTAACATTCAGGACCCTTGGACGCTGGAGAACTGGAGGCAGGTTCTGAAAGATCCCATTTTTTTTCTTTCTCTGAAAAATACTCTTGTGTTGGCATTTTCGGCTGCCATCGTGGCTATTTTTCTTAGCTCCTTTATTGCCTACATTATTGTAAAGTCGCGCTTCGCGGCCCGAGGCTTGCTGGATTTTATCTCTTGGTTGCCCTGGTCCATACCGGGGATTCTCCTCGGGATGGCGCTCCTCTGGACATTCCTTTTGATCCACAAGACGGTACCTGTTTACGGCACGATGTACGCCTTGGTTATAGCGATCACTATCAGCGGGATGCCGCTGGGCGTGCAGGTTATCAAAAGCTTCCTCATGCAATTGGGAGATGAGTTGGAGGAGGCCTCCAGGGTGGCTGGGGCTTCCTGGTTTGAGACTTATCGCCGCATCTTACTGCCACTACTATTTCCCTGCCTGGTTATCGTGGGACTGCTGGAATTCATCTCGGCAGCCCGAAACATTAGTACCGTCGTCCTTCTCTCGACAGGTCGAACCAGGACCCTTTCTCTATTGATGCTGGACTTTAGCGCGGGAGCAGAGCTAGAGCGGGCAACGGTGGTCGCAGCGATTATCGTTCTACTAGTTGTCGTGGCAGCTTTGGTTGCTCGTTTCCTGGGCGGTCAGTTCAGCATCAGAGGGTGAGCCTGGGTAGTTTTCAGGTTGTTGAAAAAACTTGAGTCACCTGGTTCGATAAACTCACCACAGGCTTCGAGAGCCTCAGGGTGAGCGGCTAAGCAAAGCATGCAAATCTACGACAGCCCAAGCCGTTCGTCCTGAGGCTCTCGAAGGATGAACGATGCTCAGGACAAGCTTGTCGAAGAATGGATATTTCCGTTTTCCATTGACTGCAAAGCATTTGACATTGCCTTCCTATCCTTCCTATATTGGCTGCCTCATGAACTTTCTGAAAGGTCTTCATAAAATGAAGACATTCATCCTTTTCCTATTCTTTCTAAACGTCTTTTCGGGTCAGCTATGTGCCCAGGAGTTGAAGAAAGTTCGAATGGGTTATCCAGCGCTGAGCCTCACCTTCCTGAGTTTTTTTGTCGCCAAGGATGCGGGGATTTTTAAGAAACATGGCCTCGATGTCGAGTTGATCCAGATGGCCGGCGTGGTTCAGACGTCCGCATTGATGGCGGGCGAGATCGACTATCTTACCGGCATTACGACCCCATTAGTTGCCGCGGCAAGGGGGTTACCGCTCAGAGGGATCATGGTAACGGTGAGAAAGCCACTTTTCTATATCGTCTCGAGCCCAGACATCCATAGAATGGAGGACCTTGCCGGGAAAAAGCTCGCCGTGGATAGACTCGGGACCCTGCAACACCTCGTCGCCAGATTGCTGTTTAAAACAAAGGGAATAAACCCTGATTCGATAACCTACATTCAGACAGAGTCAGTAACCAACAGCGTTCTCGCCCTAACCCAAGGGTCGGTGAATAGTGCCCTCCTCTCGCTTCCTAATAACGTGATCATGGTACAAAAGGGATTCAAGGAACTGGCCTCAGCCGACGAACTCGGAATCAAATTTCCGTCGGGCGGCCTTGGAGTGCAAGAGGCGAAGCTTAAAAAAGATCCCAGCCAAGTGAAGCTCGTGCTAAAGGCGATGCTGGACTCTGTAGAATTTAGCGAGAAAGAAAAATCATGGGTGGTAAGTTACACACAACAAAAATGGAGGCTCAACCCTAAAGCTGCGGAAGATTCTTATAAACTCTGGATATCAAGCCTGGCACCTGACGGAAAAATGAGCCTCAAAGACTTACAAGACGCCTTCGACGTGGCTTATGCAAATCAGCAGATTCCCATTCCGGTCCAGGCAAAAACCGGCATGGATTACGCTCTCCTAGAT
>JBOHVJ010000443.1:0-5020 GCA_050735075.1 Binatia bacterium
CTCGACCACTACCCCAGGGCCTCAGCCGAGTTCAAGAAGAAGTTCGGGAACAGCGCAGTGTTGCGCAAAGCGATCGCCAAGCCGCTCAAGTAACCCTACCACCATAGCCTTCCAGCCAAACAACGCCGCGCGCCCCGCCTCGCTCCGCAGGTCCCACGTCTGTTCGGCAAATTGACAGCTCAGAAGCCCTCTGCCAGGATAGGCCTGTGATGAAGATAGTCACGGTACAAGATCTCCAGAAGAAAGCAGACGAGTGCGTAAGTAAGGCTCAGAAGGACCGAGTCGTCATCACGCGACACGGAAAGCCCGCCGCGGTGTTGGTTGGGGTCAAGGATAAAGACTGGGAATCGGTGGTCTTGCAGACAGACCCGAAATTCTGGAAACTCATTCACACACGTCGCAAGCAACCGACCCGTTCTTTAGCTCAAGTCAAAGCCCGATTCAGGCGTCCCAAGTAGCCCCCACAAGGACGGCAAAATCCCCGCCGCGCGCCCCGCCTCGCTGCGTTTCTCCGACTCCTTTTTGTTTTGCCAAAGCCGTGGTATTGTCTCCATGATTTCACATGAAGAAATTCGCTGCAGAAATTTACCAGGCGGTCAGAAGCGGTAGGCTTCAAGAGCCTTTTAACGCGGACATGGTTCGCAAAGCTTGTCCAGGATGGGCGAATCGAACATACAACACCTTCTTGCCGAAACACGAACAGAACAATCCTGGCGGTAACTCTAAGCTCTTCAAAAGAGTTTCACCAGGCTTCTACCGAACCTTGCCTGCCCTTCACAAGATCATCTGAATCTGATCGAATTAGGACGCCGCGCGCCCCGCCTGGCGTCGCGAAAATTAGAATGCCCCCTTTCCCCCTCTCCTCGACGTGTATCGGGATCACTTGGTTTGAGGGGCGGGACTAAACCTCGCCATGTCGATCACGTACCCGTCCGCATCGAGGAACACGGAGATCGCTTCGTTCGGGGAGAGCTGCTCGATTGCGGGCTGAAATAGCGGACGGACCGGCAGAGAGATAATCTCCTCGGGCCTGGTGCGAAGCCGCATCTTTCCCTCTCCGATCACGACGTACGCGCCATCAATACGGCGATGAACCGACTTCGGGGAGGAACCCTCCCGTGGCTTGCCCTGCGATTGGATATCCACAATCCTGTAAGTCCGGTCGAGAGCGAAATCGGCCGACTCGCCGATCTCCAGCGCGGCCAATTTTGACATCGCATCGGGGGTCACATACAAAGAGACGTCCTTGCCGGTCTCCAAACGAACAACCGCACGGTCCCGTTCCACACGAGGCATCTGCGAGAGGCTGCCACGGAACATCTTGGTCGGCGGCGCGGTACTCGGGCGCTGGTAAGCCACGACGAGATTCTGATCGTTCACGAGAATCTCGACCGGGTCCCCGACCCGAAGTTCGCGGGCTTGTTCCCCGCCGGCTTCCTTCGACAGGACTTTCGGCTGTCCGTCTCCCATGTTCACGTGAATCTGATCGTCCACAAGAGCTGTGATAGTTCCCGTCATAAGGCGCTGGCTCGACAAAATGCCGGAAACAGGGCGGGCTTCTTCCAAATTCGCGCCCGAGAGAAGCTTCGCAGCTTCACCGCAGGCGGAGACAGCCAGACCCATCACCACCGTGAACAGGACGAAGCCTGTTAGATCTATTGTCTTTCCCATATCACCCTACCCTCTAACACCGGACATGAAGAATAGTGATCCAAGCTCCGCCGCGCGCCCCGCCTCGCTCCGCGATGTGTGATTTCACGATTGGATCCTACCCATGGCCCTCTTGATAAATCGACTCTGACCCCAATTCTTACAGACCCCAATTCTTACATTCACACTGCCCACTAGATTGAGCGTCCTTACAAAAATTCTACTCGCGTGCTCTCAGGATAACTGCCCGTCCGTTTCTGAGCGCCTGGCGGCCTTTGCACTTTAATAAGAGGAGGGGTTTCTTTCTCCATCGGAGCTAGTGTCCGTTTTCTGAGGTGCATTGCCTCAGAATAGGCTGTTCCTTCCAATACAAAGTCTTCGATCTCATGAATCGGAACATAACCCCTACCCTTAAATTTCTTCTGCAGCTGGTGCCGTAGGCCTAGATCATCGCTAGGCTGCAAGAGTACCATCTGTCCAGCATCCGTTCTATCTGAGAACACCTGACCGCTTAACGGATCAGCCTTCCACATAGCTTGCTTCATCTCACTTAGGCCCTTTCGATTGTTAGTTCCGAAGAACAATACGTACTCCGCTTGATTGTTCCGATCATACATTGAAAAAGTGCGGACGTATTTGAACCTTGCACGACTGATTAATTGACCACGATAGAGCTCAACAGCGTTCGTCAATCGTTCTTGTGCACTGACGCCATCGAGCATTGCTTTCCATCCTTTTGTCCCGAACAGCTGCTCGATGTGGTGTTGTATCCATGCCTCGGACTTTCCACCATGTCTGATGATCGATTCATACACAAAGGTGACGAGGCATTCACAGCTGGGATTCCGAGCTATCCGAGCTATAACTTCCATTGGGACACCGCTATAGCCAAACGGGTCGATGAACGCAAAGGTTGGCGCCAGGAGTCTGCCCGCCCGCTCAATCGCATCAAGGATCTTTGTCATTTCTGGAGCGAACTCACCGTGGATAACCTTATATTCAACCCAGTGTGGGAGCGGTCGTTCCGCTTTCAATTGGTTCAGTTCTTCCTCTAAGGCACTTGCTCGCTCTCTGTCCTCTTCAATGAAGAAGAAGACAACGTCGCACTTTCTTCTTGCCGACTGGAAAAGTGGGTTGCCCAGAAGCGCTTTCAGAGCAATGAGTGGCGAACCCTCCTCCCCCTTACTGTATCTCCCAGGACCGGCAAAAGCATCGATGTACACAATTCGACCGTTAAAGCTTGCCATGATAGGTAGCCAGGCTTTTAGGTACCGGGCAAGAATGAGGTGCTTGGCTTGAGTGTGAGGTTCAATGGGCCATCGGGTTGTGCGAGGTGGCATTCGTGGGGTTAAACTAGACTTGTTTGCCGGCTTCGTATTTCTGGCATTTCGTTCCAAGTGCGTCCATCAAGACGTCTCCCACCTGCCTTCGGAGTTATGCCTCCCCATTGCTTGAAGAAGAAGGGTACTTTCGCACGTACACACTGATCACGCACTCCACGAATCCATCTTGCTTGCACAGTGCGAAAGTTTGGCCCGCTCTCCCCTCCAACAATGACCCAGGATATTCCTTTCAGGGGAAGGTTCGGGATAGGACCCAGGAGAGGCTCCACAGAGATGAAACGGACGGCAGCCGGAACTTTGCGCAGCCAATCCACTCTCCATGTGTAATCTGCGTTTTCTACAGAAACGCCTTGCCATACATTGTCCGGCCATGGCAGCCGAGGAGCCAGTTCAGCCAGACGTTCCGCTCGCTTCGTGAGTATCTGAAAAAGATGCCAGTCTGCCTTCTGCATCACTTCGAACGCCCTTAGAATGAACTCGTCCGGAACTTCTTCGTGGAAAAGATCGCTCATACTATTCACGAAAATCTTTCTAGGCTGTTTCCACCGAAGTGGTAGCGTGAGCTGGTCTTGATGCAGCGTGACTTCAAACCCGTTTGTGTACCGAGGGTTCCCCATTGCCTGGAGACGAGTTGCCAATCTTTCCGCGTAGCAATTCTTACAGCCCGGACTCACCTTCGAGCAGCCAGTAACAGGATTCCAGGTGGCATCCGTCCACTCTATTGAGGAATTGTCTCCCACAGTACCTCCGTTTAGGACGAATTATAGCTTCACTATGCCGTGGTGTATACCTGCCAGTTGCGCAGATGCGACTTCTCCCTTTCTCCCTCTTTCAAGGGAGGCCTGGTTGATCCCCAACTGCGCGCATCGCCATTGAGTCCCGTGAAGCGCGCCTCGTGAAGCGTATCTCGCGACCGTATCTCGTCGCTCGTGAAGCGTGAAGCGTCGGGGGCGTGAAGCGGGGCTAGCGTCCTGCTCGCTCTTTCCACGCCGTCGGATCACGTTTGGCGTGGAAGCATGCCAACACGGTGATCACATTCCCTTCGTGCACATAAAAGATGCCATAGGGAAAACGGCGAAGGAGGGCCCGTCTGATATCCCGGTACACGACCGGATGGCTTTCAGGCAATCGTTGAATCGTGGCGAGGCAGGAATCGAGTGAGCGGAGAAACTCTTCACCTAGTCCAAGACCGCGTTCTCGATACCAGGCGAGCGCTTCTTTGACGTCGGCTTCCGCCTCGAGGCGGAAGCGAACCTGAAGGGTCATCCCTTTCCGCCCAGTTCGGCGCGGATCTCTTCCCAGGACCGTGTCGAGGCCGTGTCCTTGGCATGCGCCTCACGTCGGCGGTCGAGCTCTCGCTTCTGCGCGTCTGTCACGGGCAGGCTTTCAGGGGACGCGACAATGCTGTCCCAAATGTCCTCGGCAAGTTGAACGCGTTCGGCCACGGTCAACTGCAGAATCTCTTTCAAGGTCAGAGGAGACATGCCTCTATTTTCCTCTTTTTCGACCGACGTGGCAAGCTGCCAGTCTCGTTAGAACAGCCCGTGCTGTTCGCGCCTGATGCGGCCATCGTACGAGGCCCTTGTTCTCCGACGCCTCGTCATTGCTGCTTAGCGGTACACTTCATCATGTGTCCCGATGTCGAGCAGGATAATTTCCCTCTTGGTCACCCGAAGCGTCAGGGTAATTCGATACGCATGGGTCACGCTCACGGTAAAGCCCGGATTATTCATGAGCGTCGTCGCGAGACGGTTGAGACCGAAGCCCGCCGTGGCTGCTCGCACGCGAGGGCGACGCAGGCGTATTCCCTGCAATACGTCGAGGAGACCGAGCGAGAACGGCCGCGCCGGGCGAGAGGATCGGCTGTCACAGTAGACGCGTCATGAATCATCCGGGCTAGAACCCTTCCAGTTCCCCTTTGAGCGCGTGCAGCCGGAGGTGCGGCTGAAATGGATCGGCTTCCAGTCCTCTGAGGACCTTCGCAAGATGTTACTTGAGTTCAGGGTGGGCTCGCTTGAACTTGACCA
>JBOHVJ010000444.1:0-11121 GCA_050735075.1 Binatia bacterium
TCCATCTCGGCCTCGAAGCTATCCTCAAGTTGACATAATGACCCCTAGTAATGGATAATTTTCAGTATATTCACCTTGTACCCTTGTAAGGAGGAAGGAAAAACCATTGGATAAGCCCACCAGTTACAACAAGACCGTTGAGGTTTACGTGGAATCAGCCGTCTTGCGAGGCACGATCGTCACGAGGCACGCGCGACTGAGCGATTTCCTGGCAAGACCCGACGAAATCTTCTTTCTCGAGGATACCAGCTTCGAGCAACCACAGGAAAAGGCTTCCCTACCGACTTCCGCTAGGGTCATCATCTACAAGAAGCACGTCATATTTATCGCGGAACTCAGCTCGGGTGAGACAGAGGAGACAGCAGATGCCGGCCTATTAAGAACCGACCGCGAGCCATTGAGAGTCTTAATCGGGGCCGGCTCATTCTGGCTGCAGGGAGACCTCCATTTCATGCCCGGTGTTACGCTGGAAAGTTTTGCTGAGGCCAAGGGTCATTTCATTACTGCGACAAATGCAACTTTACTCGGTCGAACGGAGGCTCAACCTCGAACTTTTATCATCAATCGTGAGAAAGTCCACTCCCTGATTGGTTGAAGGGAGGGGCATTTCTACTCCAATCTTCCTTCAACCTCTTTGACCGCATCTGGAGACAGATAGGGCCTCACAAAGGTCTGGTAGATGGATTCGTTTTGCAGCCACATGATATCAGTCCGCTGCTTAACGGCCTCGCGCATCTCGTTTTGGAGATGCTCCTCCATACAGTATCCTTTGATCACGTCAACGACAAAGTTTCCGTGCCCCTCATCGTGATACTCGTGCGCGCGGAAGAAATCGAGCGCCGGAGAAGGAATCCACGAGTAGTACTTCTCCAAGGCTTCTCGCTCTTCGTGCATCCTTTTCGGTCCCTCTCCCTCAAAGACCAGGCCCGTGCCAATGGCGACGGCCCAGTGGCTTTGCTCGACGAGGTAGACATACATCTCCAAAGCCGCCCGTATACCGGGCAGAGGTTCATAGCTCAACAGCTCGTCTCGTCGGATGCCTATTCCCTCGGCGAACCGAGTCCACAGCTCGGCGTGACTCGGATACTTGCCGCCAAAGAGATCTTCTCCCTCTTCCTCGACCATATTCTCCAACAGGGCCCGACGCAATTCGGGCACAGGACACTTTTGAAAGCGGACGCCAAAAAATCTGTAGTTGTGGCGGAACTCGTGGAACTGATTCTTCGCCCACCACTGAAGCTGCTCTTTCGTAAGTCTCCCCGAAAGGAGGAGCTGTCTTACCGGATGGGGTCTTGGATATCTAGTCCGCAGAGCGTGCTGAAGATCCAAGATCAATGCCTCAGGCGAAAGAAGAGCCATCTCAGTTACCCCCCTTTTTTTTGAAACCCGATGATATATGACTTTAGCGCTCTTGACCAGACCTCTCCCAATCCACTAACATGGCCCACGATGGTTTCCGTTATCTTACGCCAGCTCACCAAGCGGTTCGGTTCGGTAGTTGCGGTGGATCGAGCTGACCTAAGCGTCTATGACGGAGAGCTGCTGGTGATCGTGGGAGAGAGCGGCTGCGGCAAAACCACTACGCTGAGGCTGATCGCCGGGCTGGAAACGCCGGACAACGGGATCATTTACATCGGAGGGGTCCCAGTCAACGATATCCCGGTAGGACGAAGGGGCGTGCAGTTGATCTTTCAGAATTATGCCCTGTGGCCGCACATGAGGATCTTTGACGATCGGAGGTATACCAACTTAACCCTGCCTCTGAAAATCCGGAAATGGTCACAGCAAAAGATCGGCGAATTTATGCGTCCCTTGACCCAGAGGCTGGGCATTGAGGAGAGTTTTTTTCGCCGCAAACCTCAAGAACTCTCCGGCGGGCAGCAGCAGCGGGTTGCCCTGGGCCGGGCCATGACGACCTCTCCGAGGGTCCTGCTTATGGACGAGCCCCTGAGCAACATAGATCCGCCTAATCGGCTCAAGATGCGCGGCGAGATCATCAAGTTTCATCGGGAGAACCGCCTAACTACCCTTTACGTCACCCACAACTTAGCAGACGGCCTGGCCCTGGGAGACCGCATCGCCGTGATGAGAGCCGGTCGCTTCGAGCAAGTGGACACCGCCGAGAATCTGATGCGGCAGCCTGCAAATGCCTATGTGGCCGATTTTTTTAAGGCATCGGAACTAAGGCAAAGAGATATCTTTATCCAGAAGAGCCCATGAAATCTCTGAAAACGCATTCTTAACCCTTCGACGGGGCTCAGGGTGAACGGGTAAGTATACGGAACTGCGCTTAGTAGCCGTTCGTGTTGAGCATAGTCGAAGCACGGGCAAGGAGTTTTTCAGAGCTTTCCGCATGAAAAAATCTCTTATACTAATTTTTACTGCCCTCGTTCTTACGTTGCTCGGGACCTCTCCTGCTCGCTCCGCTTGCCGGGAGATGGATGTCGCTCGAGGTTTTATCCCTCTTGCTTACGCTGCTGAGCCCGATGCCACTATTCAGTATTTCGGCCACAATTTTTTCCAAATCACCACGCGCAAGGGAACCAAGATCGTGACGGATCCTTTGGCGCCAGGCATGTACCCTACCCCTTATGTCGCCCCCCACGTGGTAACCGTAGGAAGAGAACATCCCAACCACAACTATGTGCAACTAGCCCAAGGCAATCCCATCGTCATGCGTGGCTTGGCCCACCACGGGGCCGAATGGAATCGGGTCAGCGCCAATGTGAGAGACGTTTTCATCTACAATATCCCGATTTACCAGAGCGGCTATGAGGGGGCCCTCAAAGGGGCCGCCTTCATCTTCGATCTCGGAACTCTCTGCATAGCCCACCTGGGAGACTTAAGCCACACACTAACCCCTGAACAGATCAAACAGATCGGGAAAGTAGACGTCGCGCTTATACCCATCGGCGGGACTTTTACCATGCCCCCCCAGACAGCGCGTGAAGTCCTGCAGCAAATCAAACCCAAGATCGCCATCCCCATGCACTACCGGGACAACATGTCCATCCTAGAGGCTTTTGTGAGCAGACTCTCCACCCGCCGCCCCGAGAACGACACCCTCGTTGTAAGCAAGTCATCTCTCCCCACTACCACAGAGATAGTTGTTTTAAGACCCAAAGGTGCAAGGGAGTACTGGTAGGTTAGAGCATCTCGATGATCATCGGCCGCCTCTTGTTGAAGGCATAGAGCGAGGCGGGACGATGAGTGCCATGTCGCTTCTTCCCCAGTTGCTTCAGCAAACCGAGGGCAAGGATCTTCTTCCGAAAGTTGCGCCGGTCGAGGGGGCGGTGAAGGATCGTTTCATAAACTTCCTGCAGTTCACCCAGGGTAAACTCCGAAGGCAGAAGGTTAAAGACGATGTTGGTGTATTGGAGCTTCGAGCGGATCCTCTTAAGGGCAAGCCGTCCCACCTGATCATGATCGTAGGCCAGGTGGGGAGCGTTACTTGCAGGAAACCACCTGATATCCGCATACTTTGATGCCGGATTCAGGCGGACTCCTTGATAGGGAACTAAGGCGAGATAGGAGACTGAAACTACTCGCGTGGCAGGGTCGCGCTCAGGCTTGCCGAAGGTGTAGAGCTGTTCCAAGTAGCCGTTTTTAACACCCGTCCTCTCGCGAACCTCGCGCTCTGCTGCTTGATCGAGAGACTCCTCAGTGCCAACCAATCCACCGGGGAAAGCCCACTTGCCAGCGAATGGACCCTCTTTGACCTGGACCAAGAGAGATTGAAGCGCTTTTCGATCCAAAGTATAGATCACCACATCCACTGCAACCCTGGGGTGTCCTTGAGTATCTGAAAAGCGGCGGTATGACTCCACTGGACTCATAGCCAACGACAGTCCAAACCTCCTTGACCCTATATCTTAAACGCCTCTAATGTATTCGGAGCGAAGAGCTTTTCTAAATCGAGTCTTTGCTTGATCAAACCCTGCTCCAAGAGATAGGAATGGAGGGCCTCCAAGACATGCCGGTTGGCGGCAAATCCGTAAGGCCAGTAGTCTTCGCCCATTAGATCCCGGGTCTCCTCATACTCCGCAACATCCCAGGGGAGGCTGCTACGGAGAACATTGGAGTCGTAGATCTGTTGGAAGCAGAGATCCTTGGCCTCGCAGAAGGCCTTATGAAGGCTCTGCGCAACCCAATGGTTATTCTCGTAAACCTCTGCTCGGATCGCTATCACATGCATGATGGGAAAAATGCCTGTGCGGCGAAAATATTCCATCTCAACTCGCTTGAAGTCGGGGAAGAGTCTTTGCACTCGCGGCGAGCCACTGAGAAAGCAGGAAGGCATGCGCGGAGACATCAAGGCATCGATCTCGCCGCTCTCGATCATCTCGTTGAGAGTTTTACCCTCGGGGATGACGTCCAAGCGGATCTTGGCAGGGAGATCAAAATCGACTCTGTCCCTGCGCCCTGGCTGCTCCTCTCCTCCCTGAAACCAATGGATCTCCTCCGGGGCAACCCCGTATTCGTGCTGCAGAAGGCCTCTCAGCCAGACAGACGCCGTCATCGTGTATTCCGGTACGCCGACCCGCTTTCCCCTGAGATCTTCCGGCCGCTTGATCCCTGAAGAGACATTCACGAAGATGCAGCGGTGGCGGAAAGTCCGCGAAGGAAAAACCGGAATCGCAACGAAGGAAAGGCGTCCCTGGGCGGCGGCGACGAGGAAGGCCCCCATGGATAATTCCGCCACATCAAATTCCTCATAGCGTAGCATACGCCAGAAGATCTCCTCGACCGGAAGGACCAGGTAGTTGAGCTCGATCCCTTCAGCTTTCACTGAACCATACCGCAGCGCCCGGGTGCGGTCGTAGTCTTCACAAGCCAACGTTAAATGCAGATCAGCCATAGCAGTTTCGCGTTTCGATTTTAGGGTTTCTAGTTATCACCCCATTACTCCATTTCTATAATCCTATTCCAGACTCAAGCCTCCATCCACGATGAGCGTCTGGCCAGTGATGAAATCACCACCCGTCACCAGACCCACGATGGCTGCCGCAATATCTTCCGGCGTAGCGATTCGGCGCAATGGATAATTTCTTGACGCCTGGGCTATCACCTGCTCATAGTCGGCTCCGAAATGGTCTCTCATCCACTTTGTGTTCGTAAACGCCGGTGCGACCGCATTGACGCGCACCTTCGGCGCCATTGCTACCGCCAGACTGCGCGTCAGGTAGATGAGCGCGGCCTTGGCCGTACCGTAAGCGAGAGACGACATGGTAACAGGGGCAATAATCCCGGAGATGGAAGAAACGTTAACCACCATGCCCTCCGTTTCAGAGAGGAGCGGGGCCGCCGCGCGGGCGCAGCGAAAGGCGCCCTTGACGTTGACATCCAAGATGTCGTCCCAAACAGCATCGGTCAGGCCCTCCAGATCAGTGACCGGGACCCAGTGAGTTAAGCCGGCGTTGTTAACGAGCACGTCCAGTCGGCCAAATTGCTCCCGAACTCGTTGAACCATCGCGCGCACCTGCCCATCGTTCTTAACATCGGCGCGAACGCATAGAGCTTTGGGGCCAATTCTCCGAACCTCTGCTGCGAGCTGCTCTGCTTCCTCTTTAGCGCTGCGATAATTGATGACGACCCCGCCGACTCCGGCTCTGGCCAAACGAACAACTGTCGCCCTCCCGATTCCAGTCGCCCCACCGGTCACAAGACCTACTCTGCCGTTAAGCTCCACAATCTATCTCTCCGTAGTAATACACCGCCTGAATCTCATCGACCAAATAATTTACTCCGAGGTGACCTGTTCAAAACGTTCAAGCTGTTCAATTCGTTTAACCATTTGAACGATCTAAATGACTTAAACAATTTTACGCTCGTTACTCCTTCACCTCGCGCCGCGCGGCCGACTGCTCCGCAAATTCTTAGTTGCGGCCTCGTCGATCACCCACTGCTCCGGCAGCCGTACCAACTCGTCCTCCCTTCCGGTAAAGCGCACGACGACGCCGTATTCACGCGCTGCGGCTTCAGGCGTGACGTAGCTCGCTATGACATCCTGGCGCACCTTTTCAGGATCACGGCTCAATGGATCTCCATAGCCTCCCCCTCCGGGCAAATTAAGGTGGACAACCTGCTCTCCATTGAGATCAAGCAAGGCCTTAGGATTGGGCTTCCCGCCTGAATCGAGAATGAGCTCACCCGCAGCTCCCTCCCCTCCTCCAAGAAGGCCTGGCGCCGAATACTTGGTGCGATCAACGATACAGCTCGCGCTCCACCTACCATCCCCACGACGGGTGAACTCGGTAAGCTGGCCTAGCCCTCCCCGCCAGGCTCCCGCGCCGCCGGAGTCGGAGCGCAGCTCACGCCTGCGCATAACGACCGGGGAAAGGCTCTCAATAACCTCCGCGGGCACGCCGGCAACGCCGCTCGGAAAGCCTACGGCGCTCAGACCATCCTTGGTGGGACGGGCTCCGGTTCCCCCCACCTGAAAAATGGTGATCGTAAAGGGAGGATTTTGGCCGCGCCAAACACTAAGCCAAATGGGGTCAGCCCCGGGAGCTAGCAGCCGGCCTGGTAAGGCATCCGCTAATGCGGCGAAAATAGCGCTTGGAACAAAATGGCCCACGGCCTGCCGGCTGGCGACCGGAGCAGGATCGAGGGCGTTCAAAATGCTGCCTGGCGGAGCAGTCACACGCACCGGGCGGAAGCTCCCCTCATTGTGCGGCACGTCCGGATACACGGCCGCCTTGATTGCAAAGCTCGCATAAGCGTGTGTGTAGTTGAGCACGACGTTGATGCCGTAGTTGCTCTGAGGAGAGGAGCCGGCAAAGTCAATAAAGATCTCGTCCCCGGAGATACGGACACAACAGCGAATGATGATGGGCTCCTCAAAGCCGTCGCCCCTGGTCTCGCTGCGCCATTCCCCGTCCGGAAGCTCGCGGATCTTCGCCCTGACCGCGGCTTCTGAGCGCCGGATGATCTCCTCCGCTACTGGATCAATAGTCTCGAGCCCGAACTCTCTCATCATCTCGAGAAGGGCGCGGCCACCCGCTTCGTTGCACGCCATCTGGGCATAAAAGTCTCCCACCACTTCGTCTGGCTGGCGCACGTTGGCACGCACGATCTTGAGCAGGACCTCGTTCGGTTCGCCACGCTCCATGAGCTTCATAATAGGAAGGCGCAACCCCTCCTCGTATACCTCGCGCGCCTCGGCCGACAGGATGCGACCGCCTATGTCAGCGCTATGACAGGTATTGGCGAAAAGGGCCACCATCCGACCGTCCTTAAAAATGGGAGTCGTGATGGTGATGTCGTTTATCTGACCAGCCGTCATCCATGGATCGTTTGTGATCAAGACATCCCCCGGCGCAAGCTTCTCAGGCGGGTAGGCAGCTAAAAAGTGACCCATAGAGGTCGCCATGGCGTTAATGTGACCAGGCGTCCCGCTTATAGACTGGGCGATCATCCTGCCCTTTGTGTCAAACATCCCGCAGGCGAGATCTTGACTCTCGCGCACGATGGTGCTGAATGCTGTGCGCATCAGAGTATCCTGCTGTTCGTTGGCAACTGAAAGGAGCCGGTTCCAGATGACCTCGAGGATTACAGGATCCATGGATTTCTCACCCATCGCCAAACCTCACAATCACATTGAGTTGGTCGTCCACCTCCGCATGTCCTCGGGCCCCCACGATCAAAGTCGACTCGCGTTCTTCCACGATGGCGGGGCCGCTGAAGGTCTGGCCAGGATCAAGAGCATACCGATCGCATACCAGCGTTTCCACGTAGCGGCCATATTCAGGAAAATAGGCCATGCGCGTGCCCTTCTTCGCGTCAGCGCGAGAGGAATCTGAAACCGGTAGACGAAAATTCAGGTTGGGCCGAGGCCCGCTTGCAACCACGCGCCAGTGGATAATCTCCAGGGGCACGTCGGGCCCTTTGCGGCCGTAGAGCGAGCTGTAGCTCTGCTCAAAGGCGGAAATCACTTGAGTGAGGTGCTCCTCTCCCAGCGAACCGTCCGGCAGGGAAACCGAGACCTCGTGGCCCTGGCCTACATAGCGCATGTCAGCACTCCGATGATAAGAGATCTCCGAGGCAGAAAGGCCGGACCCCTCCAGCACCTTGCGGCCCTCCTGCGACATGTCGGCTAACAGCATATTGGCAAAACTCCAATCCTGCATATCCAGCCGGCTATAAGCGCTGCGCACAAAATCAAACGCCAGGGGCGCCACAAGAAGGCCGAAGGTAGAGCCCACACCAGCTCCCAGAGGCGAAATCAGCGCTGGCAGATGGAGGATTTCGGCAACCCGATAACCGTGCACCGGTCCCGCTCCCCCGAAAGCGAAGAGAGGCATGCGTCGCGGGTCTTTGCCACGCTCTCCCAGATGCGCGCGCGCGGCATTGGCCATGTTCTCGTTAACAATTTGATGGATGCCCCATGCAACCTCCTCGACGTTGAGACCCAGAGGCTTAGCCAGCCGGGAAAGGGAGCGCCTGGAAGCCTCCGGGTCAAGCCGCATCTTACCACCCAGGAAGTATCCCGCATCAAGATAGCCCAGGACCAGGTCGGCATCCGTCACTGTTGGCTCTTCCCCTCCCCGACCATAGCATGCAGGCCCGGGCTCGGCTCCTGCGCTCTCAGGTCCGACTTTTAGCAGGCCAAGCGCGTCGAGGTGCGCGATGCTTCCTCCCCCAGCCCCGATCTCAATCATGTCAATCACGGGAATTTTTATGGGCAGTCCGCTGCCGCGCCTAAAGCGGTAAACTCTGTCTATCTCGAACTCATGTGCTTTAAGTGGATGGCCGTTTTCTACTGCACACAGTTTTGCCGTCGTCCCACCCATGTCGAAGGAAAGGAGGTCGGGATAACCGGCCCTGACGCCCTCATGAGCCGCCGCCAGAGCCCCTGCGGCTGGGCCAGACTCCAAGAGGCGGACAGGAAAGCGAGCCGCAGTTTCCGCAGTTGCGATACCGCCGCTCGACAGCATGACGAAGAAGCTGCCCACGAAGCCGAGCCGGTTTAGCCGCTCCTGAAGCTCCTTGAGATAGCCGGCCACGCGCTCCTGCACATATACGTTGGCGACGGTCGTGCTGGTGCGCTGGAACTCGCGGATTTCGGCCACGACCTCCGAGCTGAGCGATACGCGGATTTCAGGGGCAACCTCGGCGATGATCTCGCCGGTGCGCCGCTCGTGCGCCGGATTGATATAGCCGTGCAGATAACAGATGCCGATAGCTCGAATGCCCTTGTCGCGCAGCTCTGCGACAATGCGGCGGACATAGGCCTCATCCAGAGGTTTCAGCACCGTCCCGTCAGCAGCAATCCTCTCGGGAACATCGAAGCGGAGATGCCGTGGAACCAGCGGATTGGGAAACTCGAGATTGAGATCATAAAGCTCGTAGCGGTGCTCGCGGCCGATCTCCAGCGCGTCGCGGAAGCCCTCGGTCGTAAGGAGCGCGGTCGGGGCGCCCTTGCGCTCGATGATGGCATTCGTGACTAGAGTCGTCCCATGGACCAGTGTTCCCCGTTCGCCGGGCTTCGCCAGACCGCCGCTTAACGCCTGACTCAGTGCCGTCTCCACCGCCAGGCTTGGATCCCCAGGCGTAGTCAGGGTCTTGCCGATGACGGCGCTGCCATCCGATCCCACCAGGAGGAGATCGGTGAAGGTTCCTCCAATGTCAACACCCACTCTATACATAACACCATATTATTAAGGAGTTCATAAATATCTTGACACTGACACTCCCGGAAGGTCGGCATCCCTCGGGCCGAGCCCTTCCGCGCGCGGTCAATGGGCCTGTGCCTTGGTGGCCGCCACCCCTTCCTCTCCAAGGGTGGCTATTCCCACAGCCCGGGCCAGAACGCAACCTTCACGTTCCTGTGCCCACGCTCTTCAGGACTCGCCCCTCGGTCGCCTATGCCTACTTACTAATGAACCACAAACTCGAAACTCGTAACTGTAAACTAGGTCTGTGCGAAAAGATCCAACAGCCGTTGTGTCTGATGCGCAGCCGCCGGGCGCAGCAGAGGAAGTTTGACGCCAGCATCGCGATATTGCTGGACCCGCTTCTTCACCTCATCGGGTGTGCCGCTCGCGGTCATGCCTTCGACATAGGAATCGGGGATAGCCTTGATCAGCGACTCCATCCCTCCCTTGGCGTAAGCCTTCTCGAAGATCGGAATGTCCTCTTTCCTGATGTAGGGCTCGCCGACCCGCATCTTGGGGCCGGCGATAAAGGGGAGCTGGACGGGATCGAGCTTCGTGGCCACCTCCCACCGGATCTCATCGAGCGCTTTTTTATGGTTGTCCTCGATGGAGCAATTGATGAGCTGCGCCACCTCGAACTTCGAAAAGTCTCTCCCTGCCGCCTCTGCGGCTTCCCTAATGATCCTTAGCGCATTGACGGTATACTCCGGCGAGCAGACAGCATTTAAAACAACTCCGTCGCCAATCTGCCCGGCCAGACGCAGTCCAGTCTTGCTCGTGGCGGGAATATAGAGGGGAACATGCTTCCGATACGGCTTCCACGGCAGCCCCACATTGTCAAACTTCACCGCCTTGCCGTGATAAGAGACCTTCTCACCCGTAAGAAGCAGTCGCATCGACTCGATGTACTCCTTGAGAACCTCGGCTGGACTTATGGTGTTGGGCTCAAGGGCGTGTACCCTGGCGTGGCTGGCGGTGCAGGCGCCCGGGGCCAGTGTCATGCGGCCAGCCGTCATCTCATCCAGCGTCGCCAGTGTTTGCGCCATGCAGACAGGGCTTCTGAGACGCACAATCTGGGTCGTGCCCAGGATAAGCTTCTTGGTGGCAAGACCAATGGCGGCCAGAGAGGTGACCGAATCGCGCATCAACTCGATGGTCTCCGAGAAGAAGGCCATCTCGTAACCACGCCCTTCCGCCTGTTGCATCAGGCTCGCTATCTCTCTGACATTCGTGAACTTGTCGTATCCCAAAGCAAAACCTACTCTCGCCATCCTTGTCTCCTTTTCCGACAAACCTGACACAGGCGTTCAGCACACTACGATTCAGCCCTAAAAATCTACCTTAAGTGAGACTTTCAATCAACCTCAGGGTTTCATTGAGTCATGTACCTCCGGCAGAGCCGGAGGCTTGATTTTGTGATCAGCCTTATGCTGACTGGCCAGCTAATGCTGGCACAACATGGCAC
>JBOHVJ010000445.1:0-24452 GCA_050735075.1 Binatia bacterium
GCCTAGCCTATTGGCCTCTTCATAGATCGGCCAGTAGCGCTTGTGTCCTAGGTGGGATTGGATCCCTGTGGAGGGAAGCATCCCCCCGCACATCCCCAACTCCTTAACTGCTCTGTTCAACTCCTCCACCGCTGCTTCGGACTCCTGCAAGGGAATCAGGGCTATTCCCTGAAAGCGATGGCTGCGCTTGAGGTAGGTCTTGTGAAGCCAATCGTTATAGGCCCGCGCCAAGTCTATGGCCCAGTCCCGGCTGACAACTTTACCAAAGGCGAGACCACGCGTGGTGTAGAGGATCGTGCTCTGGATGCCCACGTCTTCCAGAAAATCTAACCAGCCATCAGGGCCGACCCTGGGGAAGGAACCTGGAGGAAGATCATGGAGGTTCGCGGAATGGAGATGATCAAGCGGGGGAAATGGGTCAAAGGGCCGTTCCCGGTACTTCTCCTGGTAAGGACCTGGCATTAAATCAATGATGGCCGCCATGTCTTCAAAAACATGTCCATCGCCGTCAATAATCATTTCATGGCTTGCGCTCGCCATAATGAAGCCTCCTTGAAAAAGGGTGTGGCTGCTAATTTTTGCCTGCAGACTATCGGATACCCTGCCGTTATGTCAACTAACAATACGAATCCTCTATGCTGCAATGATCGTTTTAGGAAGGAGAATCCCAAGCGCGAGCAGGATCGCAGCGAAACTTTTTTGTCCATCGCTTAGTGCATCGCTACCGCTTTCGGCTTCTCCTCTTTTTCCCAGCTCCTACGGGCGATCTTTAACGCCCTGGGGTCAGGGAGGTTTTTGAGGTTGAAAAAGTTTATTGCATTTTGGCCCAGGATTCTTTCCTTCTGGCCATCGCTAAGGTCGCGCGCTTCGATGATATCTTTAACCGAGTAGGGGAAGTGACAATCCCAGTGGCAATAGTCCGAGGCGTAAAGCACGCTGCCCGGGCCCGCGGCATCTAAAACGCGGTCCAATCCGCTCTCTTCAGATTCACAGCTAAGAACGATCTGATCGCTCCTGATTATATTGCTCGGGCGACGCTTTAGCTCCGGCATCTGCGGCGCCAGCTTCTCGACATGTTCGTCCAAGCGCTCCATCCAGTAGGGGAGCCAACCGGCGCCGCCTTCCATATAGCCGACCTTGAGACGGGGGAAGCGGTCAAAGACACCCTCGCCGATCATGTGCATCATCGCGATCATAAGCTCGAAGGGAAAGGCAGTCATATGCACATAGACATACTTGAAGAACCGTCGGCTGCCTGCTCCCATGACCCCAGACACCCCAGGGATGCCATCGTGACCTGTCTGGGGATGAACGCTCAGCGTCATACCGATCTCCTGCGCCGCTTCATAGATCGGGTAGAACATAGGATCTCCCATGTTCCTGCCATAGACATTGGTTGGAAGCATTACGGAAGTGGCTCCTGCTTTGGCGAGATATTCAAGTTCCTTCACTGCGGCCGGCGGATCCTGGCAGGGGATCAACCCTACGGCCCTAAGTCGCTTGGAATCTGCGGCACAGTATTCCAAGAGCCACTCATTCACAGCGTGGCACAGGACTGCCGCCAGTTCGCCACTCATGATACCGTTTACGGTGAGGGCGATCTGCGTGCCAAAAAGAACAGCGACGTCGATTCCCTCTAGATCCATGTCTTTGAGACGCTCGACCGGATTGGTCATGCCCGGCCGGGACTTACGCGCCTTCTCAGTAAACGGGCCGGTGACACCTGGGCCTGGCCCTTGCGAGGTCGACCAGATCCTTCCTTCTAAAAGGATACGAGGGTAACCCTGGTTGTCCCTAAGTCTGATGGGCGCTTGGGAACGCCACTTCTCCGGCAAGCGACTTGCCAGATCGATATCGCCCTCATTCACATGCCCATCGGCATCAACAACTAAGATATTATCGACACTCTCTGCCATAGTCCTTCCTCCTTTTTGCCGGAACTGGCTGGAGTCTAGGCGGGACCGTAGAGGCTGTCAAGGTTATGAGAGAAGAGGCGGTTGACCCGATGTGCCTTATCGGCTATTCAAGCAGGAATGGTGGAGAGTATCCTCAAAAGTTGCCTGCAGGGGAAGGTCCTTACCAGAATTGAGGCAGTTTCTCTTTCAGCCGTTCGGAAAGAGGAACTCGCTGCCCTCCTCGCAGCCGCCTCGGAGTTGCGCGACCTTTATAAAGGTAAGACCGTAACCTTCTCCCCCAAGATTTTCATCCCGCTCACCAACCTCTGCCGGGATTTTTGTGGCTACTGTACCTTTCGCAAGGCGCCCGACGAGCCCGGTGCGAAGACAATGACTTTCGATGAGGTTTTACGCGTGGTCCGTCAGGGGAAGCTCCTTGGATGCACCGAAGTTCTCTTCAGTCTGGGGGATAGGCCCGAGGCGATCTACCCTGAAATGAGACATTTTCTGAAGCAGATGGGCCTTCGGCGCACGCTCGACTATCTGTATGATGCCTGCAAGTTGGTGCTGGAAGAGACAGAGCTCTTGCCTCACTCGAATCCCGGACTCATGGGGAGAAAAGATCTGGAAAGGCTCAAGGAGGTTAATGTCAGTCTCGGTCTCATGCTGGAGAATATCAGCGAGCGCCTCATGCTGGCTTCAGGCCCTCATTTTGACGCGCCCGATAAGAAACCCGCTCTTCGTCTTAAGACTATCGAAGAGGCCGGCAAGCTGCGCATACCATTCACCACGGGGATCCTTATAGGCATTGGAGAAAACTGGGATGAGAGAATCGACTCCCTCTTTGCCATCCGCGAGATGCATCAGCGCTATGGTCACATCCAAGAGGTCATCATTCAGAATTTTCGTCCTAAGCCGGAGATTCCAATGCGGGATCATCCGGAACCTTCCCTTGAGGAGATGCTCAAGACCCTCGCTTTGGCGCGCCTCATCCTTGGAGGGGAGATGAATATCCAGGCCCCTCCCAACCTGACGCCTCAAAGCTACCAGCTCTATCTCCAAGCGGGAATCAATGATTGGGGAGGAGTCTCTCCGCTTACCCCGGATTATATCAACCCGGAGGCCCCCTGGCCTGCTTTGCTGACTCTGAGGGAAAAGACAGAAGAGGCTGGTTTTGCGCTCAAGGCGCGGCTTCCTATTTATCCTGAGTTTGTTTTTCATGAGGAAAAGTTTATCCCACCCTCACTTCTGCCTCTTGTTGAGAGGTTGTGCGGCGCGGATGGGCTTGCCAAAAGGCAGGTCTGGGACTCTGAAGCGCAGGCTGAAAAGGGTCCGAGGGACGAAGGAATAAAGGGATTAAGCTTTTAGCCTAGGGTAATGGATGTTGGTAGCCCTTACTGGAGGAACTGGTGGAGCAAAGCTCATCCAAGGGTTGAGCCTGGAAGTAGAGCCCGAGGATCTAGCTATTGTCTGCAACACTGCTGATGACTTTGTCCTACACGGCCTACACATCTCTCCTGATCTCGATACGATCACTTACACCCTGGCAGGAATAAGTGACACGACCAAGGGGTGGGGGATAAAGGATGATACTTTTGCGGCGCTGGAATGGTTGAGGAGATATGGGGGGGAAACCTGGTTTAAACTCGGGGATAGAGATCTGGCGACCCATATCACTCGGTCACGACTTTTAAGTGAAGGACTGAGCCTCTCGCAGGTAACGGAGCGCCTTCGTAAATTACTTGGAGTTAAGGCTACTATCATCCCGATGTCGGACGATCGAGTCGAGACTCGAATCTTGACGCCAAAGGGCGAGATCCCTTTTCAGGACTATTTCGTCAAGGGGCGCTGGGCGACAGAGGTCAAAGAGGTATCTTTTGTTGGCGCGGAGAGGAGCCAACCTGCACCGGGTGTGATCGATGCGATCCAGGAGGCGGCCGCTGTGATTATCTGTCCGAGCAATCCGGCAACCAGTATAGCTCCCATCTTGTCGGTGCCAGGGATCAAGGCGGCGTTAGAGAAAACCGAAACGCCGGTCTTAGCTGTAAGCCCGATAATTCAGGGAGCTCCGGTGAGTGGACCGGCACACAAATTGATGGCTGCTATGGGAATGGAGGTTTCGGCGTTCGGCGTGGCGAAAGCCTATGCGGACTTTATTGATATGATTCTGGTTGCGCCTGAGGACAGGGGGCTCCAGGAGAGGATCAAAGAGCTGGGGGTTAGGACAGTGGTAACTTCTATACGCATGGACGCGCTCGAAGATAAGAGACGCGTCGCAAAGGAGCTGTTGTCGTTGATATGAATTGATCGGCCGGAGGGCGACGTTTTTTTGGACTGATCTATGAAGGTTTCAGCTCTGATACCTGCCAAAGGTTTTACCAACGCGAAGCACCGGCTTGCACCGCTTCTTGGTGCTGAGGAGCGGGAACTGCTGGCGGAGGCGATGCTAAGGGATGTCCTGCGCCAGGTCGTTTCAACCCGAGGGCTAGAAGGGACCTTTGTTGTGACAGGGGATAGTAGGGTCTCTGAGATCGCTTCATCCCTAGGGGCCAAGGTGATTTGGGAGAAGCAAGAGAGGGGTGAAACTGAGGCGGTCGTCTTCGCCCTCAGAGAGTTAAAGCAAAGAGGTATTCAAAGTGTTCTGATCATGCCTGGAGACATCCCTTTGGTTCGCTCCAGTGACATTGAGCTGCTCCTTGAGCAGATTGCAGGACATGATTCCACTGCACCCTTTGCCCTCCTGACTCCCTCCCACGATCGCATGGGGACCAACGCCCTTTTGCTCTCTCCTCCTGATTTGATCAAGCTTCGCTTCGGTTATGACAGTTTCTCCTACCACCTAGGCGAAGTTGCCGCCAAAGGGCTGCCGCTAAGGGTCCTAGGGGATGAGAGGATCGCCCTGGATATTGATGAGCCCCAAGATCTGGAGCGTTTCGTGGAGTTCGTTGCTCGTGATCGTGGCTTGTGTTCGCCTAACAAGCACGACAACCGAGCACGGCTAGGTGGAAGCGAGACTTACTCCAGGCTTCTCAAGATGGAGATGGTGGAGAGATTGTGAGGCGGCTGGAGGCGATAGGACTTGAGGGTCTGGGGGAGGTACAGCAGGGTGACTCCATCGGTAGACTTATCTGCCAGGCTTGTTCCCGGCATGGGATTACGCTGGTCGATGGGGACATCCTGATTGTAGCTCATAAGATCGTTTCCAAGGCTGAGGGTCGGATCCTCCGTTTGGATACGATTCAACCCTCGTCGCGTGCCCTGGAACTATCCCGCGAGCTGGGCAAGGATCCCCGCCTCTTGGAGATCATCCTAAGAGAGAGCCGTCGCATCATCAGGATGGGTCGTGGAACGATCATCGTCGAGACCCACCATGGCTTTATCTGCGCCAATGCGGGAGTGGATCTATCTAACGTGGGTCTGGGTCAAGTCGCCCTTCTGCCCTTGGACCCTGACCGTTCGGCAAGGGAGATCAGAGAAGAGATGGGTCAGCTTAGCGGAGTCATTCCAGGAGTTATCATCAGCGATAGCTTCGGTCGCCCCTGGCGCTTGGGCACAGTGGATGTGGCAATTGGCGTCTCCGGGCTTACACCCTTGAAAGACGATCGGGGAAAGAACGATCGCTACGGCTACGAACTCAAGGCCTCGGTAGCGGCGGTTGCCGATGAGCTCGCTGCGGCGGCGGAGTTACTGATGGGGAAGAGAGGCGAAATTCCGGTTGTAATTATTCGTGGTTACGCTGTAGAAGGAGAAACCGGATCGGTGAAGGAGCTCCTTCGTCAGGAAGCGGAAGATCTCTTTCGCAAATTCTGAAACAGCTTGTTGAATTTTTGAAGGAAGAGGGTGGCGAAAAAACTGTAAGTTCTATGGAAGAAGTTATTACCATAGCCATAGTAGGAGGGACAGGAAGCCTGGGGACTGCTTTGGCGCTGCGTCTGGCCCGTCCCGGGATCAGAGTTATTATTGGCTCGCGCGATCGGGAGAAGGCTAGGACGGTTGTCGAGTCACTCAACAAGAGCCTCGAGAAAGGGAAGCTAGAAGGAAAAGTCAATCAGGAGGCAGTTAAGGAAGCGGAGTTCGCTGTGATCGCTGTTCCTTACGAAGGGCACGCAACGATGGTGGAGCAGTTGAGAGGTCAGCTCGCGGGCAAGATTGTGATTGATGCGGTTGTGCCACTCAAGAAGGGTAGACCGTTTGTCCCGCCTGCCGGCTCCGCACTGCTGGAGGCCCAGCAAATTCTAGCTATGGAGGCACCCGTGGTGGGCGCGCTTCACAATATTTCGGCTGTCGATTTGCAGGCAGCCGATGCTCCGCTAGGCGATGTCTTGGTCTGCGGCGACAGTGATGCAGCGAAACAAAAGGTTATGGAGATTTTGCACAGGATCGGGGCACGGACCTTCGATGCCGGTCCAGCCGCCAACTCCTACGTCGTCGAAGGGCTCACTGGTGTCTTGATCTATCTCAACCGAAGATATAAATCCAAACATGCCAGTGTGAAGATCACAGGGATAGGAAGAACAACGGCAAACACCTAAAAAAAAGGGAGATCCAGAATGGTTGCATTAAAAACGCTCCGCTCATCGTTTCTTCTATGCCTGATTTTAGTTTTCCTGGGGATGGCAGCCTATGCGTTTAGCCAGACCAAGATTCTAGGCTCCGCCAAGGAGCGACAGCCGGGCTATGGGGAGATTGAGAATTTCACCATCGTCTCTTACAGCGACCTCGACGGCTGGGATCAAGTCGCCGAGTTTCGCGTGAGCCGCGATGGAAAATTTGCCTACACATCGAACTATCAAGGCGCCAGCATAGTCGATGTCAGTGATGCCGAGCGACCTCGAGTGGTCTCCCGGATCAAGAACAACCCTAGTGTTCAGAGCCAGTACCTCGACGTCCTGGGAAACATTCTTGTCGTGAACCAGGAGGCGGTCCGCGACGAGAAGATCAAAACATGGGAGGGTGGTGTTCGTCTCTTTGATATCAGCGATCCGACAAAGCCGCGCGAGGTGGGCTTCTTCAAGACCGACGGTCCGCCGCGCAGGGGTGTCCATGGATTCTGGCTCCATGAAGATCCGAAACAGGGAAAATTCGCATTCATTTCGACCACACAGGAAGGTTATTACGGCAACATTTTGATAGTCGTCGACATCAACGACCCTGCCAACCCAAAGGAAGTTTCCCGCTGGTGGTTTCCGGGACAGTGGACTGCTGGAGGGGAAAAACCAGGGGAAAACTGGGTCGACCCCGACCGAGGGTTGCGAGAAGGGCTGCCCAAGATCTGGGTCACCCTGCATGACATCACCACCTACAAAGATCGCGCCTATCTCTCGTACCGCGATGAGGGTGTCGTGATTCTGGATATCAGCGATGTACGCAAACCCACCAAGATCAGCCAGATCAAGTGGTCCCCTCCGGAGGAAGGGAACACTCACAGCGTCGGTATTGTTGTTCCTCCTCATGGCGGCAGGCCCGATATTATCATAGCTGCCGACGAGATAGTCCGACCCGAACAATGTCCTTTTGGTTATATGCACGTCATTGATGTCAGGTACGAAAAGAATCCCGTTCAGATTTCGACTTTCAGACTTCCCCTGAACAGATTTTGCCCCCCGGATAGGCCGGGGAGGCGGTTTGGCATTCACGACATGGATCGGATGATAAGGGGGAATATTGTTTTTAGCGCCTGGGAAAATTCTGGCTTCTGGGCCATCGATATCTCGGATCCCTATCGACCGAAGAGCGTTGGCCATTTTGTTCCTCCACCGTTCATAAGGGCAAATGCGGACAACGGCCACGCCGATGATGTCTATGTCCATGACAACGGGCTTATATACGCGAGTTCTTCGGACCCCGGAGGAGGATTTTGGGTACTTAGATATACGCCTGGAGTTAAGGGGACTGTTTCTTGGAAGCCTGACAAGAAGAGCGTGACCGTCAACTATGAAAAGTAGACGGAGGCTTAAGGGAAAGCAGATAGGTCTTCTTCTATTGTCGTGGCTTGCTCTATCCTTTCCTGTGGCTGCGCTTGCCGGGCATGGGGTAGAGGAGACCATTGACACCATCCCGGTGGATCGAGTGAAGCTTCTTCTGGATTCGGGAGAAAAGGTTGTTCTGATCGATCTGCGTCCGGTAAAAGAATTTCAGGAGAAGAGGTTACCGGGGGCGCGCTCTATCCCGATAACGGAATTGGCAAGACGCTTCGATGAGATTCCGAAGACCGGACGGGCTGTTCTCTACTGCACCTGTCAAACCTATGAGATCGCTGATAAAGCTATTTTCTTGGAATATCGGGGATATCGAAATATCTTCGTTATGCTGGAAGGGTATGCGGGCTGGGTGAAGCGGGGCTATCCCGTTGAGACAAGTCGCAAGTAATAGCTCGATCGTGGGTCCGCTCCTTTGCCCATGAGCGAACTTTCCCAGAAGCGCCATACCTCCCTTACCTGATTTCCCATTGACGAGCAACTTTATGTCTCTGCGCTGGATGCTTGGTGAGAGAGCCGCTTAGGTTAAGATGGTGGGTTCCGGCGGGAAATAGCGGTGCGAGCACGTCCACTAAATTGACAATTGTATGCTCATCTATACCATCGGCCATTCTGCGCGGCCGTGGGATCAGTTCTTCACCCTCCTCAAACACTATAAGGTCGAATTGCTCGTTGATGTGAGGACTGTGCCGAAATCTCGCCATGTTCCACACTTCAATTCAGAGGTGGTCAAGCAAGCGCTTCATAAAGAAGACATCGAATACCAGCATCAAAGAAAGCTCGGCGGACTAAGGAAGCCTATCGAAGATTCCGTTAATCTAGGATGGCGCAATTCAAGCTTCCGGGGCTTTGCCGATTACATGCAGACGGAGGAGTTTCGAAAGGGTCTAATGGAGTTGTCAGATTTGGTTGCCGAGCGGAGAGCGGTTCTTATGTGTGCCGAGGCTGTCCCATGGCGCTGCCACCGTTCCCTTATCGCCGACGCCCTTCTTGTCCGGAAGTGGGAGGTTTGGCACATTATCTCTCCGACGAGTTTGCAAGCCCATGAATTGACTCCTTTCGCCGTTATCGAGGGTGAGCGGATTATTTATCCCAAAGTGAAACAAAGTAGATCCTCGACTTAAACACTTCTTCAGAGTCCACCCCCAGGTTGATGGGAGATTTGCATTTTATGATTCTTGGAGATATGGATAAAAGCCCTTTAAGCTGAATGCTTACGGCTGATATTTGACCGCTATAAGATATGGAAGTCGCAAGCTACCTCCCTGTTACAGTGGACAAAAGCCATCTGGTCACCATCGGAGAGCGCCTCTATGCTGAGAGCATCGAGCTGATCCGAGAGCTAGTGAACAACGCTTACGATGCCGATGCTGCACTGGTTAAAGTAACCGTAACTCCAGAATCGATCACGGTGGATGACAACGGAACCGGCATGGATCTGGAGGGACTCCAACAGTACTTTGTGATCGGCTCCCAGGAAAAACTCATGCGGCCGAAGTCGCCTGTTTTCAAACGCGACCGAATTGGCCAATTCGGTATTGGAAAATTCGCCACCCTATCAGCGTGCAGCCGCTTTATTGTTGCGACTCAAAAGGGAGAGTTTGCCGCTCGAGTGGTCTTTGACAAAGGAGAGTGGTCTAGGGTTGAAGGAGAATGGCGCCTTCCCTTAGAAGTATTTCCGCCGGATCCCGAGAGAAGAAACGGAACAACGGTAACCCTTCTGGGGCTTAGCAAACGGTTCGATCCTCAAGATGTGGAGCGAAAACTCATCGACGGAGTCCCGTTGAAGGCAGCAAACTTCTCCGTATCTCTGAATGGACTCCGTGTTCGGCCCAAAAGCCTCTCCGGTCATCGTATCCCTTTGCTGGAAGGAACGGAGTTTGGTCCCGTTACAGGTGAGATTGTAATTCTTCCAGCCTCGGCTGCCTCAACCGAAGACCTTGGCATCGAGGTTAAGGTGAAACAGGTTACGGTTCGGCGGGAACTTTTCGGGGCCGAGCTTTGGGGTAAGATCGCGTCTAGAATTCGCGGTGAGATTCATGCCGACTTTGTGCCCATCACAAGTGACCGTACCGGCTTCGTCCTGGATTCCCCCGAATATCAGGCATTCAGTCAAACCATGCGACGGGTGATGAATGAGGTTCAATCTGTCCTGAACCGACTCACAGGTAAGGGAGAGAAGAGAGCCGCATCCCGCGCCCTTGGCGAGGCTATGGAACGAATCACTCGCGCGCTCATTAAAAACCCTGACTTTTCACCTTTTGGGGCTATTCCCGTTGGTCAGCCTGGGGGAATTGGCGGAGCGGCAGCTACCTTGTCTCACCGGGAGGGTGCCCAAGAAGAGGGAATCGTCAGACTTGGAAAGCGCGAGATAAAACGCTCGAATAGAAAGTCTCCAAAGGTGAAGCGACTTACTCCTGACGCAGTGGTACGCCGGCTCAAGTTTGGTCAGGCAGGGATCTCATGTTGCTTAGATCACTTCGGAGAAACTGGGCCAGAGTGCTTTAACGAGGGGACCATTGTATATATCAATCGCGACCATCCTTTATACAAAAGGGAGGCTAAAAAGGCTGGTGCGCACACGATGCATATCGCTCGGTTGCTCACCCAGGAGATTGCCCTCATGAAGGACCCACGCAATCCGCGCCAGGCCTTTGAGCGCCAATCTAAGCTGCTGTGTGATGCCTTCATTGACGAGTGATGTTTGAGGGTAGGGCTTTTAGCCCGAAACTCAAAACTCGAAAACCAAAGCTTTCTGAGCAACTGTACAGTCTGGACGGAAATGGACAAAAATAGGACAAAAAAACACATTTACTTACCACTCTGCTCCCAAAAATTCCCTTTAAAACCAAGGGGTCGAAGCTATAAAGGATCTTGTGGCATAGTGTTTGCTCATTAGCGAAGTCGCTTTTATCAAGACGGAAACCCTGGGATGCGGGGAGGATGTACGGCAGCCCTGCATTTGGATCAGGTGGCAAGGAGAGTGATGTTGGTCCCTGCGTTTTTCACGGCATTCACCTCTGCCAGTTTCGCGGCGGACCAGTCGTTTTCTCCGCCGCAGCCTAGGGTGGTCCGTTCCCCGGAGACGGTCCGGCCCAAGAGGCACGAGGCCGCCTCCGCGGGGTCCAAAGCCAGCAGTGCGACACTTACCGGGCCCATTGGTGATGCCATTTTCAGCCCCTACTTAAGTTGACAGCGATAGACCGAACAATGGCCCAATGGCCCCTCTCGTCGGGGTCCACTACAGATCGCATAGGCCTCGAAAAATAAAACCTCGTTAAAATAAAACTAATTTTTACGTAGTAGCATTTAGCAGAGTGTAGTCGCGCTTTCCACAGAGAGAGTGAAGAGAAGTGTTGAATTAATGGAGTGGCTAAAGCGTCAATAGAGGTGAGTGTGGACTTTCTTTCAGAATGTTTCCTGAAACCAAGGATGGTTTAAATGCAAAGATTAAGAGGTTTGTCAGGCATCTTTCACGTTGGTGTGGTCTTAATCCTCGCGGTTCTGTCCACAGGCTGCGTGGCATCGACCTCATCGCCTAGCCGTGTGCCGGATGAGCCTAGGCGCCCTTCGGCGCGCCGCATTGATCCGTGGCAGGCGGAGCGACTGCAGCGAGTGATGGTGCCGCTACTTCGGGTTGCAGATAACGCTCGCCGATTGGGTGAGATACGAATCGGTATCATTGATGATCCAAGCATTAATGCCGCTAATGCGGGCGGTGGCGAGTTCTACGTTACCACTGGTCTCCTTGGAAGGGCCAACGACGAGCAGCTAAGAGGGATACTCGTGCACGAGATTGCTCACGACGATCTCGGCCATGTAGCCAAGGCCCAGGTCCTAGGCACCGGGCTGAGCTTGGGTGTGGTTCTGCTCGAGCAGCTTATTCCGGGCAGCAGTGCGCTCACCCCAATCGCAGGCACATTAATTGCCCGCGGTTATAGCCGGTCAGATGAGTACGCAGCGGACCGCCACGGGGTAGAGCTCTTGCGTCGCGCCGGTTATTCGAAAGAGGTGATGATCAACGCGCTTACATGGGTGATGCGTGTATCAGGGGATAGTGGCGGCGGGTTTTTGTCCACGCACCCGGCGACGGATGATCGCGTCGATGCTCTAAGGAGATTACGCTGACTCAAAAAACTTTTATCGCTGTTACCGGTACCCTCTTCGGGATTATTACGATTCTGCATCTGCTGCGGATCATTTACGGTTGGGCAGCTCAGATTGGCACCTTTACAGTACCCTTATGGGCTTCCTGGGTCTCTTTGCTGGTTGCCGCCTACTTAGCCGTTAGCGCCTTCATGTTGCTTAGAAGATAGCTGGGTCTTAACTAATCCATCCCTCGTTCATGATTCAACGGACTGTCCCTTTCTGACCCCTGGGTTGACAGACCAAGTAGAGAAGCTTAGTTTCTAGCGGTCCTGAACATTTTTTGTTCCGCAAGGAGGCGCTATGGACCAGCCAATGATACATAGCTTTGTACAGCGTTTGGGCCGTTTGGAGAGCGAGAACCGCAGATTGAAACGCATAGGGATTTTCGTGCTTCTCTTATTCGTTGCCGTAGTAATCATGGGGCAGACGAAGCCCACAAAAGTAGCCAAGGTAGTCGAGGCCGAGAGATTCCTTGTTCGGGATAAAGCGGGGAAGATTCTCGCAGTGCTTGGCTTGGATGCTAATGGCGGCCCAAATCTACTCTTCTACGACAGGGACCAGAGGATACGCGCCAAGCTATATCTCTCGTCTTCGAACGAGCCATTCTTTAGCCTCCACGATAAGGATGGAAATTTCCATGCGGTGCTCGGTGTGGGAGCTGACGGATCGCCGGGTCTTGGTCTTGGACATAAGGGTGGAAGATCTGGCGCGATGCTAGGGGTTGATGCGAACGGTACATCGGAGCTGCGATTATTAGATAAAGAAGGAAACACACAGATTGAGTTGTTTGTGGACGTAAACGGCTTACCAATTTTGAGACTTTCTGACAAAAACCAAAAGGTTCGTGCTCTGCTGGGAGTGGATGGTAAAGGTTTAACTAAATTGGGGTTCTTTGATCAGGATGAAAAACCCCGGGTTGCCATGGGTACCTCTCTCGATGGCTCGCCGGTGCTTGGCTTTACGGACCAGGACGGAAAGGTTATCTGGACAGCGCCAAAATAGGGGGTGTTTTTGGTTTCTCTCGTTATGTCCGAGCGCTTGTGGCCAAGGGACCAGTTATTCTTGACGCGCAAAGTGTTAAACGATCTCTACGACAAGTGCAAAGAGCCATTTGTCACGACCTGTCAAAATATGGACATCGAGGAAGACTTAAGCCCCTTGCTGGTCTCCATGTACCTCCCGCTTGCAGCATGGCTAGACAGACGCCGAGGCAAAGGAGACGGGCCGCTGGTTGTCGGTCTCTGTGGGGCCCAAGGCTCAGGCAAGTCGACGGTAGCCGAGCTGCTCAAGACAGTTTTCACAGTCGGGTTCGAACGACGGTTGGAGGCGTTTTCCCTGGATGATCTCTATAAGACCAAATCCGAGCGGGAAATTATGTCGCGGACCGTTCATCCTTTGTTTGTAACCCGCGGGGTGCCGGGGACCCACGATGTCAGCCTGGGAATTGAGATCATCGAGAGGCTCAAGACTCAGGGGTCGCGGCAATCCACCCAGATTCCTGTCTTTGACAAAGCAAGGGACGACAGACGGCCACGGTCGGCTTGGCCGAGCTGCAGCGGTCCGGTCGATCTGATCCTCTTCGAAGGTTGGTGCGTCGGCGCACTCCCTCAGTCGGACCAAGCATTAGCCACGCCAATAAACGATTTGGAAAGGGAAGAGGATGCCGACGGTGCCTGGCGCGCGGCCGTCAACCGAGCCCTGGCACGAGACTATCAAAAGCTATTTGGCCTCATTGATGTTCTTTTAATGATCAAGGTAGACAGGATGGAGAGGGTCTTCGAATGGAGGCGCTTACAAGAGCGCAAGCTGGCCCAGAAAGCGACCGAGACTGGTCTGCTTATGAGCGAACTAAAGGTCATGTCCGATCAGGAGCTCAACCGCTTCATCATGCACTTTGAGCGGATTACCCGCCACATGCTTGCTGAAATGCCCCAGCGAGCTGACCTTGTCCTTTTCTTATACTCAACCCGCGAGCCGGCAAGAGTTCTTATTAATAACCCCCTCTCACTAGCTAGCTCATAGGTCGGATGTCCCCTTCTCTCCCCAGCAAATTTTTCTTGACAACGCTCCTATACAACATATAGTATAAGCGTGGAAGCTTGTGCCCAATATGTAGGAAACGCTCCCATAGTGAGAATAGGACGCCGCAAAGGGGCGGCTTAAAAGTTAAGCCCGTTGAAGGACCCGCAAGCCAACTTCATAGAAAATTCTCAGGCCCTCCAGCGTGTGGATCGACTGAAGGTGATTCAGTAACGCTGCATCCAACAAAAATTTCATTTCAGTGAGGTGTACGATGAATTCCATGCGTACTACCAGCTTTGTTATCCGCTCGGATAACGAGCTCCCACGCCATCTTGCTCAACGCCAACCATTCATTCTGGCCAACACCGAGATGATTCTTCGTTACGCTCTTCAAGATGTCGTGGCAAATGATGGTCGGGTTATTATGGCAGGGGCTATTGAATTTCAGACTCAGATAAATGCAGAGCTTCTTGCGGATGTATGTGACCCCAAGGAGCTTTACAGACCTGAGTTGGGAGACACGCTTCGATTTCGCTGTGTCTATGACCCGGAGATACAAAGGGGCGTAAAGGAGACCAAGGAAGGCCTTAAGGAATATCTCCGAGAGAAGGAAATCGAGGCGATGATGGCAGATATAGCGGCCAACCGCTTCGAGTGCCCGCAACTGATGTGGAACCTGCGTGCTGGTGAGACTGTCTGGGTCTACGTGCAAGGGCCGAAACAACTCAGGATCTACCAGGGTGTTGCTACCCGTCCGGACACGAACCATCGGCACCACGCGATCATTCGGTTCCACCACCGCTACCTCCGCTGGATGGCTGAGACTGAGTCGGAGAAAATGGCAGACTACAATCCACAACGTGCCTATGGGCTCATCATATATACAGACGACTTTCAGGGTGAGGCACACCGCTTCTGTGTCTACAACTTTTTGGGTTGGCGGATGGCATCTACCACTGCCCATTACATTGAGTCCAAGACCCAGGCCCCCCATATTCACTCAAAGCTGGCACGAGAATTGATGGAGCGGTCGGACGTTTTGGGCACTGCAAACGTCGAGATTCTCTGCAACCAACTTTCAAAGCACACCGCCAAAATGGTTACCTTTGGAACGCTGGTAGATGCGGTCCGCATGAGCTTCCCCGATCTGACCGAAGAGTCCTATGCCGAGGTTTTGGAGTATCTCGTTGAATTTATCGGTGAGCTCAGCCAGGTACGCCCTAACGAGATTGCACTGCTTGGCGTAGCTGAGAGGCAAAAGGTTCGTGAGACTAGTGTGGCGGATCAGGCGATCATGTGGCGAGCATACATCCAGCTCGCGGCCTGGCTACGCGAGCAAAAAGAGGAGAATTGGAAGGCCTGCCTGCAAATACTGGCAAGGCCCTATACCCATAGAAACAATGGTCAAAGCGAGACTTTCGATCTCTTCAGCCGGGATAACCCTATCTGGCTGCAGCGAGGGGTACTTGCCCCTGGTAAGAGCGAAGTGTCCCACGTGGTCAACAAACGTTCAAGCAGTCAGGCTGCTTTCCAGCTTCTGAGATTTTTGGCAGTCTGCTACCAGGGGGAGCAAGGGTCCCAACCGCCAACATGGTCTAACCCCTCCTAAAGATAAACTGAAAACCCGCAGCGGCTATGTGGTTTTTGGGCTTGTCTCTACCACTTCTTCCCTAACGTATCAGGCGCGCTAAGGTCGACGCTCTTTTTTGTCGCTTGAGGCAACAGGGCTTGTTTATGGAAAAGCTTCATACGGAAGGGAACCGGTAGATAGGCCTTCCCGTTTAAATTCCTCAATCAGCCTTTTCCTCTCCTCGTACAGTTCGTTGAGCTGATTTCTTAACTCACTGAGCTCTCTCTCGCTGTCCGAGTACTCAGGGAGTCTGACACCTATTGTCCCCACTCCTATGGGTTGAGCATTCACGATTCCTGGGCGGGTCGCTCCCGTATGACGAAGCTCTATTGTCTCACGCTGACCTGCAAAAGCGGAATTTGTCATCAAATTAACGATCCCCGTGCCCCTAGCCCTTTCTGGGTTGTGCTGGGCATCCTTAAGCCTTGATTTAAGGTCGTCGATGCGCCCGTTCAAAGCCTCCAGAGTTTCGAGAAGTGTGGGGTCAGGAGTACTCTTCCCTCTGGTGATGAGCCAGTGGAGATCTGTTCTCGGTTTGATCGCCTCCGTGATCCCATCGTGCATTTCTTGGTAATCCTTTTCTTTTTGAGCCCTCAACTCTTTTTCAATCCGCAAATCTGTAGCCCTGGCATCTGCCAAGGCCAGCCCGCCTCCTGACTGTTCCTGAAGGAGATCCCTTTCCTCCACCGTGCTTCGAGCTTCTTCGACAGCGGCAAGGACCATACCCTGCGGCTCAGCACTGCGATCTTGGAGAATAGTTTGAATTTGTTGTTTGGCTATCCCAATCTCTCCTCCAAGGCCGTAGAACTTAACCATTCCCCTCTCTTCCCAGTAGCGTTCGACCGTAATGCGTCCTCCGCTTTTTAGCACAATGGTGTAGTTGGCAAACAAAGATCCTGGGTAGAGAATAATGACTGCACCGAGCAAACCTTTTATGAATCTTTGAGTAAGCTTCATAGAAGCCTCCTTCTTGCGTGTTGGCTTTTCTATTTGACTATGTTCATTTAAACCCCTCTGCTCACTGTTCACGGCTCACTGTCATCTTATGACTTTATCCGCCCGCGCGAGCAAGTTGGGCGGAACAGATCAATGCTGCTGCCAGACCGGGATTGGTCGGCAAATATAGCGACGGCCCTCTTATTCCACCGTTACTTCACTTTGTCAAGCTTCCTTCCTGCTTCCCAGGTTCTTAATTAGAACCACAGGCGCTATGCCAATGCCGGAAGATTTGGCATAGACTTAACTAACTTACTGAGCTAGCAGTAGAATTCTGTTGGGGGTGAGTCTAATCGGGCCAGCGAGGGAAACGGGAAAAGTCGCTTTTTTGATACATGAAGGTAGCGAAATTGATACAGCGACTTGCGGATTGGACTGAAGGGTAATAGACAGACGAAGCGTCAAATGATAATCTAGTCAAGTTAGGAGACCTTCCGCAAAGCGGTTTAGGTAACTTTTGGAGGCAAAAATATGAAGAGACTAATTCACCCTTGGGTAAACGTCCTAATCCTAGGAATCTTAGTCTTAATTCTGATTCCGGTGACAATTTTGGCAGATGGCGGTCCTGGTCACCGTGTTGATCAGCCATTCCCGGTCCAGCTAGGGACCTCAGGGGGAAACATAAACGATATTAGCAAAGGTTTTTGTTATGGTGGAACTCTGGGAGCCTTAGTGCAAGACACCGCTGGCATGAAGTATATACTTAGCAATAATCATGTCCTTGCCAGGACCAATCAGGCGTCGAATGGAGAGGATATTATTCAGCCTGGCCTCATTGACCAGGTTCCAACCTGCGCTAAGGATGCTAACGATGCCGTAGCCGATTTATCTGCTTTTATCCCAATTCTCTTTAAAAGCAAGAAAACTTATCCCACCAATACTGTGGATGCTGCCATTGCCCAGGTAAGGCAAGGAGCAGTCGATCCATCTGGCTCTATCTTGGATATCGGAGTAATAGATAGCGCCACTCTAGCGCCATCCCTTGATCTAGCTGTAAAGAAGAGCGGTCGCACGTCAGGGTTAACAAGTGGAACCATTAGTGCTGTCAACGTGACCGTCGATGTCTCGTATGGTGGAGGTAAGACTGCTAGATTTGGTAATCAAATCTTCGTAACTCCAGGGAGCTTCATTGCAGGGGGTGATTCTGGCTCTTTGATGGTCGAGGACGTGGCTACAGCGCCGCGTGCTGTTGGACTTCTCTTTGCCGGGAGTAGCAGCATTGCAGTTGCTAACCCCATCGATCCAGTTCTGAGCGCATTTGGTGTCAGCATGGTTGGATCTCCTTATTCGGCCAGCCTGTTGAGCCGGACGATTGCCTTCGTGAAGAAGCTCTTCCGAGTAACCGAGAGCCATGCCGCCAGTCAACAATTACCAGGGCATGTCAGTCCTGCGGCTGTAGACGCAGTCAAGAGGGTAAAGGAGCGACACGAGAGTAGGCTCTTGGGAATCCCCGGAGTGGTCGGTGTGGGTGTAGGGCTCTCAAAGAGGATCGCTGGACAAGCCGTGATTGAGGTCTATGTGAAGGAATCTCCTGGCGCGCTAAAACGGGCAATACCAAGTTCATTAGACGGCGTAGAGGTTGACATCGTTGAGACCGGCGAGATCATAGCCTACTGAATTCGAAAAGACACCGTTTTGCTCTCCGTTTATCTCGTATCGCTCTCTAGTCCTACCTAAGTTCGGATTTCTAGCCGGGCGCCGCGGACCTGTTCGATAATATCCGCGGCGTTGACCGGCACCGAGTCGCCTCGCCATGCCACGTGCCCATCAGGGCGAACCAGCACGAATGGGCTCTCGTATAACTCCCGTACGCCGGGCTCATCCAAAGTAACGACTTTAAGAGGCAGCTCGACCTGTTCGGCGGCAAAGGCGAACGCGGAGGTGTCGGCTATTTTTGAGGAAAGAACCAGAAGTATAAAGCCTCGGCCGAACAGGTCGAGCGTGGAGCGGCCGTCTTGCAGCCAGACGTGGGGCGCGCGAGCGCCTGGCCAAGTCGTAGGCACATAAGTGGCGTGATCCTCCGGTGGCGGCGGAGTTTCGTCCGGGACACAGATCGGCGAACCGTCATAGCGATATCCAAGCTCGATGCCTACGGAGTCGTGCTGGAATTCCTTGGCACGGGTTCTGAGAATGGCTTCGCGCGCTTTCTCCCGCAGTCGATTCCCTTCTTCACTGTCTTCTTCAAGGAGAGCCGATGTGGGAATTTGTACGTCGAAATCGGCTCGCATATCCCCTGCCTCGTTCACGTTACGGATACCGATCGGGCGCCGCTCCGGCTCGTAGCTATCAAGCAGTCGGGGGCCTCCCCAGCCTTGAATAGTTGCCGCCAGCTTCCAACCAAGATCCACGCTGTCGCCAATTCCTGTGTTCATGCCGAAACCACCCGCCGGCCATAGGAGATGTGCAGCATCGCCCGCCAAAAAAACCCGCCCTTTGCCATAACGCTCAGCCACGACCCGGTGGGCATCCCACGGTCGCACGCTCAGAACCTCAAAAGGGACATCCGGGCCTAGGGAATCTCGCACTAACTGAGCACTATCGAGCGATGGGAGCTGATCCGGGCGGATGCCGCGAAGATTAACGCGCCAAAGCTCATGGCCATCAACCGCAGCGACCGCGCCTAGCACCTTGTGATTACTGACCTGATACATGACGGCTTTCCCGTGACTGTTGCTCAACAAACGGGACGACCTGAAAAGGATGGCCACATTTTGCCCTTCAACAAAGTTCCCTTCCATCCTGATACCTAGCTGACGGCGGACTGAGCTACCCCCGCCGTCACAACCGACGAGATAATCCGCCGTAATCTGTTCCCGGCGGTTATGGGCGATGTCGAAGACCTCGGCGAGGACTCTGTTCGCATCCTGGTGAAACGATTCCAGGCGCGTATTAAAACATAGCTGGACCGATCGAGTAGCCTTCGCATGTCGCTGCAACACGGGATCGAAGAAATGCTTGGGACACCAAATTCTCCCTTCCGGGCTGTACGGGGAGCGAGATTGGGGGTCGCCATTGGACGGATGCTCGAAGCGCGCCAATTCGTGTCCAAATACCCGCGTGACGAAGATATAGCTGCGTGGGAAATCCGGCGGAAAGCCGGCAAACCTTATCTGATCGATAAGGCCCCAACGGCGCAGGTGCTCGCTTGTGCGGGTGTTAGCGAGGTTCGTTGTGGGGAATTCGACGGTCCCATCGCTTTGCTCAACGAGAATGCAAGCCACGCCGCGCCAGCCCAACTCAATCGCCAGGGCCAATCCGCTAGGCCCTCCTCCGGCAATAAGTACGGGGCATCGCTTCGAAGGTTCGCCGCTTCTCACTGAAACCTTTGACTCACTCATGGGTTCGTTTTATCCACCCTATGGATCCGTCTTAACGAAGGGATTTTGCAATGAAACTGAAGTCAAAAACCTGACTAGAGGGGATTTCTTTGTCGATGCCGCCCAGGCTCTTCTTCGTAAATTCGATCGCACCTCTCATCCATGACTCATCAGCCGAGCCGGTCACCGATCGGCGATTCAAATAGAGCTCAAAGAGCTGTTCGTTTAATACGGGATCTTTGAGGCCCAAATATTCCGCTATGATTTTCATAGACTCAGCGCGGTTTTGGCCCGCAAATTGGAGCCCTTTTAGGCCGCCCTTGACAAAGGCGAGAACCTCGGAAGGGTTTCTTTTTATCTTCTCCTCAGTAACCCCGATCCCTCCACTCGGATAGGTGGGCATGTAGTCCCCGGAATAGGCGATCCGGCTAAATCCCTCGCGCTGGAGAATAAACGGCCTTGGAGGGGTTAAAAGGGCCGCGGCTATTCGACCTGCCCTCAGAGCCAGCGCTGTATCCTCCTGACCTCCGACAACGATGCTGGTTACATCCTTGTTTGGCGTGAGGCCGTTTTTCTGAAGAATAATTTGGGTGAGAAGGTCAATCGAGCCTCCGCGGGATGAGATGCCAACAATTTTTCCCTTGAGATCTTGAACGGACCGGATTTGCGGTTGCGCGACCAAATCAAACTGGGGCATTGCTGAAGCTACGAACACAAGCTTGACGGGCAAGCCCCGCACGGCTGCGGCGATCGTGGAGCCAGCAGCCGAGGAATAGTCCACGGAGCCACCGATGAGGGCCTGCAACCCAACCGCTCCACGAATGAGGATCACTTCTACATCCAGGCCTTCTTCACGGTAAAATCCTTTGACTTGGGCGATTTTGAATGGGATCTCCACAATGGAAATCGCGCTTACGGAAAACCTCACTTTTTTCAATTGCGCCGAAACCGGTGATGCCCCGATTGTCAAGAAGAAAAGAACAAGAAAAGAAAGATGCTTGAAACGCAGATTGCTCACTCTCAGGCCAGTAACATACATAAATCAATACTGTCAACTTAGGAGCGGTCTGTTGAGACCTTGACACGCGGACCGAGCGGATGTATTCAAAAAGAAACCCGGGAATGGCTCGGGCGTTTGAGCAAGAGTTAATAGGAGGTGGAGAGATGGCAGTTGTCTACGACCCTTCGAAGCAGTACGAGATCAAGTCCTGGGACGTCGAGTACAGGCGCGATCCGGCGCGGACCTTGATGGCCCGCATCTACCAACCGCAAGGCACGGGGCCGTTTCCCGTGCTCCTGGGCCTACACGGCGGCGCGTGGAATAATCAGGACCGAACGGCCAATGCAGCGATGGACGAGAGGTTGGCGGCCAGCGGCATCCTCGTGGTAGCCATCGATCTGCGCCGGGCCAAAGAAGCCCCCTACCCGGCCTCCGTGGCAGACGCGAACTATGGAGTCCGTTGGCTCAAGTCGAGGGCTCGCGAGTGGAACGGCGACCCGCAGACGACCGGCGCTTTGGGTAGCTCAAGCGGCGGCCACGAGATTGAACTGTGCGCCATGCGCCCGCGCGACCCACGCTACAACGCCCATCCCCTGCCGGAGGCGCCACACCTCGATGCCACCCTGACCTACGTCGTCGCCCGCTCCCCGGTCAGCGACCCCTTTGCCCGCTACCAGCAAGCGGAGAGGCGGCAGTGGAAAGAGATGATCCAGAATAGCAAGAACTATTTCGACCCGTGGGAGACGATTTTCGAAGGCAACCCGCAAATGATCCTTGAACGCGGCGAACCCGTAACCTTGCCGCCGATGTTCGTGCTCCAAGGCGAATTGGACGACAACGTGCTCCCGGCGGTGCAGGAGAAGTTCGTCGCTACTTACCGGAAAGCCGGCGGTGAGATCGACTATGAGCTCTTTTTAGGCTGCGAGCATCGCTGGATTATTAAGCCTGGCCCGCAGACGGACCGTGCCATCGAGATGATCAAGGCCTTCATTGCCCGCCAGTTGCGCGCCCAGCGGCTGGCGGCTTGACCGCGACCGATGCCCATCAGCGTACCTGTGCCGCTGCGACGTCAAGGACGCGCTCCCCTGGCTTGGGGTCGTGAAGTCGAGTAGAGCGATGGCGCATGAACGCAACCCATTGGCCGATTTAGCCTGCTTTACAATCGCAAGCTGCGCATTGTCGTTTAAGCGTCTGCGCCAGGACGCCCAACAGTCACTCATGTTTCCATCGCCCCCTCTAAAATTCCGTACGGCGAGTTTTCCCCAGTACGGCTTCAAGCAAGGGATTACTCAGAAAGGCCCTTCCGGTTACCACCGTTTGACTCCCCTACGCCGCTCAAAGAGTACCCAAGGCTTTTTCGCTCTGTCTCTAGCTTTTCAGCAATCAGAGCACCTTCTCCCCTTTGATCACGGACACCCTCTGCCCACGGGTCCCTCGCATCGGAAAGGATTGCGAAATGATCTCCTATGTCACGGGCCGCCGCGTCTTGAAGATCATCCCAGAGTTTCTGAACAAGCTCGTCACGATTGCCGGCCCGCGAGCCAATGTTCGGCAGAGCCAAATCCACATCTTTAGTTGTCCGCGCCTTCATCCCATATCGTACTTCCAACCCGTAACCTCCTTTTACAATCCAGGGCGAGCTCTCATCCGCAAACAGTCGAGCCAGGAGCCTGTCGAAAGCCACGAGCCTGCGAAGCCTTTGCAACTCGGCTTGAGCCTTTGCTCTCGCGTTGATGCGGCTCTCAAGAGCTTGCCGAAGCGCTCCGGCAGTCTCATATGTTCTAGGCGCCTTGTTCATCGTCTAGGCCAGCGCTTCCATCGCCTGAGTGAGCCGCTGCCTGCCCAAGTGAGACATTCCGTTTTCTTCGAGCTGCTTCCTCCGGATCAGTCCTCGGCTCAGTGCGTCGCGGACCGCTTTGATCAGATGTTCAGGACTCAGGGTGCTTTCGGCAACATCCTTAATAGTTCTGAGCGGTGTTGTGACTTGAAAGCCCTGATGGTGTTCAATCTCCTGGTCCGCCAGAGCGGCGTAGTGAAGCATACATGCTCCGGGCGGACTTTTTCTAAAGCCTTTGGGAACCGTGAGATGAAGCTTGGCAGGCATGATGTCGCTGAGATCGTGAAATGCGAGAGCACTCTCGTGGGACACCACAGCCCGTATCTTCCCTTTCCGATCTCGGCTCCAAAATCCCCACCTTATAAGGTCTTCATGGGAACTGCTGGGATAATCCCTCAGTCTGAACAGGCCACGGTCTATCAGTATCCAGTTCCCGCGTTGCCGGTGAAAGTGTTGTTGACGATACGTGTAGCCCACCGAAAGGGCTTGGTTAGCAGTGAAATAGCCACCTTGTTCTGAGGCAATGGCCAGAAGACGTCTTTCATTTTCTTTCGGGTCGCGTCTCATGCAAAATCCTTACATTAAATGTAAGGTTTTTGCAAGCCAGCGCTTAATTGTTGCATAATCCTTACACCCAATGTAAGTTTTGTGCACTAATTCTGTAAGGAACCTAAAACCCTAGTTAATGGAAGGCTTTTGACTAGGCGGCATATAGAAGTGCCTGAAGCTCGCTAACTGCCTCTTTCAGCTTTTCCGAACCACCAAAGAATCTAGCTATCTCAAGCACGTTGCCGCGGTCTGAGATTGGCGGGACTTTAAGAATGTCGGGGATTAAGAACTGAGCGGTTCCGTGTTCGGCATACTTCTCTAGAAGCTCATTAAGGACGGCCTTGGCCTCGGGGCCGTACCGCTCGAAGAAATCCCTTTTTTCTTTTCGCAATCGCTCCGCTCGTTCTCTGCGGCTCCGAATCGGGGCATTGAATGCGACGTAACAGAGTAAATCGAACGGATCGGCCTCCGACTGCTGCGTTGCGGCTCTAAGCTCGTCAAAGTCAATTCCCCGCTCTTCGAGCTTGCTAATGATTGCAGACCGGAGATCGGCATCCGCCCATTGATTCCGCAGCTCCACCAAGGAAGGGCACAAGGTCCGTACTTTTTCTGCCGCATAGTCGGTGAATTTAATCACGCGAAGTTGCTTCCCGTCTGGATCGAGCTCATAAACAAGATGGGCTGCGATCTCCACCTGTCCGCCGTCAAAGTAATACTTCCGACGCTCTCCCTCAAAATCATCACTGATGATCGGCCTTACATCTCTTTCTTCTTGGGTATCACCAATCTCCTCACCGACCTCTTGATAAGTTTGTGACGTTATCTCCCCTTCCTCATCAATCTCTTCTTCCGAGATCAACGCCGGCTCACCATCGAATTCCGGGTCCGAGAAAAGGCGGGTCGCACTGCCCGTATAGTCCAGGATGTTGAAGAAGAACTTCCCGTAATCATCCCGGACACGAGTCCCCCGACCGATGATCTGCTTGAACTCGACCATGGAGTTAATCACTCGAACTATCGCTACATTTTTGCACGTAGGAACATCCACACCTGTCGTCAGCAACTGAGAAGTCGTGACG
>JBOHVJ010000446.1:0-4182 GCA_050735075.1 Binatia bacterium
CTCTCGAAGGAAACGGCCTGCTACTCAGGGCAGGCTTATCGAAGGGTGAACGGAGGGTTTTTCAACAGGCTGGCAAGACCGCAGGCCTAGATCCTGACATTGATAGCCTATCAACCGTGGTATAAGATTGCTCGTCCCGAGAGACTTTTATGCAGGCCTTGCACTGGAACGGAGATAGCTTGAGGCTGGATTCATCCTACCCCAATCCTAAAGCTGATGATCGCATGGCATTAGTCCGTGTTCGCCTGGCCGGCATCTGCTCCACGGATCTCCAGATCTTCAAAGGCTACATGAAGTTTCGAGGAGTGCCGGGACATGAGTTCGTCGGCGAAGTCGCCGAAGGGCCTGCCGGGCTTCTGGGCAAGCGCGTGGTCGGAGAGATCAACTTTGCCTGCGGCCGATGCCGAGTCTGCGCCAGCGGTCTCCGCCGCCACTGCCCTGAGCGCAGGGTCATGGGTATTCTTGGCGCTGAGGGCAGTTTTGCCGAGTATGTCGCCTTGCCGGTAGAGAATATTCATATCGTGTCTGAAACTTTGACTGACGAACAGGCCGTTTTCACCGAGCCATTAGCGGCTGCCTTTGAGATCCTGGAGCAGGTTGAGCTTAAGCCGGCTGCTGAAGTTCTGGTTTTGGGCGATGGCAAGCTTGGGCTCCTTTGCGCTCAGGTCCTCCAGCTCACCGGCGCCAGCGTGACTGTGGTGGGAAAACACCAAAAAAAGCTTAGCCACCTCGAAAAACTTGGCATCCGTACAGTCATGCTGTCTGATTGGAGAGCTCGCCTGGTTGATGTGGTTGTAGAGGCGACCGGCTCCACTTCTGGCCTCAAGATGGCGATGGGAGCAACTCGGCCACGGGGCACTCTGGTCCTCAAGAGCACGCTCGCCGAAGAGCACACACTATCCCTCGCTCCGCTGGTCATCAATGAAGTAACATTGCTCGGCTCCCGCTGCGGCCTTTTTCCTCCTGCCCTTCAGGCCCTGGCGCAAAGAAAAATCTCGGTCACGCCTTTGATCGAAAAGGTTTATCCGTTGAGTGATGGAATAGAAGCGGTCACCCATGCCGGTAGGGCAGGCACGCTCAAAGTGCTGCTGCGGAATTAAAAAGGGATGACCGATGACCGGGGACGGCGGACCGGTCTTGTCGATCTTGTTACCCATCGGCTACTAATGGATTCAATTGGGCAAAAAAGTCTCCCATGGCGCCTCTGTGATTAAAATCCGCCAGTGAATCTAGAGGTGTTGCGTCCCGGTTGATGATGGCTAAGAAAGCTCCGCTATGTTTGGCGATCACCGGAAAAGAGGCCGCCGGTTGAACTTGCAGGGAAGAGCCCACGACAATAAAAATCTCTGCGGCCTCGCTCAACTCCTGCGCGCGCTTCATAGCCTCGACAGGCATTTGCTGGCCGAAGGATATGGTCGCGGCCTTAAGAAGCCCTCCGCATAGATCGCAAACGGGCGGAGTAAAATCTCCTGCGATCTTTTCATAGATGGCTTCAGGGTCAAAATTTTTTCCGCAACGAAGACAGATCACTTTTCGATCCGTTCCGTGAAGCTCTACAACCTTTTCCTCGGAAACCCCCGCCAGGCCATGAAGCCCATCCACGTTTTGCGTGATGAGTCCCAACAACTGCCCTCGCTTCTCAAACGCGCTGATAGAGTAGTGTCCTATATTGGGTTGGACGTTCTTGTAGAGTTCGTGGATTTCCTTCTTCATCTTCCAGGACCGGATCCTGGCGGCTTCGCTGCTCATAAACTCCGCGAAGTAGACTGGGGTGTATCGGGTCCAAATCCCGCCCGGACTTCTGAAGTCAGGCACGCCCGATTCCGTGCTGATGCCGGCGCCGGTAAAAAAAACGATATCCTTGGAGGTCCTCACTTTTGTCGCAAATTCCTGTACCGTCACCACCTAAAGCTCTCCAAAGCAGAAGACTCAGAGGAGTCTATTGCGAAGTCTTCAATCATGTCAACTTCCTTTGGCCGATTCCCGGTAGTGCCAGAGTAGGCTTGCCTGGACGGCGAGGTAAGAAGTTGTAAAAGTCGCCAGTCCAAGGACGAACGGCCAACGGTATGAGCCAGTGAGGTCATAGAAGAAGCCGCCAAGCCACGCCTACCCCTCAGCGGGAGTCGATGGACCAACCTCAGCAATGGTTCAAGTTGTTCAAATAGTTCAAATCGTTTATTGAACCTTTGTTTTCTCCCCGAGGAACCAAACTTTTTGACGAAGAGCCGCTCAGTTCTATGTATGAAATGCAGGAGGGCAAACACTAAATAGTAGATCGCGGTTTAAACTTGTGGAGGAAGATCCCGGGGCTGGCCTCTTCGAAGACTGCTTCGACGGGCATGCCGATTTCAACTTTGTCTATCGGACATTGCACGATGTTGCTGACGAGTCTAGGGCCTTCCTCGAGGTCTATCCAAGCCACGACGTAGGGAATCTCTTTTTCAAAGCCTCTGGCTCCACGTCCCACCACCTCGCGAATAATAGTAAAGGAATAAATAGTCCCGCGCCCGCTGACAGGCGTCCACACTAGCTGATTGCTGCCACACTCAGAGCAGTAGGGGCGGGGACACCAGACAAATGATCCGCAAGAGTTGCAGCGCTGTAAAACCAGCCTCTTATCTTTCGCGGCTTCCCAGAAGGGCTGCGTGACCGGAGTGATTTCGGGAAGAGGCTTTGAGATCTCTTTGTTTTGTTCGGCCATATCAAAGCTCGTTTCCTAAAATGGCTACTGAGGTGCACCCCAGATTTTTTCCGTATGCCACGCCGCCGAGGCCGGTAACCAGGCCTATCTTTGCCCTGCTTACTTGCCTCTCGCCTCCTTTACCCCTGAGCTCTCTCACCGCTTCGGCGATGTGGAGGATAGCTCCCGCGGTGGAGGGTTGCCCACAGTTGATCATTCCGCCTCCGGTTTGAATGGGGAGAGTTCCCTTGTAGGAAAAGTCAGTGGATTCGAAAAATTTTCCGTCGCCTTTTTGGCAGAAACCAAGATCCTCGATCTGCATCATGACAATGATGATGTAATCATCATAGAGCTCGAGAAAATCGATGTCGCGGTGCGTGACTCCGGCTATCTCCATGGCGATCTTTCCCGAATCCTTGATGCCCATAATCAATGCGTCCGAATGCGCTCTTGAGCCGAAAGTGGGGTTGTCCCTTTCGCCGAATCCCAATAGGAAGACGGGTGGGTTGCGCAAGGTCTTCGCACGCTCCGGAGAGGCAACAATGAAAGCCTTGCCGCCGTTAGCGGGCATCACGCAGTCCAACAATCGCATCGGATCCGCGATGAGCCGCGAGTTCTTGTATTCTTCCAGTGTCAGGGGTTTTCTCAAGTAGGCGTCAGGATTCAGGGTTGCGTGGTAGCGGCACGTCACAGCGATCTTTCCAAGATGATCCAAAGTCGTGCCGTAATCATGCATATGCCGCCGCATGACCAGAGCGACTTTGCTGTTGGGTCCCATCATGCCGTAGGGGATCTCGAAATCCCGCGTGTCCCCGGGGTGAACGGTAGGATAGGACTCAACAAAGGCCGCGGATGCGGCCACACAAAGCACGAAATCCACCACTCCAGAGCTGATCGCCACGGCAGCCTGTCCCAGAAGGGACACGGCGCTTGCACCGCCATTTCCCCCTCCTAGGAGAAGCCCCGGAGAAATTCCTAAGATCTCCGCAGCTTCCTCTGGCCAAAAGGGTAGGGGATAGGTCGTCGTGTATATGGCTGCAAGGCCTTGTCCATCCAAGTCCTTCTTGTTCAAGCCGGCATCTTCCAGGGCCAACCGAGTCGCCCACGCCAAATATTGGGGTGTGGTCGTGCGCGGTTCTCCTGGTTTCCGACCGAGCCTATCCACAGGCGTCTCTCCGCATCCGACGATAACAGCTTTGCCCTTTAGACTCATGGATCGGTTCCAATCCGAGCTTCCACGACTGATAATGCAGTGCCTTTGTGGTGTCAAGAGATATTTAGAAAACTCGAAGCACGATCATAAACTCCTTCCCCCCGGACTTTAAATCCTTCACCCCCACCTTCATCCTCCCCCGTCGGAGACTCTGTCGTAATTCACCGTTCGCCCTTCGGTGCGCCGGTTAAAACCGGCAAGGTGTTGTGAATGAAAGTTTCATACAGTGAAGGAGTAGCGACCCACACTGACTCCGAGTCATGCATCGTGAGCGTCCGTAAGGGCGCAG
>JBOHVJ010000447.1:0-25694 GCA_050735075.1 Binatia bacterium
GAAGCGATCCCAGAAAGTTCCCCTCTGGTTTCGGCGCCTCGACCTCGTGAAAGCGGAGATGAAAGCCGTCCGATTCCCCCGCACGGCTCAGGAAGGATTCAGCCAGTGTGTAGAGCTATCCGAAACAGCGCTCCGTTGGTTCCGGCAATCCATTCGAGATAGCCATCCTGGAGCCAGCGAGGAGGAGATCGAGAAAGAACGGAGGCTGTTGCTGGCGCGCTTCTTCGCCGCCGACGCACGCCGAATAGCAAAGTGGAAAAAAGAGCGTGAACGGTATTTTAGAGGGTAGCATTGGAGCAGTGTCCATCTAAGGAATGACTGTGAGGCCGAGGGCGCGAAAATCTTCATCGAAGGCAAGGCAGGGAGTGTGATCGAGAAGCGTTGTGACGACAACAAATGAAATCGCGTCGCAGAAAGACAGTTTATGGTCTCGACCGTGACGGCGGAAAATTTGCTCTGCCTCTGTACGCACGCTTTCGCCGTAATTAACGATATGGAGGTGAGGCTTGATCTCGGTCAGAAACGCCAGTGCTTCCCGGAAGCCTCTCCGGTAACGGAGGAGCGTTACTGTTTCACTGACGATATCCCAGGTGGCAAAGAGCGTGGTATGGGAAGCAGCCGCTTCCGCCGCGAGTATCTTGGCGCGCCGATGGTTGATATCGTTAGGGTCAAAGCAGGCGTAGAAAAACGACGTGTCGCAGAAGAGGCGTGGTGGAAGCGGCATTACCCTCGGGCTCTACGGTTGCCATACAAGTACTCTTTGACCTTGGAGGAGACGTCGGTCTTTCGCTTACGTGGCTTCGGGAGCTTCTTCATGATTTCCAGGAGCTTGCGTGCGGCGGCTCCGGGCTCCGGCTCAGGCAGCGGCGCGCGCAGCTCGGCGACGATCTCGTCCCGCACCGTGATCTGTACGGCTGCGCCGGGGTCCTTTCGCACCTGCCGAACTAACTCCGGTAGGCGCTTCCGCGCCTCGCTGATGGAAAACTTCATGGCTGGGAGTGTACAACGGTGTACAAGACGAGTCAACGGCAGTTGGACCTCGGATGTCAAAAAGAAAAAAATACGTTGACTTCATCTGTCACGGACTCGTGGTAAACTGCGAAACCGCAGCTCGATCGGCTTGAATGATTCGGGATGTTTGAGTCGGGAAATCTGGGCGCGTGGGATTTAGGATTTGATGAAAGAAATTGAGATCATCCCGCTGGCCAAGAGAAAGATGGCCAGGCGGGGGATTCCTGAGTCCTGGGTCGGCAAGGCACTAAGAGCTTTCGACCAGGTTGTCGGGGGATAAAGCCCCATGAAGATAGAATATGATACCGCGCATGATCTATTGAACATTGAATTCCTGGCCAATGTCTCCTCGGCCGTGAATGGATCTGAGATGCCGAAAGGCGTTGAGGACTGAATTACTCTACTCGCTCCTAATCTGCGCCGGGCAGGGCGGAATGTGATAAGTCGGTGCGAGAAAAGCTGGGCCTTGTCTTGACAAAGTGAGCTGCTTCTAGCCCATCATTGAATTTTATTCTCCTTGAATCTCATTACCGGCCTTAACAGGTGTGTTAGGCCTTAAGCGCAGCCTGGATGGCGCGGACGGTGTAGACGCGGGCGAGGTGGGAGCGGTATTCCTTGGAGCCGTTGATGTCTTCAATGACATCTCGACCGTTGACGATCTCAACCGACGCCTCTTCGAGAAGCTTTTCTTCGAGCCTTTTACCTCTCAGCATCTTTTCCACGCCTTCAGCGCGGTAAGCCTTGTCTGCCACACCCGTGACTCCAATGGCGATATCATCGCAAGTCGCGTCCTGGCCTAACCTCAAAGAGACTGCTATGCCAACTACAGCAAAGCCGGAGGCCCTTTGGGCGGCTTTGAGATAGGCGCTTTTGGTCCTTTCCAAAACCGGAACTCTTACTTCGGTCAAGATCTCATCGGGTTCAAGCGCGCTGGTAAGAAGGCCGAGGAAGAAATCTTCCGCCTCGATCCATCTCTCTCCCCTGGGACCGATGGCTTTCATCTCGGCCCCTAGAGCCAGAATGGCAGCCGGCATATCACCTGCAGGATCTGCATGGGCCAGGCTTCCTCCAATGGTCCCTTGATTGCGCACTTGAACATCGCCAATCGTTGCAGCGGTTTGGGGCAAAAGAGGGCAGCGCTCTTTAAGTAATTCGGATTCTTCTATCTGCGTGTGGGTAGTTAAGGGACCGATGGCGATTCTATCGCCCTCATCGCGAATATAACTGAGATCGGGGATTCCACCCAGGTCGACGATATATCCCGGTTTTGCGAGGCGGAGCTTCATAAGTGGGACCAGGCTCTGACCTCCGGCGAGCAGCTTCGCATCCTGGCCATGGGAGGAGAGAAGGTCGACCGCTTCTTTGAGAGAATGGGGTGCGAGGTATTCAAAGGATGCTGGTATCATCTTTTTAACCTAAGCATCAGAGGGTTTTTCCATGAGCCGCCAGACCACTTCGGGTGAAAGGGGAAGTTCTCTAACTTTGACGCCAAATGGTTTTAAGGCATCCTCCACCGCGCTGGCTATGGCGGCTGGGGAGGGGATGGCAGCTCCTTCCCCGGCCGCCTTTTGTCCCAGCGACGTAAAAGGGGAAGGCATGGGATGGTGCTCGACCTCTATTTTCGGGGTTTCAAGCGTGGAAGACTTTCCGTAATCTGTAAGGGTAAGCGTGAGCAGTTGGCCGTCGGAGTTATAGACGAATCCTTCACCGAGGGATACAGAGATTCCGTGGGCGGCTGAGCCATAGATCTGCCCGTTTACCACATCCGGGTTAATGACTGTGCCGTTGTCACCGACGATGAGATAGCGTAAGACGTGCACCTTTCCCGTTTGCCTGTCCACCTCAACGATAGCAGCATGGGCTCCTGCGGAGAAGGTAAACTGAGCGCGGACCAAACGGTCGGGACCAGGGACCAGGTGGGGTTCCCCATGGGGGAAAGTGTAGTAGAAAGTGGTTTGCAGGCCGGCCTCGAAGCCTTTCGGCAGGAGCGATTGGTTGCCGTATGCAAGTCGTCCCAACTCAGCGAAGGTTATTCTCTTGAGTGGGGAGCCCGGCGCTTGAACCGTGCCTTCGTGGATTGTAAGTTGCGTCTGGTCAGCGTTAAGGATGTGGCCAGCAAGGCCTAGGATTTTCTCTCTGAGTCTCGAGGCGGCTCCGTGAACAGCCCCAATGTCGTACAGATGAAAATTGTTTCCGCTATTGGCTGCAGCGACTCCCCACGGAGCCAAGTCGCTGTCAAAAGGGCTGCTTACGCTAACGTGATCAGGCGTGAGTCCGAGGATCTCTGCCGCCACCTGGGCGGTTGTGGTCTCGTGCGCCTGTCCACAGTTAGGAGAGCCGAGAAAAAGAGTGATGGTGCCATTCTTTTCTAGCTTGATGGTGGCGCCGTTAACTCCGCCGGCCCCAGGACTCTCTTTCATTTCAGGAAAGATCGCCATGTCCCGCGCCGCGTTTCTGCCTCCGGGTTCCACTCCGATAACAACTGCGATGCCCAGGAACCGTCCTTTCTCCCGCTCCCGCCTTTGTTCTTCTCTAAGTTTTTCGTAGCCAATCTTCTCCAGGGCCCGCCGGAGGAGGGCCGGGTAGTCACCGCTGTCATAGATATTTCCGCTTGGTGTAGTGTAAGGGAATTCGCTCGGTTGAACTAGGTTGATCTCGCGCACGCCGATCGGGCTCAGATTGAGTTCCTCAGCAATACGATCCATCATCCGCTCCCAAACGAAGCACATGCCCGGCTTCCCGATCCCCCGATTTGGGATCACCGGGCACTTGTTCGTCACAACGGAATAACCTTCCATGAGAACGTTCTTCACCTTGTAGGTGTTCGTGAGGTTGTTCAATTTGTTGGTGAAGTGAATGGTGAGCGTGCTGACGGATCCTCCGACGTCGTCGATCTCTTTAAATTTCAACCCGAGAACGGTTCCGTCATTTTTTACAGCGGCTTCGACTTCAAACTCCTGGGCGCAGGAATGGCCCGCGGCCATCATGTGCTCGGTTCGGTCTTCAATCCACTTGACCGGCCGCTGAGTCTTGATGGCGAGGAGGCTGATCAGGACCACGTACTTGCGTATGAGGTGGATCTTTTGCCCGAAGCCCCCACCGATGTCTGGGATAATGACCCTAACATCTTCCAGTCCAAGGGCCTCTCTGAGAGAGTCGTAGATCACCTCGGGTACCTGGGCATTGACCCAAACGGTCAATTTCTTACTCGCGGCATCGAACGAGGCGATGCAGGCAAGGGGCTCCAGAGGAGTTGAGCTGTAGCGATGGATCTTAAGCTTTTCCCTGACTATTCGATCCGCCTGCTGAAAGGCGGCTTCGATGTTGCCGTAATGGAGGGCTCCTTTCCAAGCAATATTAGAGCCCAGCTCTTCGAAAAGTTGTGTGGCGCTGGGTTCCATTGCCTCGTCTGTGTCCACGACGGCGGGAAGGGGATCGTAATCTACGGAGATTAGCTCCAGGGCGTCCTCGGCTGCTCCTCGGGTCCGGGCCGCCAGTGCCGCAACCGGCTCTCCCATATAGCGTACCTTATCGATGGCGCCCGCGTACTCCGGGATCGGCCTTTTTAATCCCGCCGCATATCGGCCCGGCTTAAATGGATTAGTTTTCTGCGTCAAATCTTCCGGTGTGATCACGGCGATAACACCGGGGGCCTCCTGAGCCGCTTGCGCATGGACTCCAAGAATCCGCGCGTGGGCATGGGGACTGCGCAGAATGACTGCATGCAGCATGCCGGGGAGGATAATATCGTCAGTAAAAAGGCCTCTGCCAGTCACGTGTCGCGGGCCCTCTTTGCTGCGCGTCTTTTGACCTATGTATTTTGTCTCCGCCATCTCTCATACGATCCATTTTTTCATCGCGCCCCTTCGACGTTGCTCAGGGCCGTGAGTCAATTCGAACGGTCGAAGCCTTTGCGCGAGTCACAGTTTTTCCGATCTTGTTTTCCTCAGCTAAAAATTTCAAATATCTTTGGATAGAGTTTCGATTTTAGATTCCACAATCATCTGATTACTCTATCGGCTCTGACCAAGACGTTCGGCGGAATTGTGAGGCCGATCTGCTTCGCTGTCTTGAGGTTGATCACGAACTCGAACTTCATCGGTTGCTCTACGGGAAGATCGGCGGGCTTCGCCCCTTTCAAGATCTTGTCCACATCATCATTCCCTTTTGTCTGGCTGACGGCTGATTACTGAGGGCTCAATGCTTTTTAATTGCTGTGCGGCTGCCTTGACCGCCTCGACGATCTGCACGTAACCCGTGCACATGCAGAGATTCCCCGCAAGTCCCTTGCGGATCTCTTCTTCGCTTGGATCGGGATTTTTAGCGAGAAGATAGTGGGTAGCCAAGATCATGCCTGGCGTGCAATAGCCACACTGAAATCCATAGTGTTTGATGAAAGCTTCCTGGATGGGATGGAGCGCGCCGTTTGCCGCCAATCCCTCCACGGTTAAGATTTCTCTCCCGTCCGCCTGAGGGGCAAAGAGCAGGCACGACTTGACCAGCCTGCCATCGAGGAGAATCGTGCAGGCGCCGCATTCTCCGATCACGCATCCGATGTGAGTTCCCGTTAAACCGATGGTCTCGCGGAGAAAATGGGAGAGCAGCAGGCGTGGCTCTGCTTCTTCCTCGTAAAGCCGACCGTTGATCGTGACTTTTACGCTCCGTTTCATAAGTGCCCCACAATAACTTCTGCGTTGCGGCAGGTCAAGCCAGCCGGAATGATTTTTTCTGAGGCGAAAGCAACGGTATCCAGGGAGCTAAGCCGAAGTATTTATGGACAAGGAAAGATCATTACAGATTGTAGGCCGCAGGCATCAGCCGTGCTCTTTGTGGTGATAGGATTTTGACCACGAAGGACACGAAGGTCATGAAGGAAGACAAACATGACTCGCGCAAAGGCGCAAAGGTCGCCAAGGGTGAAAGCAGCCGAAGGCGATGTTCAGTGGTGAATAATCCGGCTAACCTTGACCTAAGTTGACATGGTGACCTAATTTATCCGATACTTTGTAATGGTATGAGTCCACAAGAAGCCAAAATCGAGCCGGATCCAGTCATCGAGGCTTACAAGAAAGACGTGGACCGCACACTGATTCGGGAAAACCTTCGTCTCTCCGTTGAGCAGCGATTCGAGAAGTTAATGAGACTACAGCAGTTCGCTGACGAGCTACGGCGGGCAGGACGAGAATTGAAGTCAGCCCCATGACTGACTTCCCTGCCATCATTCGTCTATTAGCCGAAGCCCAAGTTAACTTTATTATCGTCGGGGGAGCAGCGGCCACTGCCCACGGCTCGGCTCGCCTGCCTGAGGATCTGGATATCGTCTATCGGCGCACGCGTGACAATGTAGCGCACTTAGTGCGCGCGCTTGCTCCGTATCAACCGTATCTGCGTGATGCGCCAGCGGGTTTGCCCTTTAGTTGGGATGAAAGAACAATCTGGCGTGGTTTGAACTTCACCCTCACCACCTCGCTTGGCGCAGTGTGCTTGAGATTTCAGGCTAAGACAATCAGGAAGCCAGCCGTTGCATGGCCTCTTCCGTGGCCCGGCGGACGAGGACTCTTACCAACTCACGTTTGTAGTCGGCAGAGCCACGATTGTCGTCCATGGGGTCTACCTCGGTCGCAGCCGCATCCGCCATCTGTCGCACTAATTCATCGGTAACCTGCTGGCCGCGCAAAATAGCCTCCGCGCGCCTGGCCCGAAGTATCCTGGGGGCGACAGAATTGAGAGCAAGCCGGATATCCTCGCAGCGCTTCCCCTGGCCTTTCAACGTAAGTGCGACTCCCACTGTCGCGAAATCCTCCACGCTGCGAGGCAGAAACTTAATGTGAGACCAACCGAGACGATTGCCGGGGGGAGGGACATGGATCTCAGTTAGAATCTCCCCTGGTTTCAGATCTGTCTGGTAGTAGTCCACGAAGAATTCTTCCAAGGGTAACGTCCGCTTTCCCTTACTGTGCGCGAGAGTGATCTCCGCATCGAGCGCCATAAGCGATGCCCCGGGATCTGTTAGAGGATCGCCTTGGCAGAGGTTCCCGCCAATCGTTCCCATGTTTCGAATTCTCGGCTGTGCGACCTTGCGAAAGGTCTCGTGGAGCAGCGGATAGTGCTGTTTTACGTCTGGTGCGAGCTCGATGTCCCGGTGACGTGCTCCCGCGCCAATCCTGAGACCGTCTTTCTCCTCATAGCGGATGGTGTCAAAGTTGGGAATTTTCTCCAGACTGATGACGACTCGAGGATTTAAGAGACGCATGCGCATCCATATAATCAATGCCGTTCCGCCGGCAATGACCCTCGCCTCATCATGTCGCTCAAGGAGTTCACACGCCTCGTTCAGACTCTTGGGCTCAAGGTAATCGAATTTGACCACTATTTATTTTCCTTCTCTTTGAGGGCCTTTAAGACCTTTTCGGGGGTGATAGGGAGGGTTTTGATCCTTATTCCCACGGCGTCGAAGATGCCATTGCTTATCACCGCTGCGGTAGGGTCCATGCCAAGCTCTCCAAGTCCTTTAGCCCCAAAGGGACCGGTCGGCTCATAGGAATCGGCAAATGCATGGTCTAATGGAGGCATGTCGCGCATTGAGGGAATCCGGTAGTCGGAAAAGTTGGGATTGACTGGCCGGCCGTCTTCCATCTTCAGCCCTTCGATTAAAGCATAACCGACACCTTGGGCCACTGACCCTTCTACTTGGCCTTCGGCGCCGATGGGGTTAATGACTGTGCCGCAATCGGAGGCTGCGATGTACTTGAGCACCTTGATCTGCCCGGTCTCCGGGTCCACCTCGACCTCCGCTGCTTGGCAGCCGAAATTGTAAGCGCCCGATTCATTCCCGTAGCGTGTAGCGTCCTGGAGGACAGAGTCTGCGTCGAAACTTCCGGATGCTACAACAGGAGCGCCGCCACGGCGAAAAAGGCGTGCCCGGGCCGCATCACCGACGGTTACGGATTTATTTTCGGCTCCTTTTACAAAGATCCGGCCATCTTTGGAAACCAGATCATCGGGATTTGCCTCGAGGAGCTCGGATGCTGTTTCATACAACTGCTGCTTGACCTTCATGGCTGCATCTCTAACGGCGTTCCCTCCGATGTAGGTAACCCTGCTGCCGAAGGCCCCAAGGCAAAAAGTTGTAAGGTCAGTATCCGCCTGGGAGATCTCCACATCCTCCAACGGCATCCCAAGCTCCTCAGCGGCGATCTGACACATAGCTGTGCCAGCCCCCTGACCTACTTCGCCTTCTCCACTCAAGATAAGTGCCTTGCCGTCTTCGTTGATTTTGATGGTTGCCGAACCACCGTCGTAGTCACCGAAGTGACGCTTTCCGCTGACATGGACCGTGCACGCTATCCCTAACCCCCTATTGGGTTTTCTATCCGCGCGCTTCTTCTTCCAATCCATCATCTTCTCGACCATATCGATGCATTGCTTGAGCTCGCAACTCTTCACGTGATTGCCATGGGGTGACACATATCCGGGCTCGGCGGCATTTATACGGGCGATGTCAAGGGGATCGATGCCAAGTTCATGAGCAGCCTTGTCGATCGCCTGCTCTACGGCCCATTCCGCCGAGGGGTTACCAAAGCCACGGAAGGCGCCGGTTGGTATTTTGTTGGTATAAACCAGATAGGCTTGGGTTTTAACGTCGGAATATTTGTAGCAGGTATCGTGTCGTAGAGCCGCAACGCCGGTGATTGCAGGGGCCTTACCAGAATAGGCGCCATTATCGGCGATCACACGTATATGTTTGGCGCGGATACGCCCATCCTTTTTGAAGCCCATCTTCACCCAGATCTTCATGTTGACCCGAGGGCGGCAGCCGGCGAGGAATTCCTCTTCTCGGGTGTTGATGATCTTGACGGGCTTGCGCGCCTTGCGCGCCAAAATGGCGGCGACGACAGCATTGTTGTCGTCACAGGACTTCCCGCCAAACCCTCCGCCCACTGCGCTTTGGATGATGCGCACATCAGTCTCTCTTACCCCAAGCGCGGCGCCGATCCTATTTCTTGCATTGAAGAGGGTTTGGGTATTCATGTAGATGGTGTATTTGCCGTTGGCTGCATAGTCGGCAACGCTTCCGATCGTTTCGATCGCACAGTGCCATTGGGGCACGCTCTCAAAATTATCTTCGACGATTAAATCCGATTCGCTAAAGGCGCGCTGGACATCTCCCCGCTCCACGTCAATTGTTAGAGCGATGTTGCGCGGTTTATCTTCGTGGATGAGTGGGGCCCCTTCCTTCATGGCCTCCTCGACATCGAAGACGGCCGGAAGCTCTTCCCACTCTATCTCGATAAGTTCCAGGGCCTCTTCCGCAATCTCCTGATCGATAGCCGCCACGGCTGCCACCTCTTCGCCTACATAGCGAGCTTTGCCGACTGAAAGAGGGTACTGATCAGGAAAAAAGGCGCCCCAGCCTCGCTTGATCGTGTCCTCGGCCGTGACAACGGCTCGAACCCCGAGAAGTTTCTCTGCTTTGCCAGTATCGATTCTGAGAATTCGGGCATGAGGATAGGGGCTTCGAAGGATTCTTCCGATGAGCATCCCCGGAAGTACGATATCCGCAATGTAGCGGGCGTCACCGGTAACCTTTTCGTATCCTTCAACCCGGTTGACTCTTTGCCCGACTACAGAAAACTTTTCAGTCTTAGCCATTTTCTATGCCCCCGAAGAGATTACTTCTTATTATGAAGTCCTTCAGATGTGTAGAGGCTTTGTATTCTAGCTGCCTGCTGCTCTCGGGTTACCCGATGCTCCGTGCCGACCTTGTTATTGACAACTGCCATGACCGACTCGAGGATCTTATAGTAGCCTGTACAGCGGCAAAGATTGCCCGACATCCATTCCTTCACCTCTTCTTCTGAGGGGTTGGGGTTAGAATCCAAGAGAGCCTTTGCGGCCATAATCTGCCCCGGGGTACAGATCCCGCACTGGAACCCTCCATGCTCGAGAAATGCCTGCTGCATGGGATGCAGCTTCCCGTCCTTGGCCAATCCCTCGATGGTAGTGATCTCTTTCCCCTGGCACGCGATTGCGAGGGTCAGGCAGGAACTTACCAGCCGCCTATCCACGATAACGCTACAGGCGCCACACACGCCGATGCTGCAACCTTCTTTGGTCCCTGTCAGTCCGATGTCATCGCGCAGGGCATGGAGGAGGAGACGATTGGGTTCGATCTCAATGGGATAATCCTCGTCGTTAACGTTAAGAACGATTCTCCGTTTCATCGTGCCACCTAATTACTCCGCCCTTCCAGAGTGGCTGCGTCCCCATTTCGCTCGCATCGAGCCAAGGGTCTCGCCTTCGCCTACCTGAACTCTGGTACCCCTGAGTTTTTCTCCTACCTTATCATATTCACCTTTGGCCGCGAGTCGGGCCTCCTCATCTAGCTCCTCTGGCCATAACCCTAAAAGGTAGCCGTGCCATGGCTCCTGCGGCTCGAGCTTGGGTAGACCGAGTTCCTCCCAGATCTTCCTGGCTCTCTCCATGTATTCCTTTTTCGGGAGCGATAGGGGAGGGAAGTCCGCCTTTCGAGTGGCGTCAATCAGCAGGGAGGACTCTGAGTTGTCGTAACGGCTTGACGGGTGGGTTGCCACCATGCCGATCGGGGTCGCGCCGAAAGGTCGGTTGCCGACGACTTTGATGTCCTTATGGGGTTGGGACCGGTGGGTGATCGCCCAAGTAACTGCGACAGGATCATGCGGATTAATATCCTCATCCACGGCAATAACCAGTTTTCCCACTCGATCTCCATAATCCAGCAGGGCATCCATCGCCCCCCAGGGGTCCTGGTCGTCTCTCTTTTTCATCCTGAGGACAACATAGGGACGCAGATTCACCAGCGGCTCCAGCAGAGAGACCTCAAGCACGCTTGGGAACCCTTTCTGCTTAAGAAAACGGTGGACGAGAGTTGCCATTCCCATCGCCTTGATCTTCGAGCTCTCGCTGGGCGTTACCTGACTGATGATCGATACCCATATGGGATTCTTCCTGTGCGCGATGCAGGTGAGCTCAAAGACAGTGCTCAAGGTCCGTGGGTCTACATACCCCATGGACTCGCCAAAAGGCCCTTCTTCTTCGAGATAGGTGGTCGGGATAATTCCTTCAAAAACGACCTCAGCCGTGGCGGGGACCTCAAGATCCACCGTCTGGCACTTGACCAGCTTGATCGGCTCTCCCACCAGACCGCCGGCTAAAGCGAGCTCGTCCATCGTCGGTGGGACCTTCTGGGTGGCGGTGTAGGAAACAGCGGGGACCGTGCCGACAGCGACCGCCACCTCAAGGGGAATCCCTCTTCTCCTACATTTTTCCCAGTGCCGGGAAAGATCCTGCGGCGTTCCCGACATGATGCCACTCAACCCCGGCCCCTTGATCAATCCCCGGTAGTTGCCGACATTTCTCTTCCCGGTCTCCAGATCCTTGGTGATCCAATGGCCTGCCGTGATGTAGGGGCCGTTGTCAAAACCAGGGGTCGAGATGGGGATGGGGAACTCGGCAAAACCGCCGCGACTGAAAAGCTCTTCACCCTTGTGGATCTCTTCCGTAACCGGGCCATGACTTACGATCTCCGGCTCCAAGGTATGGTCCATGGCATACAGCCATCGGTCTGCGACTTCTTCAGGGGTGCACTTTAGACCCAGGCAATAGATGGCAGCCGATCCCGCAAGTCCACCAACGAGGACAGAGCCTTCATACTTTCTCCCTCTGGAGTCTGTGACGTTCTCAAAGAGAAAGGCCTTCCGGTCTTCTTCCTTCAATCCTCTGAACTGCCAGCGCACCAATGGGTGAAGCTCCGTATCTTTGTTGATTTCTCGGCGGATGCGGTGGAGTTTGCCGTTCTCTTCCAGTGCTGTGATCAATTCGCGCAGATCATTGTAAGGCTTGGCAAATTTCATCTGCTGGACCTCGGTCGGTTCTGTATGCTTTTTTGTTGCCTTTCGCAAGGGGACTCATGGCCAGATAGTTTTGATAAAACCTGTTCTTTCCAACTCCTCCATGAAGCTTGTATCGATAAAATCGCTGGCTCTTCGGTCTTTGGCTTTAGGATTACCCTCTGCGATTAGCTTGAGGGCGTTCTCCACGCTTTTGGTCGTTATGGTGGGAACCTTTCTGATGTATTTCGAGGTGAAAAGATCGTAGGTATTTGCCAAGAGTTCTTCATCTGCTATCCCGCCGTATTTTTTTAACGCGCGGACACCCAACTCTCTATCCGTCAGCAACCGCTTGGTCCCCTCGATGTAGGCTTTGAGAAATCTCAGGACCACATCCCGGTTCTTCCTACTATATTCCCGGTTCACGGAAACAGTAGTGGTCGGGATCTCGACCCCCGATTCAGCGAAGTCAAATAGCGGCTTCATCCCCATCTTCTCCGCAAAAAGGGAGGTGGGAAAGGAGAGCACGCCGTGCTGGCACAAAGGAGGTAAAGAACCGTCACAACAATCAAGGACCATTCTGCTTTCCGAAGTCCTCTCATAGATTTCTCCTGATCGTAGCCCGCGAGTGAAGCATCTCTACGAATTCTATAGCAGCCTAACATCGCTGCCCCTAAGATAGCAAGAAACAGACTTGCGAGGCGCTCGAGAAACTGATGAGCGGAGGCGTACTTAAGGTGGTCGTTGGAGCGAGGCGGTCGAGCCTAACGTGAGCAGAAGGGCTTTTTTCAACGCTGATTATATCTTGACGCTCTGCAACTGTGGCATGATCTCTTTGTGAAAGAGCTCCAGGGAGGCGATGACTTTTTGGTGGCTAAGGTTCCCAATGTGGAACATACCCATGAAGTGATCCGCGCCAACCTGTTTCATCTGCTCGATGAGCTTTTGGGCGACCGTATCCGGACTTCCTGCGATGATATAACCTGTCCTTTCAAGGTCCTCCCAACTGAGCTTAGAGAAGTCAACCCGCTCGCGGTTCCCTTCGCGGAAATAACTAAATGACTCGTCGCTGTAAAGTGCCTGCCTTACACGACCAAGATCGACGGCTTCCTGGCTCATGGCTAGGTTGAAACCACGATTATGCAGGGTAAAGAAATAGCGCAACGCCGGCTCCGCATTTTCGCGGGCCTTCTTATCTGATTCGTCGACATAGATATGCCGGGTCAGGATAAACTGATCGGCTTCGACCTCCCAGCCCTGGTCCCTGGCAAGTTTGCGGTAGTAGTTAAAGGTATCTTCGATTTGATCGGTGGTCTGGTAAACTTGGGCGATCGGGAGATGCCGCTTGACGCACCATTGGATCGATTCGGCACTGCGCGCGGCTATCCAGACAGGCGGATGGGGTTGCTGCAAGGGACGAGGCCAAATGGCACAGTTTTCAAATTGGAAAAACTTGCCATGGTAACTCCAGACGGGCTTCGTCCAAGCGGTCATGATCACCTCGTAAGCCTCTTCGAAACGTCCCCGTGACTCGTCGGGCTTGACACTGTACCAGAGGTACTCGGCGGGTATGCCGCGGACAAAGCCGGCGATAAATCGACCTCCAGTCATGCAATCAAGCATGGCATACTCCTCAGCGACTCGAACCGGGTGATTACGCAGTGGGAGAATATTTCCTAGTACGCCGATCTTCATCCGGCTCGTTCTTCGGCTTAAGGCCGCGGCGATCAGGTTAGGCGATGGCATAGTGCCATAGGCGCTGTAGTGATGTTCGTTAAACACGACGCCTTCGAAGCCGAGATGCTCGCAATATTCCATCTCGTAGAGATGTTCATGATAGTTTTGCGAGCCGACAGTGGGGTCGAAGTAGCTGCTCGGAACCGGTGTCCCCGGTGCGTCGGTAGGTACCTGGGGATAGGAAAGAAGGTCGAAGTTATAAAGCTTCACTGCTATGTCTTTGCTGCGGGGTTCTCAGTTGAGCGACGAATGCTAACACCACGCCGTAGACGTGTCAATCTGTGTTAGCGCGTAGCTCACTTCACCACTTACCCCTGAGCCAAGCGGATGATTTCCTTTTCTTTCTTGGCCAGGGCGCTGGCCACGGCGGGTTGATTGATCTGTTGCGAAAAGTTCCTGTGCCCGGCTCTCCAGACCAGAGATTGGAGGTCGGTCTTTATCCGGGTTAAGGCCCACAGAACAGGATTCGGAGCGGTTTTCTTGTCGATGCGCTCGATTTTGCGACTTCTAGAATTGATGTAATGGAAATGCGGCCTCTTCTTAAAACAATCAAACCGGAGCACTTCCGAAGCCATCTCATCCTTATCATCATAGACCTGAAACGTTAATCCAGCATCGCTTCCCCTGTGCCGGTACTCAATCTCAATCCGGACTCCACCCGCCTTTACAATCAACGGTTGAATTTGGTTTGGCATAACTTCTCCCATAACCCTGAACTCTATTCTGAAAGATAAACCTTGGCTGCGCTATATCAGTTTAATGTTATTTTTCAAGTGGCTGAGACCGCTCCAATAAACCTTAAGATCAATATTAGAGATTTCTCGTTGGTGTACATTCGGAAGAGGATCAGTACAAATTTGTAACTTCCATATAACTCAATAGGTAAAGCTTAAAAACCGAGTCTTGGATTCGGCTTCTAAATCAAAGGGTTATAGGAAGGCCCCAGTCTAACGGATTTTGGCGTAGTTTTTGCCTCTCTATTCACAGAAAGAACGGCGAAAATCAGCATTCAGAAAAGGAGGGAAACGATGATAACAGCAGCATATCTGACAGTCGTTTTTGCTGTCTTGTTGTTGTCCGCTGGAGGCTGCACGACGGTCGTTCACAGGCCGCCACCTCAGGAGGTCGTGGTCGTGGAATCGGATAGACATGGTCCTCCGCCCTGGGCTCCGGCTCACGGCTGGCGGCGTAAACACGAAAGGTATTACTACTATCCAACCGTTCAAGTTTACTACTATCCGACTACCCGAAGATATTATTGGCTTGAAGGCGGAGAATGGAGGATCGGGGTTCGGTTACCCAGTCATACCATCGTCGAGGATGATAAAAAAATAGTCCTCGATTTGGACTATGAACCTCATACAAGACACGGCGAGATCAAAAGGATTTACCCACCTGACTACCACGGAAGACGAAGATAAATAAGTTTAGCCTTTAAATGGAGGTATCCCATGCATTTGAGTCGGTCTCTTTTACTAGCGATTTGCTTGACAGTAGGCCCGGTTTTTTTCTCCGAAGCTCAGGATCGCACGCCGTCAGGAGAGAGTCGCGCTGCAGAGCTGGTTGAGCAACTCAAGGATGTGATTCAAAGGGCGGAGAGGAACCGTACCTCGGATCCAAGGTTGATTCAGCAGTTGCGCGAACTCGTGCGGCGCTACGATTGGCCGTGGAGAGTTTCGCTTTTATATGACGATTTTCGCGATGGCGATTACACGGCTAATCCGAGCTGGGTTGTCAACCAGGGTGACTTCAGGGTGACGCGCGGATTGGGGCTTAGGACTGTTTTCGCTCCTGCGGCCAAAAATCACGGCTCCTCCGACAGGCGAGGCGAGATGCCCGTGGTGGAGTTTCTAGGGGAGGTCTTTAGGGGGATTTCAGAGAGGGGAAGTGGGTCGCAGCCGCCTTCGCCGTCTCTGGCCGAGATCTACACAGAGCTACTGATCAGCAACGCTTTCGCCTTGAAGCTTCAGATGACTTCCAGAGGGAACCCGGAAGATGGCAACCGCCTTGAGTTCGGCCTCTTTCAAGGCCAGGATCGTAGCTTAGGCTATCGGCTGGTCTATGAGCCGGGTAAGACTCCGGCCTTTACGCTCTTGCGAATCGCGGCGAGACGCTCAGCGGTGATCGAGATCTACGATCTTCCCGTGGATATGGAAGACGGGAACTCTCATATTCTCGAATGGCGCCGTAACGGCGACGGAGAAATGGTAGTGCTCCTGGATGACAGGGAGATCATCCGGACCGTTGACCGGGGATATGGAGATTCCTTCGATGGCTTTACTATTATCAATAAAGGGGGGGATTACGCCTTCAAGCAGATCGCGATCTCCGGCACGTACCGATAAAAAGGCGTAGGGTGATGACGCAGGAGAAGAAGAAAGGAGAAAAGTTATGCGAAGCGTATTGATTTTTCTCGCTCTGGCCATGCTCCCTTTGGTCGGCCCTATGGACCGTGCTCGCGCGCAAGTGGATATCGGCATGTCCTTTGGCCAGGAAGGCTTGAAAGGCTTCTATCTCGGGGTTGGAGAGTACTTCAGGGTACCCCAGAGAGAGGTCATTATCATTAGAGAGAGGCAGATACCCGTTGAAGAAATTCCCGTTGTTCTCTTAATTGCACAAAGGGCCCGCGTGGCACCTGCATCCGTCATTAACCTCAGGCTGGGTGGAAGATCTTGGCTGGATATTACAGTCCACTACGGGCTGAGCCCGGAGATCTACTACGTGCATGTGCCTGCTACTGCAAGAGTAGGCCCGCCTTACGGAAAGGCCTATGGCCACTACAAGAACAAGCCAAAGAAAGAATGGAAAACGATAGTGCTCAGAGATGACGAAGTCATCAATCTGGTAAATCTCAAATTCGTATCGGAACACTACGGGCATCCGGCTGAAGAAGTCATAAAGTTGAGATCGAGAGGTAAAAACTTCGTAGTCATCAATCACGAGGTCAGAAAAGAAAAGGGAAGGAAGCATGAAGAGGTTGTAGAGCACAGGGAAGAGAATCAAAAAGGAATGGGACACCAAAAGGGAAAGGGTCACGAGAAGGGAAAGGGGCACCAGAAATCAAAAGGGTAGCATTGCATTCTCGGACCCCTCTCGCTTGTACCGGGTTCCAGGAATATGGCGCGCTAGGTGATAAAGGTACTTTGGAAACCAATTATCGCTAGGTTGACAAGGAGGGTTATCTACCTCTCGTAGAGCTTCTTAATAAATCCACTCCTCTCCAGCTCTTCTACAAGGCTCGGATCGGCGAATTCCTCGGCTTGTGACCAGGCGAAGCATCTTTTATATCACTCTCTTGCCAAGCTCCCGGTCTTTTTTAAAAAGGCAATTCCCTCGATGTGCGCCTTCATGTAGCTCGACACCATCTCGCGGTCCCGTTGAATAATGGAGCGCCGGGTTGCGATCTCGCTCCATGGTAGTCCACTTCCTTCGAGAAGTCCCAGAGCAGGGCAAAGCCAAGCTTCTTTGCCATTACAAAAGCCGGATGCGACAGCGTCGCGCCATCCACAGATCCCTGCTTGAGGACTGCTAGCCGCTCAGCGTCTCCACCAATCCGTGCCAGGTTCCAGTGTAATGTTCAGCCCTCCCTCTCTTGTGTGATGAACTGAAGGCGGATTGGGCTTAACTCGAAAATTGGACCAAGGTTCAATGGACCAAGGTACAATTGCGGGAGATTGTTAAAGAACGTTTAATAGCTGCGTCTTTAGTACTCGAGGAGTACGATATGCGTCCTCTCTATACGATTTGGTTCATCCTAGTTGGTGCGCTTCTTCTTGTTCCCCGGCTCGCGCAAACGCAGCCGGAGCAGTCAAACAATCCCTGCATAGATGGACCAGAGGCGTTGAGGCAGATAGACAAGTGGGAGCGGGTAGGCATTGGCGCCAGAGTAAAAGATTATCAATCTGGCTTGCGAATCACTCCCGAGGAAGCCGCTGAGTTATTCATTGCTAGCTGTTCTGACATCGTTTCCCGTCTCTCCGCCGTTGCTACCCTGATGACCGATAAGATGGGAGTAGCACTGGTTAGCCTCTTTCAAGGCAACTTGGAATATATGAAGTGGTGGCTGCAAAACAGAAGACAGAAGGGTGGGAGATGACCTTGTGGTTTCTGGTCATCATTTTGATTTCTGTTCGTCGTCCACGATTAAGATCCCGTCGTCACCAATGGCACCATGCGTGATTATAGATTGAAGAAAGTAATCCAAATTCCTCTGATCGCCAAGCTTCCTAAGCTCTGCCAGCGTTATCCCAAAATCCTCCCACGAAATAAGCTTGGGCCTTGCTTGTGTCTCCATGAAAGTCGCTGCTACGCTTATCACCTTCATGATTTGCTCATCTATTGTACTTTGGTCCATTGGACCTTAGTACGATGTCCAGAGCTTTGTGGGAACGCCTGGCCTCAAGTGCCATCAGTGCCCGATCCGTCAAAAGTGACCGAAACACTAAGCGACTTCGAAATAATGAAGCTGGTGATTTTTCTACAAGATTGCCCTCAGCTCTCAAATTATTCCCGTTGGCATCTGTCTTGCTCCACCACCCAATGGCTTATGTCCGCAGGTGCATGGATGACGGAGATCCTAGTCTCTTTGAGGGGGCGACAGGAATTAGGAGAAAAGCAATGGAAAGAATGATTTCTTGGAAGAGCGCAGAAAAGATCAGCACCGGGACTGAGGATCATCAACCAAACAGCCCCGAAAGAGGCCTGTTGTTGGGCTTGCTGGAGCTGGCCATTGAGGACCTGCGTAACCGTCATCTTCCTGTAAGAAAACGCGCGGAATGGTGGATATACGAAGACGATTCAAGAGAAGAAGATTTCAGAAGCGGGTACATTAGCTTCTACGGGGCATGTCAAGGCTTGGGCCTAGATCCTGAATGGGTCAGAAAGAAACTGAGGGGCTTGGATAGCGAGACACTATCCGTCCAGAACAAAAACTACTTTCGTGCCCCAGATTGGGACCGGAAAAGGTTACGACGGATTCCCAAGCAGCGCAACGGTTCGGCTGGCTATAAGAGAAGGCTCGCGGGTTGAGTAGGTATCACAGATCCTGGCTCTCCGGACGAAAGTAACCGCCGCCTAGTGCGGCACGATGGGTAGCACAATATGGGAAGGGTGTTGCCTATCGTGGTAGATCGTGTTTTCTGCCAATAAGGTTCCACCCTCGCGCCCCAGGAGTTCTCCGGTGTTGGGGTTCACGTCAAAGCGAGGAAAGTTGCTGCTGGACAAGTCCAGTCTTATCCGGTGGCCTCTCTTGAAGAGGTTGCTGGTGGGATAGAGGTTTATGGTGAACTCAACCACCTCGTGCGGCTTTAATAAGTTAGCCTTCTCCCGTGAGTTGCGATAGCGGGCGCGGATGATACTGTCACTTAGGTTAAGGGCATATCCTTCTGAATAGTCTTGGCTAGGAAGATAGACGTCCAGTAGCTTGGCGGTGAAGTCAGTATCCACAGCAGACGAGGAAGCCCACAACTTCACCTGAATGGGGCCCGTGACCTCTGTATCTTCATCCAAAGGCGCTGTCTGAAAGGCCAGAACATCCGGGCGGGCGAAAAGGGGTTGGTAGGGTGGCTTACATCCATAGAACCTCGGCCCTTCCCGCTGCTCGAAGCCTCCGTTGGGAGTGATAGGCTCTCTGCGCAGGAAAGAAGGGATAAGTTCCAGCTTCACATTGGGTGGATAAGGCTTCAGATAGTCGAGGGATGAAAAGTTGCCGCCTATGGTCGGCACAGGATTCTTAGGATCGAACACGTAAGTGGTGGAGGAACTATCGGTGGTAGGGGAGTGCGGGCTCAGCACGCCATCGGCTTGGAGGTAGAAGGAAGTGTAGCGCGTGGAGGCCAGGGGCCATTCTCGTTCATTTCGCCAGGAACCTCCATGGTCGAGCCTCCCATCTTTGTTCTTCGTGCCGGTTCCACCCCCCATAACGAAGATTTTAACAGAAGGTTCTCTAGCGATACCGTTTTGTTTTCCCTTAAGCCAGCGATCGAACCACTGCACGTGAAGCTCATCGAAAGACTCCAGGGCTGCTGAAGGACCCAAGTCCACATCTCCAGCGTAGCTCAATTGAGTGGTGTAAGTCCCGTGAGTCCAGGGGCCCATGAGAAGGTATATCGGCCCCTTCTTATGCTTGGAAAGAGCGACGAACGTATCTAGAGTGGCTCTGGTATAGGAGTCATACCAACCTCCGCAGAGAAAGGTGGGCACATCAGCCAATTGCCTCAAGTACTCCTCTATGGCAAAGCCTGGCTGTCTCCAGAAGTCGTCGTAGTCGCCTCGCTGGAAGATGTCAAACACCCACTTCTCGTAGTTGGGGACCAGCGCCAGCTCGGTCTCACCTCGGCGAATGGGCATTCTGCTCAGCCAGTGGCGGAAGTCTGCCTTTCCCAGGTCCTCATCTATCCGGGGCTGGTGCTTGAGAATATGGTTGGTGTTTAAAGCCGAGTGCCAGTAGGCCCAAGCCATGAACCTTAGCTCCATCGCACCACCGTGACGCACAGTGCTGGTATGGGCATTCCAGCCACCCATGTTGGGGAACATGCAGGAGAGGTGCGGAGGGTTTTGCGTTGCCAATCCTAACTGGGTCCACGCGGCGTAAGAAGTTCCGTAGGTTCCCACTTTGCCGTTACACCAGGGCTGGCGGGCAATCCACTCGACGGTGTCGCAGCCATCAAAGGGCTCGTTCCTAAGGAAGTAAAGCTCTCCCTCCGAATCGAAGCAGCCACGGCAGTCTTGCAACACCACACAATAGCCGTGACGAGCGAAAAAGCGAGCCCGTCGTGATCTTTCCTGATCTCTTTTCCCGTAGGGTGTACGTTCCAATAGAGTCGGCAAAGGCTCTCCCGCTGGCACCCCTTCTAGGGCAGGTCGATATACGTCGCTGGCAAGACGAACACCGTCACGCATAGGCACCATGATATCTTCAAGGACTACAATGTGGCTGTACTTCGACACTGTCATTGGCGGAACTGGATCTTTTCTTAGATGCACGAAATCATTTTGAAGAGAGGCCGCTAAAGCTCAAAGTCAGGATGAGTCTAGTCCATGGGATCGTACTTGCCGCTTAACAGGCTTCCACACCCTGAGAGCGGGTTACTGATCGCCAGCTTGTGATACGTGAACCACATCTCCGCTGCAAGCGCCCAGACAACTGTGGTCTTCAGGTCGCGCTCGAGTAGCTCCACGGCCGGCGCCGCATCCCAGCCCCCTCCATTGATATAGATGGCATCAACGGAGCTGCCCAATTGCTGGTGACCGCGCTTGCAATGGCGGTACACATCCCTATAGGAGACCTCGTCCAGTGCCAGGAGGGGCGTCGTATAGAGCCCTTCGCGTTGACCTCCCAGGCTGAAGCCCTGCATGACTGCCGACTCGATTCCAAAGCGACTGAAGTAGTTGACGATAGCCTGATTCAGGTCGTCGCCATAGTAGGTTGCGATTGCAACTTTGCGCACACCCATACTTTTGAGGGCGATGGCATGAGGTTCCATGGGAGTCACAACTGGAAGGCCGATCTTCTTGGAGAGATCCGCAGCCCACTGGCGCTCGAAGTCCAAGCCTTTGATCAGGAACGGAGGAGTGCCGCTGACCGCAATGATATTGCAGCCAACCTCTTTGAGCTGCATGGCTATCTGTTCCGCTCGTTCAAATCCCTGGAGAAAGCCCTCCTTTTGGCCGCTGCGGAATCCGATAAAGGTCGGGACGATCTCAACCCCTTCCGGGGCATGCTTGTACCAGAAGGCGAACGATTTTCCCCGATGGGTGGGCTTGATCAAACCAACCCGTGCGCGCCATGCAAACATGTGAGCCTCCCTCTAGGTTCTTGCACACTGGATCTGCGAATTTATCTCTAACATTTACGCTGCCATCCGGATCATACGATCCATTTTTTCATCGCGCCAAGACGCCAAGACCGCAAAGAAAAACTTTAGTTGATTTTCTTTCTTGGCGTCCCCTTCGACTCCGCTCAGGACATGCTTTGCGCCTCTGCGCGAGTCATAGTTTGTCTGATCCCGTTTCCCTCCAACGAAATTTCAAATATCTTTGCCTAACTTTTGAGGATCAGCCATCCCGTTCATTCGAGAGAATATGGAGAACGAGCTGGCATGTCAACTTAAGGGTCGAGGCTAAGAAGGGGGTGCGAGTGGGTTTGGGAGATGATAAGAACGCAAAGTGCGCTTAAGCTAGCGATCTAGGGAGAGATCACGTCGGATAACGAAGGCGAAGCGAATCTCAGGCGTTGGTCTGTAAAAATCTTTGAATTACCTCTTGCAAGACCTGACGAGGAGCGGGCTTAGTCAAATATGCCCCCATACCAGCGTCCTCGGCTTTCTCTCTGTAGTCCTCCGCCCTCCAGGCCGTGTAAGCGACAACAGGAATATGTGAGATCTTCGGATCCCTCTTAAGCTTGGCGGTTGTTTCTATTCCATTCATTCCCGGAAGTCCGAGGTCCATGATGATCAGGTTGGGGGCGTCAGAAAGCGCCCTCTTTAATCCTTCCTCACCGCTCTCAGCCTCGATGACTTCGTAAGTCAGGGCTTGAACTTGTGTCTTGAGGATCTCACGAGTATGTGGGTTGTCTTCAACGATAAGTATTTTGTTAGGCATGGTCGCCGTGAAGGAGCAATCTCTGTGCCAAGGGAGTGGCGTCATCCTCTCCGCTACCTTAGATTTCAAAGTCTTTGTTTTCCGATGAGTTAAAGATCGGGACCACCGATTGAAAAAGATAAGCTAGTCTTGTGATGAGCTCTGCGGTCAAAGATGGGCAGTCAGAAACAAATTTGTCCTCTCCGCTTGCATCCGCGATCCTTCGACCCCAAAGCTCCAAGCAAGGCTATAGAAGTAGGTCTCTTATTCCAATGCGTAGACAGGAGCCTTTTTCCTGAGACCAGAGTTGACCCTTTCTTAGTTCATGATAAGAGAGGTAGGTGTGAAAGGAGAAGCTATGCCTGTTGTCGGTTTTGATCATATTGCCCTTCCCACCACTGATGCAGAACGGTTTATAGAATTCTATAAACGTCTTGGCTTTAAAATTATTGATGAGGACAAATGGCGTAGTGGGGAAGCTAGGGCATTCGCCATTCAGATCGGTGAGTCAAAGATCAACGTCCATCCGCCCGAGTTGAAGGGTGTCATTCGGGGGGCAACGACAACCCCTGGCTGTGGCGACCTCTGCTTTGTATGGCAGGGCACGGTGGAGGAGGTGCTCCAGATGTTGAAAAAAGCCGGCGTGGAGATTGAGATGGGCCCTGTTCCACGTCGAGGCGGGCGTGGCAACGGCCAGACGATGGCCACAAGCGTCTACATACGTGACCCTGACCAGAACCTACTGGAGTTCATGGTCTACGACTGATCCCTTTTAAAGATGTCTACTATGTATATCCGCATTACCTGGCCGTCTGGACAGATAACAGCAACGCTAGGGGATACACCCACTACCTCAAAGCTTAAGGCCGCGCTCCCTTTTGAATCACGAGCTAACAGATGGGGCAAAGAGGTCTATTTCGAAGTTCCATTTGAAGGTAGTTTGGAGCCTGAGGCGAAGCAGGTGGTAGAAGCGGGAACAGTTTGCTTCTGGGTTGAGGGGAGAAGTCTTGCGATTCCTTTTGGACCCACGCCGGTATCAAAAGGAGATGAGTGTCGTTTGGTAACCCGGGTAAATATTTTAGGCCACCTCGAGGGTGACGCCACAATTTTGGACTCGATCCAGGAAGGTGACCGTATCCGAGTTGAGGCTGGATAAAGAGGAGAGAGTAGCCGTGCGCAAGGCGCTAGAGATGGGCGTCAAAAACTAGCCTCCAAAGAGCTCGTCCCGCCATCCCGAACGCCAGGATTCCACCTCAACCCCGATGGCATCGGCGATACGAGTAATACAGTTAAACCAGCCTGCAAGTTGAACCACTTCGAGGATCTTGAGATCGTCAAAGCCGGCCTCCCGCAAACTTTGGATATCCGCTTCGCGCATACTCTTCGAATCGAGGGTGAGCTTCCCGACGAATTCGAGCATCGTTCGCTCCTGGTCACTCAGGTCAGCCTCATGGAAGTTCTTTTTAATCCTCTTTACCAGCTCTGGATCTTCCTTTTGGGGGCACGCATTTTTGCGGAGAAACTCTCCGTGAGAGACAATTCAGTAGCGGCACTCGTTGAGCGCGGAGACATAAAAGGAGATGAGCTCCTCCTTTCGCCTCCCCAGGCTCGATCCACCAAAGGTCAGCATGTCTTGAAACGCCAGCATGCGTTTCAGAACCTCCGGCCTCAGCGACTGGGCCGCGAGCACGTTGGGCCAGTAACCGTGTGTGCGCATTCGATAATCATGGAGCTCCTTGATGATTGGATTCTCCTCCGGGGCAAGAGTCTTGATCCAAGTCATGGCTTGCGACCTCCTTTGAACTCCGGCGAAGTTAAAAGAAAACATAATTCCTGTCAAGGAATCGTATACGGGACTTCAATTCGTGGACAGGAAAAAAGTATTTAACAACACAGTACGCGATCTGATATAGAACAAGGACTACTTAACGTAGATGGCCTCAAATCCGCACGACGTTGTGGAATATGGCCAAGAAGGAAGAAAAGCATGAAGCGGCATAAGCTTTATAGAAAATTTTTACCCGTTTTGCTTTTAGTCACGTCGTCTGCGCTTGTCTTTCTATCGGCGCCGCTCCGTTCCCAAGCCCAGGAAAAAAAGCTGGTGCGCGTGGTCTTTGTGAGTCTTTCCTGGAATAGCGAGCTTCCGTTCCGAGTGGCCATGGCGAAAGGATATTTCAGAGAGCAGGGGCTCACCATTGAGCCGATTTTCATTCGGGGAGGGCCTGCGGCCATAGCTGCGCTCGTATCAGGAGATGTGGACTTTGGCAGTATCGGAGGTGCGCAGGCGCCGATACGGAGCAAAGCGAGGGGCTTGGACATTTACATCATCGGATCGATATCGAACCGAGTGAACTACACTCTGCTCGGCAACAAGGACACCAAAACGATTGCAGAACTCAGAGGGAAAATCATCGGTATCACCGGAGCGGGTGCGTTCTCTGATTTCGCGATCAGAACGTTCTTAAAAAGGAACAACATTGACCCGGATAAGGATGTCATCCTCCGGGCCATCGGAGGAACAACGCTACGGGCCGCTGCATTGGAAAAGGGAATCATCGCTGCAGCTCCCTTCTCTCCAGAAGACGCGATCAGGCTCCTCAACAAAGGGTATCCGTTGATCATCAACTTGAGTGATTCTCTAAATATACCACAGAGCATTCTTATCACTCGTGGAGAGATACTGGCGAAGTATCCTGAGACCAGCAAGAGATTTTTAAAAGCCCTGATTTTGGGACTCCAATTCGCCAGGAGCAACAAAAAAGAGGCGATAAAAGCCGGGTTTGAAGCTGGTCTGAAGGGCGAGCCGGAGACGGTAAACAAGTCCTACGACCTATTCGCCCCTGCATACACCTCGGATCTGTCTATCGCCTGGGAAGGGATTCAACTCATGTTGGACGAAGATATCCGAAGCGGCATCGTTGACAGTAAAATGAAACTTGAAAGCGCGATCCATGATCGAACCCTCAAGAGGGCTCAAGAAGAATTGAAAGCGGAGGGTCGATTGAGATAGACGAACTTGAGGGTTCCGCTCTGATGCCTTAAGACCTTTTGGAAAAAGCCTGCGACCGCCGGGACATCCAAGGAAACAACCGGAAAAGTAGAATGTCCTAGAATGTCCCCTTTTTGCCTTCCCAAGCGGCGGACGCAGCAGGCTCCGCCAAGCGTGTCTGTCCGAGCCCTTATATTGGCCCTTGGTCGCTTCGGCATTGCCCCTCAGACGGAAGTCAAATCAATTGAGAAGCTCTGGACAAAGCACCGGAAGCAAAACAATCTCGATCGGAACGGTAAGCCCACCGAGACCGCGTAACCAGCCGTTGGCGGCTAGCGCCCCACTCGCACGGTCCTGACGGGGCGCCTGAGGATGAGGGTGAAGAAGTTGAACCGGCCGGCGCAGGGTTTAGCGGTGGAGCCGCCGGGCGACGGCCGAGATAGGCTGCGGGCTGTTAGGGAGATAGGCCGCCGAACCCGGCAGCGTTTGTCGGTCAGAAAGCTCTTGAC
>JBOHVJ010000448.1:0-10589 GCA_050735075.1 Binatia bacterium
GCTAGTGTAGTGTCTCATAAAAAGCTTTACTCACCGTTCGTGGTGATCCCTCGACAAGCTCGGGACTAAAGGCGCAGTCGAGGGAGCCTGTCCTGAGCAAAGCCGAAGGGTCGAACCACGAAGAAAAAGACGTTGAAAAGATTCACCCTTCGACTTGCTCAGGGCGAACGGAAAAGGTAAATCGTTGTAAAGGTATTTTAGAGACATACCACTAGCATATGAGCCCTCAGATCATCGTCGAAGCCTCTTCTGTCTCGAAACGATTTGGCAACCGGCTGGCGGTGGATCGTCTTGATCTCGAGATTCCCGCCGGGCTCTGCTTCGGCCTCTTGGGCCCGAACGGCGCAGGGAAAACAACGACGCTACGTATGATCTATGGAGTCACGCGGCCGAGCAGCGGCACGATCAGAGTCTTCGGGATCGATATCGCACGCGATCCGCGGGCCGTGCGATCCAGGCTCGGCGTGGCGCTTCAGCAGAACGTTCTGATCGAGGCGCTTTCACCCGAGGAGAACCTGCGCGTATTCGGTCGCTACCACCTGCTCCCTGAGCACGAAATCTCACGGCGCGCCGACGAGCTCATCGACTTTCTGGAGCTACGCTCCCACGCAAAGATGCCCGTTCGGCAGTTGTCAGGCGGTTTCCAGCGGCGCCTAGTGATTGCGCTCTCTCTCATGAATCGCCCGGAGCTGCTGATTCTTGACGAGCCGACCACGGGACTCGATCCGGCGGTACGCCTCGCCTTGTGGTCACGGGTACGCGCCCTGCGAGCAGCGGGCACGACCGTTTTGCTCACGACCCACTACATGGACGAGGCCCAGCGGCTTTGCGACCGTGTCGCCATTATCTCGCAGGGAAAGGTCATCGACGAGGGTGTGCCCGCGGATCTCATCACAGCCCACCTGGCGCCGGAAACGGTGGAGTTCGACTGCGCTCCCGAAGAAGAGTCGGCCCTTCTCGACGGCGTTAGTTTACTGTCCCGCCGCTCCCTACATGTCGGCAGGCGCGTCATGATCTATCTCAACGATGCAACCCCACTCATCAACCATATTCGCCATCGCGACCAGGGAGACCGCCGGGCGATCGTCGTCCGACCAACCAACCTCGAGGATGTATTCCTCGCTCTCACCGGCACGAGCCTGGAGGGCGGCCTTTGAGTGTCTCCATTCCACATGCGCTCTCCGTTTGGCGACGCAATGCCGCCATGTACCATCGCACATGGAAGTGGAATATCCTGCCAAACTTTTTCGAGCCCGTACTCTATCTGTTATCGATCGGCATCGGCGTAGGCGCGTATATCACAGAGATGGGCGGAACCTCCTACATCGCGTTTCTGGCGCCGGGTCTGGTTTGTGTCGCCGCCATGAACGGCGCCAGTTTCGAGGTCACCTACAACATCTATGTGCGGCTCACCTTCGAAAAGGCCTACGACGCCATGTTGACGACGCCGATTGAGCCTGACGATGTCTTGGCTGGTGAGGTGCTGTGGGCGGTGACGCGCGCCTGCATCTACGGCGGCTGCTTCTTCATCGTACTCGCCCTTGTCGGTCTTACCCCTCTCCCCTCGGCCCTCTTGGTCTTGCCCCTCATTCCCTTGGCCGGACTGCTCTTTGCGGCCATTGGGATCACGTTCTCGCTCCGCATTCCGCACATCGACCTCTTCAGTTTCTACTTCACGCTATTCCTGACACCGCTCTTTCTCTTCTCCGATGTATTCTTTCCGCTTAAAGAGCGCCTGTCGGAACCATGGCTATGGGTCGCCGAGTTGCTGCCGCTCCTCCATCCGGTACGCTTGGCACGAGCTACCTTCCAGGGTGAGGCTTCCGCCATCGTTCTATGGGATCTCGCCTACTTGTTGGGCGTGTCGATGCTTCTACTTGTCTGGGCGCGCCGCGGCGTGCGGCAACGCCTGACGAACTAATCACATTAAGGAGACTAAGAGCGTAGAAAAAACGGAGACTATCACCTCACATTCCGATAAATGAGCCTAGCATCTAAACCCTACCAGGCCTTGCCCTCAAACACCCAGCGGTCTAGGTTGTCAAAGTACTGGCGTCTCAACATGAGACTCATTTCGACGGCACGCCGCACCCGATCTTGCTTCTCCTCGCTGGTCGCGTATTTGACCAGCACCTGCGCAGGATAATTCCCGTGTTCTTGTTCGTCCTCGTGTATTTTGCGATACGGCTCCAGCACCCACTCCGGGACCGTGCCGGCCTTGAGGCACATGCGAATGAGGTAATCGGCGACGCCTTCACCTGCCAGAGGAAAGGCAGCCATCCTTTCCACCGTGTCGGTTAGCGCCTCGAACGCATTGAACATACCCATTTGGGCCGGAACAGGTCTATAATCGTAGGGCTCTGCGCCTTTTTTCCTGAGAGCCTCGGCCAGAAACACGGCATGCCGGAACTCTTCATGCACGGCCTCGGCCAAAGCGGCCTTAACTTCTAACTCGGGAGTGGTCTTGAGCCAGGAGCCGAAGATCTCCCCTGCTCGAATCTCGTTGAACAACCTACTCTTCATCACCTTGATGCGCATTTCGTCGTTACTAAGAGGAACGTAGCTGTAAGCAGGCGGGCGCGTATCAAGCCCCTTGCAGAATGCCGCTACCCGTTCCTCAATCTCCTTGGCAAATTCACGACTGTCCATGCTTTGCTCCTCCTGTCACCTTCTGTCCTGCACGATTCTTAAACCTCAGTGGGTAAGGCTTGTCAAGAAGACGTAATGCGATCCGTCAAGAGGAAAAATTCCACTCCCAATGCTATAATTCTAAACCTAAGCCAAAATTTTGACACAACCGGTCCGCGGGCGCGACATGTCGGTCTGCCGAAAAGAAGTGAAGAAAACATCGCTACTTTTGCGCGGAGTCTTTCTCTTGCTTGGCTTCTTCTTTGTCATTCAAGAGCAAACTCGACAATCAGCCTACGGCAGCGTCTCCACTGACGGGCCCCCTCACCTTATTCCTCTCCCCCTCGAAGGGGGAGAGGGAAGGGTGAGGGGGACGAATGGGATCGGCAGTAAGATAACGACAGCGCGCGCTACCGATGGCGACCCGGTGGATCTGAGCACTGGTCACTATTTGTTAGAGGAAGACGATGTCGTTGTGAAAGATACGCTGCCTGTCCGGTTCACACGCTTATACCGGAGCGGCGACACCAAACCCAAGACCTTTGGCATCGGGAGCACTCACTCTTACGACTTGTTTCTGCTAGGCGATAGCCTCACTTTTTCCTATATGGACCTGATCATGCCAGACGGCGGGAGAATACACTACGTTCGAGTCTCGACTGGTACTGGCTATGCAGATGGCATATTTGAACACACCACTACCCCAACCAAGTTCTATAATTCTCGCCTCGTGTGGAACGGAAACGGCTGGGCTATCAACCTTCAAGATGGGAGTTCCTATTCATTCCCAGCCTGTCACAATGCCACCAGGCCAGGTCAGTGCGGCATGATTAGTTACCGGGATCCGCATGGGAGGGTCCTCAAAATATCACGCGATAGCGCTGGAAACATTACCCATATCGTTAGCCCGAGCAAACGAGGGATCAAGTTCACTATCGACAGCGGGAATCGCATCTCGCGCGCCCGCCAGCATTTCGGTCGTGTGATACACTTCGTCAGCTACCAATACGATGAGCGCGGACGATTGGTCAAGGCAAGAACGATTTACCTGGACATTGTACAAGCTATGTTCAACCTTTTTTACCGGTTAATGCGCTGGCCCGAGCCGGGTCGGGATTGGTGGCGCCACGAGACAAAGGAATACACCTATAATGATTCGCATCAGATGTTAACGGTCAAAGGAGCTGACATCTCCCTTACCAATGAATACGATGGTAACGGACGGGTAATGAAGCAAGCCGTGGCCGATGGCCGGACATTCAAATTCGCTTATGTCCTTAATAAGGACGGTAAAATCACACAGGCCGATGTAACCAAGCCTGATGGCAGTCTACGACGAGTCACCTTCAACTCTCATGGGTATATTCTCAGCGACAATTATGAGGTGGGACGACCGAACCAAATATCGATCGTCTACGAGAGACAAGCTGGAAGGAACAGAATATTACGAGTGACCGTGAGCTGCTCTCCCAAGACACCGGTAAGGGCTACGGCCTTGGTACATCCAGATGAAACAGCCGATGAAGTGGAGCGCGAGCTCTTGCTTAAGTGCAAGAAAGAAACTTTGGACAAAACGCATTACAACAGTTTATGACGTACTCGCAGCTTTTAGTCTCCACTCCCATGAGGCAACCTTTTTGCGCTGTCTCACGGTATGTTTTCTGAAGGAGATCAATCGATAACGGCAATCGCCTGGATCTCTATCATCATCTCAGGACGCGCTAGCTCCTTGATGCCGATGAGCGCACTGGCAGGATAACAACCCTCCTTAAAAAATTCCCTGCGAATCTGAGTGAAGCGTGTGCCGTTTTTCATGTCGACGATAAACACCGTCATGGTAACAATGTCATCCAAGGTGCCCCCGGCACTCTCAAGGGTTTTGCGAATCCGCTCAAAACTGACTCGTACCTGGGCATCAAAATCGTTGGGATAAGATTTTCCCGACTCATCCTCCAGGCCTCCATGCCCGGCGACGTAGATGGTCGTTCCACCCCTCGTCTTAACTGCCGCGGAGTAAGACCGCTGCCTCTGCCGCTGGGCTCCCTGGATGTACTCCGTTTGAGTGCTCATAATTCACCTCCATATGTTAAGATAGCTTCGAACCGTTTGCCCGATTATCCTAAGAGGCAGTAAATGTCCACCCCTCCAAAACCGTAGCTAGAAATTACCCCACTATTTCGTGTAATATATCAAGCTCAACCATCGTTAATCCCATTCCAGATCCAAAATTGCAAAGGAGACTTTACTATGGCAGTTCGCAAGCGCGCTACGAAGATGACATCGGCGGAAAAACAAAGATTTAGGGATGTCATTACCACCCTCATTAATAATGGAACTTATGGACAGCTTGTCAGCCATCATGCCGACATGAGTCACAATATGCACAGCATGAATCCAGTTGGTCAGCAGAGGTTTCTACCGTGGCACCGGGTCTATCTACTCAAGCTGGAGCAAGCCATGCAGGCAATCGATCCCCTTTGTTTTATCCCTTACTGGAAATGGACCACCCAGCGTAAGGTTCCCCCATGGTTAGAGACGTTTCTGCCCACCGTTAATGTGCCAGGTACGGGAAACATTACAGTAACAAGGAATGTTGGCGTGCCGCCCCCGCTGCCGACAACGTCAGCCATAAATTCCGTCTTGTCCGAGACCACCTACACCGACTTCACGGCACAATTGGAAGGCCAGCACGACGACGCACATGTTTGGGTCGGAGGGACGATGTCGGTAATCTCTACCGCTCCATCTGACCCACTCTTCTGGCTCCATCACGCGCAAATCGACCGCTTGTGGAGTGTCTGGCAGGCAAAAGCATCAAATGCAGGGAAAAACCCTTCGCTAACCGGAAGCAACCGGATCATGGATCCCTGGACGGAGACAGAGGAACAGATCCGGTCAATAACCGCGCTGGGTTACAGCTACGGCCCCTAAGAATCCGAGGTCTAGGTGCTCGGCTATAGACTTCACCAAATCCCCCTATTGCGAAAGTGGGTACCATCTAAGCTTCTTACATAATCGGCCAGCGATCTTTCTCCCAAATCGAGCAATGTTGAATATTGAGTTTCTAAGCATCGCTTTTCTGCCTCCTGCCAACCTATGTGAAAAAAATTTTGGGCAAATCTTAACATGGGACCTAATACTGGATGCTTTCTAACATATTCCCGGTGCTCTCTAGCATGGTTCGCATCGTGGACGATACAAGACGCATACCACTCTAACCCAGCATGTGCCGTTAGCTCGTTGACATAAAAAGTAGGTGGATTTTCAAAATTTCCCATTCCGCTTCTTTTGTCGGTTTTTTTTATTCTTCCAATAAAGTCCTTCGCCAGTTGATATCCCGTATGTGATTTTTTCTCTAACAAATCTAGCGCGGCACCAGTCTGCTCTATAAATTTCTCATCCCCTTCGATGACAAAACCATTATGTTCTGTTTCGGTCCTACTCATAACTCACTCATACCCAATAGCCGGAACGATCTGGGTCGAGGCCGCCTGTTTGGCCGGGACATAGCCAGCTAATAGACAGAGGCCCACCGCCAGAACAAGGCTCAGAAAGGCGACATCGAAGGGATAGTAATACTGAAAGGTCCAACCCGTAAGGGCCTTGGTGTTATAGACGACATGGTGGTAAGACATGACCGTCCCAGCAATCAGGCCCAGGATTCCCCCCATAAATCCCATCCAGCCCGCCTCCGCGACGACCATCCTCCGCAATTGGCTCTGAGTGGCCCCGATCGCTCTTAGAACCCCAATCTCCCTGGTCCGATCGAGGACCGAGGCGAGGAGGGTATTGATAACGCTGAAGATGGCCACGACCACCGCTACGATCTCGACGGCATAGTTCACGCTGAAGGATTGCTCCATGATGTTGACCACGTTCTCCCTCAGTTCCCTATGGGTGCTGACAAAAAGCTGGTACTTCTCCCCGTAATCTTCTTTGATCTTCCGGATCACCGTTTCTTGATCCGCGCCCGGGGCCAACCACAAATCAAAGGCATCCACCAGCTCCTCGTGCCAAATTTTCTTGTACAATGCCCGATCGATCAGAACACTTCCCTGATCCGACGAATAATCCACATAGACGCCAAGAACGGCAAAGGAAATAAGCCCCGAAGGCGTAGGGAGCTGGATGTTATCTCCCCTGCGCTTGCCAAACTTGCTTTGAAAACTCTCGCTCACAATCACCCCCTCACCTGCAGCCATCTGCCTTAAGGCCCGCCTCCCTTCGCCTTCTACCATCGGCAACCTACGCATTCCTTCAGAAACTTCGGCGAAAAAGGACTCGATGACAATGGGTCTTCCCTCGTAAGTGGAACGGATGAGACGATAAAGATCAACGGCCTTAACTCCGGGTATGGTCTTCAGTTCGGCCGCAAAATCTTCCTTAAGGGGAACATTGGATGGGCCGGCTGTTCTCGCGCCGGAGTGCACTATAAGATCTACCGGAACCATCTGATCCACCCATGAAAGCAGTGAGCCCCGCACGCTGTGGACAAAGGCTGCAATGGTAAAGATCGCGGCCAGGCTGATCATAAGCGTGGCGACCGTGATCCCGGAGCGAACCGGACTCCGACGCAGGCTCTCGGTAGCAAGCCTGCCTTCGATCCAGGACAAAAAGGGTAGGCGGGATAAGCACTGCCAAAGAACCTTGACCGAACCGAAGATAAATAGCGGAGAGAGAAAGGAGAGGCCGAGCAAAAAGATCAACATCGCCACTACCCCGAGACTAAACTTCTCCACGCCGTCTAAACCAGCGGGAGAAAAAAAGATAAGGAGAGGAGAAAAAATAAGGAGCAGAGAACCCAGAACGGATAAACGGAAAGTCCGCTGAGACCGGGGAGTCCAGGCTGCCTGGCGGGTGCTCTCCAGAGGGGTGACTTGGGTCGCCTGCCAGGCGGGTTGAAAGGCAGCTAGAATCGATACACCCAAACCACTTGCCAGGCCAACCCAAAATTCCCGCAAGGTTAGCGTGCCCTTTGCCAAATCGATCTGGAGAAAAATGTTACTCACGGTTTGTGCCACGGAGAGGAGGGCCCCTTTGGACAAGAGAACTCCGACCAACACCCCAACAAAGGATCCCAAGAAAGCAACGACCAGAGCCTCGATAACAAAAAGGATCAGAATGTCTCTCCGCACGATCCCCAGACAACGCAGGGTTCCGATCTCCCGCTTTCTCTGAATCACGGAGACAGAGACAGTATTGTAGATAAGGAAGAATCCGACCAACAGCGCGATTAAACTTACGAAGAAAAGCCCGACGCGAAAAGAGGTAAGCAGCGACTCGATCTGTTCTCCCCTCTTTTGAGGTCGCTCAACCTGAGCCGCCCCTTGTAAGCGCGCCTGGATCCGCCCCCTGACGGTCTCTATCTCCTCTCCCTCTTCAACCGTCAGATCCACGACATCGAGCTTCCCCTCCTTTCCGAGGGCCATTTGGGCAACCGGCAAATCCATCAAGGCGAAGCTTCCACCAAAGACCCTGGCCGTACCCTGCTCCTTCAACAGGGAGCGCACGGTATAGCTCCGCAGCCCTCGGCTCGTCGCCAGGGTGATCTTAGAGCCGAGTGGAAAGCCAAGGCGACGGGACAGGGATTCAGTTAGGGCGATGGAATCAGGGTTGGCAATGAAATCAAGGGCGTTATCGAAAGCAAAAGGAGCGCCCACAAATTCGTGTTCCCGGATCGAAAAATCGGTAAGGAGATCGACTCCGTAAACAAAGAGTCTCTCCCCTTTAAAACCCAACACCGGGAGAAACCCATCGACCGCTGCCGATGCATCCCTCACCCCGGCAGAATCCCGGATGAGCGGAAAGAGCGATTCCCTGACTCCACTCTCGCCGTTTGCCACTTGCAACACTGCCTTGCCCGCCACCAGCTCGATGGTCCGCTGAAAAGAACTCATCAGGGTGCGGTTAACGATTGCGATCGCGACGATGACCGCGACGCCAAGGACGATCCCTAGGAAAGTAAGCGAGGTACGTAGCCGATGGCGTTGAAAATGACGCCAGGTAAGGAAACGGAGAAGTCGAATCACTGGGGTCTCCCCTTCTCTATCAGGCCGTCCTTAAGGTAGATGATCCGATCACCACACCCTGCGGCCTCCCGGTTGTGGGTCACCATGACCACGGTGCAATCCTCCTCTTGGTTGATATTGCGGATCAGCTCCAGGATCGCCCCACCGGTTTTGGAGTCGAGATTCCCTGTGGGCTCATCGGCTAGCAGAATGGGGGGATTAAAAACCAGGGCGCGGGCGATGGCAAGGCGCTGTATCTCTCCCCCGGATAGCTCCTCGGGAAGGTGATCCTTGCGGGCACCAAGGCCAACCCGTTCCAAAAGCATTTCCGCACGGCTTTTAGTTTCTACCGTAGGTCGGCCATCGAGAACCAAAGGCAGCATCACGTTCTCTTCGGCTGTCAGCGTGGGAAGGAGATTGAAAAACTGAAATATGAAGCCGATCTTGCTGCGCCTGAAAAGAGTCACCTCATCGTCCGGCATCTGGGAGATAATCCTCCCGTCGACTAACATTTCCCCCTGGCTTGGCCGATCCAATCCACCGATGAGGTGGAGGAGCGTGCTTTTCCCCGATCCGCTGGGTCCCATAATGACGGCAAACTCTCCCTTTGGAATATCCAACGAGACACCGGCCAGAGCCGTGATCTCATTCCTCCCCTGCCTATAGATCTTATGGACATTGATCGACCGGATCATAAAGAGCCTGCTGAAAAAAGCCCACCTGTCATTAGCAACATGATCATAGCAACCCGATTCTATGAGGCGAGCGAAAGGACTGGCACCTTGAGCGCCGGGGAATCCCCTTTCTTCTGATAAGCGACCTCGATCTCGCTCAAGTTGTCCTTGACCCCTTCGATAAAGGAGCCGAGATTAACTCCAAGATGAATTGGAGGATAGACGGAGAGCTTTTCCAATCCCGGGCGCCAGAGCTTGATCGCCCCGATGAGAACCCCCTGCTCCCATTTAAAATAGCCCGCGGCGATCTGGATAATCCCCTGATAGAACTTACGGTCTTTACCATGTTCCTCCAGCCAGATCTCTTCTAAAGTCTCATGACACTCGAAGAAAAGTCCCTGGTTAAACTCCTCAATCCCCTTAAGCAGGCGGGGATCGAGTTGAACTTCCACCATTGTCTCGTCCTTTGGTTATAACTTATACTAGCTATCGGCGCTCAGCAATCAGAAGGCACCGCGAACCAAGAGCTGACAGACTGTCGATGAAAAACTCTCCGTTCACCGCTTCGACGTAGCCTGTCCTGAGCCCGCCGCTTCCTTCGACAAAGCTCAGGACGAGCGGCGGAAGTCGAAGGGTTCAGGGCGAACGGAGGAAGTCATGAATCATTTGGTTCGATGAACTCACCACGGGGATAATTTTCCGTTCATGCTGATCCCTCGACAAGCCTGTCCTGAGTTCATCGAAGGGCTCGGGACTAAAGGCGCAGTCGAAGGAGGCCTGCCCTGAGCGAAGTCGAAGGGTCGAAGCATGCAGACCAGTCTTTCAGCAGCCTGCTGAAAGCTGATCGCTGATAGCTACCTTGTATGGCACTAACGGAGCTTAAGTTAACAATCGATTCCCTGGCCTACGGTCCTTATGGTGTTGGGCGTAATGAGGGACAGGTCATCATGGTGCCAATCACCGCCCCTGGAGACGAGGTGGAAGTCCAGACCGTAGAGGAGAGAGGGAATCATCTTCTCGCTAAGCTCTTACGCCTGATCCATCCGTCTCCCCTGCGTCAATCTCCTCCGTGTCCCTACTTCGGCAAGTGCGGCGGATGCCCGTGGCAGCATATCCAGTATCAAGCCCAGCTTGCCGCCAAGGAAAAGAGTGTCGGGGATGCCCTTCGGCGGATTGGAAAGCTGGACGGATTTGAGCTGCTCCCAATCCTTCCTTCGCCGCAAGAATACCATTATCGACGTCGCATTCGTCTCCAGGCCGATGACCAAAAGAGACTCGG
>JBOHVJ010000449.1:0-3811 GCA_050735075.1 Binatia bacterium
GCCACGGAGGCAGCGATGCGTCTCATTGAGTCAACGAAGTTCCCGGTGCAGGAGATGGTAAGCCACACCTTTCCCTTAGAAGAGACAGAGCGTTGTATCAAAGCCGTTGGCGGCGAGATTCCCGAACTTTATCCGACAAAGGCACTGATTAAGCCCTAGCGATAAGACAGTATTCAGGAGTAAGAATCCAAAGAGACTGTTGAAAAAGTCGTTTGCATGCTTTGACTAAGCATGAACGGAAAATTATCAATGATTCGAAGACTTCCTCCGTTCGCCCTGAGGTACTCGAAGGGTGAACGGAGAGTCTTTCAATAATCTGCCAGAATTCTGGCCGCGGGCTAGCAAACTATAGGGAGAACGAAAAATGGCCGTGCCGTATCCGATTATCGATGCCGATGGGCATGTTTTGGAGAAGGACTCAGAGCTGCACGACTTTCTCGAAGGCCGCTATCGTGGAATGCCCCGCTTCGAGACTTACAGCTTCTTCCCGTCGCTCGACGGATGGCACCGGGGATCCAGAATTCCAGGAAAGGATGCAGAGACGCCAGCCTCACGCTGGATTGAGTTTCTCGACGAACTCGGCATCCAGATGAGCGTCCTCTACCCCACCGGCGGTCTGGCCCTGGGTCTGAGCCAAGACCCCGAGTGGGCCTGCGCCGTAGCCCACGCTTACAATAGCTGGGTGTATGAAAAGTTCACGCGCCAGAGCCCCCGACTTAAGGCTGTGGCTCTCCTGCCGGTACAGGAGCCAGTGGAGGCGGCGAGAGAGCTCAGGCGGGCCAAGACTGATCTTGGTCTGGTTGCAGGGCTGCTGCCGGCTGTGACCATTCTGCACAAGGGTTATGGCCACCGCGACTTTGACCCGATCTTCGAAGAGGCAGAGAGGCTGGACATGCCGCTGGCTGTGCACGGGGCTCCGAGCCGCGGGATGGGCTTCGACTTTTTTGACAAGTTCATTCAGGTCCACACCCTGGAACATCCCTTCGCCATTCTCATCCAGTTCACAAACATGATTTTCGAGGGACTGTTTGAACGTTTTTCTCGTCTCCGGATCGTTTTCCTTGAGGCGGGCTCCGGCTGGCTTCCGTACATGATGGACCGGATGGACGAGGAGTTCGAGAAACCCCAACGGAGGCAGGCGCCGCTCCTCAAGAAGAAGCCAAGCGAGTACATTCGTTCAGGACAGGTCTGGACTACCTGTGAAGTGGAAGAACAGGCCTTGCCGCAGGTCCTCCTGCAGTTCAATCCGCGCTGCCTCATGTGGCCTTCAGATTACCCGCACGAGCGGCTGCCGGACATGTTCAAGCGCGACATTCCGGAGTTCCTGAAGCGCAAGGACCTTAGCGAGGAAGAGAAGCGGCTAATCCTTTACGAGAACCCGAAACAATTCTACAGCTTGGATATCTAAGCAGGCCTCTTGAAAGATGACGATTTGAACAAGTTGAACGGCTTGAACGATTTGAACGCTTCGGAGCATGGACAATCGGATCATAGACGCACATGCCATGCGGATCTTGAGTGGCAGATGGGCCAGCCACTTGTAGGCCGTCGCAAAGGAGGCAGAAGATGCGCTTAAAAGATAAGGTGATTATCGTGACCGGCGGCGGAGTCGGGCTGGGCCGCGCCTATTCCATGGCCCTGGCCAAAGAAGGGGCCAAAGTGGTGGTAGCTGATATTCTCGATGATGAGGCGGAAAAGGTGGAGGGGGAGATCAAGAGGGCAGGGGGAGAGGCCTTTGCGGTGAGTGTGGATGTAACTTCAGGTGAGAAGACTCGCGCGATGGCGGAGACAGCCCTTCAAAAGTACCGCCGCATCGATGTCTTGGTAAATAATGCGGGAATCTACACTGCGCTAAAGAAAAAACCCTTCACGGAGATCTCTCCAGAGGAGTGGGACAAGGTGATGGCGGTGAACGTCAAGGGGCTATTTCTCTGTGTCCAAGCAGTCTATCCAGCCATGAAAAAGCAAGGCAAAGGAAAGATCATCAACATCTCTTCCGGGACCGTCCTTGGCGGAACGCCTTACTTTCTCCATTATGTCGCCTCTAAGGCTGGGGTGATCGGCTTCAGCCGGGCCTTGGCGCGGGAGGTCGGAGTGGACAACATCTGTGTGAACGCCATCACTCCGGGCTTGACGATCTCGGGATCGAATCAGGAAGGCGTGCTCACTCCGGAGCAGCGCGAAGACCGAAGAAAGCGGCGCTGTTTCCAGCGAGACCAGGTCCCTCAGGACCTCGTGGGGACAGTAATCTTTCTCTCTTCTGATGACAGCGATTTTATTACCGGGCAGACAATCAATGTCGATGGCGGGACGAATATGTACTAGCCAAAACAGACAGAGATAGAGATTTGAGACGGAGACTGCTCCTACCCTTCTCTGTCTCTGTCCCTGTCTGTTTGTTCAGTCGAAGATCATGCTGGTGAAAGTTACCGCGGAGCCGGTCTCGGGCGTAAAGGCTTGACTGTACTTAAGACAGCGCCCTTGTTTCCCATCTAACAAATGAATCAACGAATAAAGCGGCGAGAAGCCGCATATCCGTCTTCGATCCTGGTCCTTGGCGATCTCATGGAAGAAGCCCGGCGCGTCCAAGGAGGCGAGCCTTTCGATAAGGCGCTGATCTTCCTCTTCTACCCATTTTAGAAAGTCCGGCGTTATGGGCTCGCGGTCGCCGAACTGCATTCCTACGTGAGCCAAATCCACTCCGGCAACGAAGCAGACACGCCTCTTCTCTTTCTCCAAGAACTCCCGCAGCGCCTGGAGAAAATTTCCTATGCGAGCATCTTCCTCAGGAGGAGTAAGCCTCTCCACCATGGAATGAAAAGAGGAGACCAGAATAGGGACTATCTTAAAGGGTTTGTTCCTCCCCGATAACTCTGCCTGCTTGTGGGCAACGTACTTTAAAAAGACTACCTGAAATTCCAGCGAGTGCTCTGTGCGGTGGAGGTGCTCTTCAACGAAGAGATCTCCGGCGTATTTTTCCTTTAGTTCCCGGACAAATCCCTTATCTGTCTCAACGGTACCAAAGGGGGTGACAAAATCCTTTAGCGTCGCCGTGAAGGGGTTTTCACCGCCGCAGTGAGATGTGCCAAGAAGGATGTAGAGATCCGCACCAGGAGTTTCGGCGAGTTCCTTGTATGCCCAGGCATAGCAAAATCCGCCGCGATGAAAGTCGATGTGGGGAGCCACAATGGCCTTCGGGGTATGGCTGGGCTGGTTTTGATTTGGCTGCCCGGGTCCTTTTGGAGGTTGAAAATAGCCCTCCAACTGCTCCCTGAGATCTGCGAGCTCTTCTTTATAAACCGATCCGGCATGGGCCGGTGGACGGATGGGTGAGCGGCGAAATTCTTCTATGATTCTTCCCTGATGCTCAAAAAACCGCTCGCTGTAAAGATAGAAATGGTTGTCAAGGAGGTCGATAATCTTTTTCAGGTCCTCGCTGAAGAGAAGATCGCCGAATCTTTGACAATAGGCAGCTTGAATGTCGACCAGAGAGTGCTGGCCGTCAAAATGGGACAAGATAAAGTAGGCTATAGGAGATACCACCAGGGGTTTGGCAAAATGTTGGGGGTCTCTTAGGCAGACGAGAGTCTTTCCCTCTTGCTGGATCGGGAAGGCCTCAACAGGCCGAAGGCGCGGATGATTATCCATAAACCTTACTAAATGACTTTTTCTTTATATCCCTGTCAAGCCTTCCGTCTCTGTCTGCCATTTAATAATTAAAAGTGAACCGTTTTTAGCGAATTTAAAGTTTAAAAGTGAACTCCATTGAAGGCCATAAACGGGACCAAAAACGGAGGTTGTGGTTATGGCC
>JBOHVJ010000450.1:0-5513 GCA_050735075.1 Binatia bacterium
AGAAGAAAGAAAAAGATTCCGGTCACCCCCTGGTGTCTCGTCAACCCAAACTGCGGCTGAAGCGTACTGGAAGCTAACACACCGCTTAAGCTGGCGCCCTCAGAGGGCCGCAGCTTAGCGCCAGCGTTGAGCCGGTAGAAGGAACCGAGCAAGGAGGTAAATCTGTGGCGAAGATTCGACACGTTGTCTATCGTGCGGCAGACCCGGAGGCGATGGCGAACTTCTTTGTGAACGCCTTCGGGATGACGATCGTCCATCGTCGGCCAGACAGCGCGATTGACCTTTCGGACGGGACGATCAATCTCGCTGTGGTGCCGGTGAGGTCACCAGGCCAGCGGCAGGGAATTGACCACATTGGGTTCATGGTGCCAGACGAGGCCGAGACGTGCCGGCGTCTTGAGGCCGCCGGTGCACGGAAAATCGGCACGACAGTTGATCCGTACCAGGTGAAATTCGATGGCCCCGAGGGCATTGTGGTGGAAATCGGTAGGTGGAGAGGTGCCGAGCCTATCGGCTAGGAAGCCTTCCGTACCATATTCAGAAGTGTTCAGAAAACCTGAGGCGGCTGAAGCCGAACGGTTAGATCCTGTAGCAACTACCTACGGAAGGAAGTACGAATGCCACGCGTGGCCGCGCTGTATCGTTATCCTGTGAAGGGCTTCACTCCCGAGGAGTGCGAAACATTGACGGTTCTCGACGAAGGGAGAATCGCCGGTGACCGTGTCCTCGGCATACGGTTTGCTGACACCGCAGCGGCCGATAACGCCTGGAGTAAGAAAACAGGGATGGTGGCACTGGTGAACACGCCAGGGCTGGCACGTGTTCACCTTAGGTTTGAGCAAAAGGAGCTTCGGTTGTGCATCAGCTTAGCGGGCGCTGTCTTAGTGGACGAGGTGCTCAACAATGAAGGTAGAAAGCGGGTCGCTGCCGCGGTTGCAGATTATGTGCTCAAGCTCGATGAGAATCCGCTTACCGGCCACCCGGAGCGGCTCCCGCTACGGGTAGTTGGCGACGGCATGACGCCGCGATACCACGACGCAGAGGCAGGTCAGATAACGCTACACGGCCGCGGGAGTCTTCAATCGCTTGCGGCTGCTTTTGGGATCGCCGAGGTCAGCGAGCTTCGCTTTCGCTCAAACATCGCAGTCGAGGGTCTTGGAGCCTGGGAGGAGCAAAACTGGGTGGGCCGAAAGATCCGCATAGGTACGGTCGAGTTTGACGTGGTCAGGTCGAAATTCAGGTGTCTCGCTACGCACGCAAATCCCAAAACAGGTGAACGGGACCTGCCGATTCTCACAACGCTGACTAAGCTGTTTGCGCAGGAGAGGCCGACCTTTGCAGTGGCGATGGTTCCAAGCCGTGGCGGCGGAGAAATTCACGTCGGCGATAAAGTCAGCCTCACTGATTAACTGGAGATGCGTGCCAGGCTTCAGTCAACCTTTTTGCCTAACCATTCGCTTCAGACCGATCGCTTGACAGCGGCTGCCAAATCTTTTCTAGGCGAAAATGCGGCTCGCTTTTATAAGATATGACCGATGACCGGCGACGGCTGACCGGTCTCCGGTCTGCGGTCAATCTCCTTTATCACTGAAGAATGTTCCTGGCTCTAGGCACCAGCGCCGGATCGAGATTAAAAACCTCTCTAACGTTCCGTTCCAATTCTGCGCCATCTAAGGGATTGATATCCAACTTGGCCTTTTTTGCATCAGCCAAGAACTCCGGATCCTTCATGGTACCCACAAATGCCCTGCGCAGGATCTCCACCCGCTCTTTGGGTGTGCCTGGAGGTAAAACATAAGGACGGGCCGTAGGTCCAACGCTATGAACCAGCGCCTGGATTAGTTTGCGCCCCTCCTCAGTCTTGGCAAAGTTTACCACCAAAGGGACCTTGGGGAGATCAGGATGGGGCTTGGGGATATTCTGTACAACGATAGTGACATCTCCTGATTCAACCTCCTTGCGCCAAGTCGCTTTGAACGACTCCCAAGAGTTACAAACACCTTGGACCTCACCGCTATGAAAGGCGAGCCTGATATCGGCAGTACCTTTGTAGCCCGATACAAGCTGGAGAGGGAGACCGATAGCTGCCATGAGGACTTTCGGAATATCATCGGTGGCGGAGCCTGGCCCGACACCGCCGAGCTTAACCGGCGTCTTAGAGGCCAACCATTGCTCCATGCTGGTAATGCCAGTTGCCTTGGAAAGCCCAATAGCATAGTTGTCCTGTCCCGGGACCCCGATGTACTCAAACTTCCTCGCGTCGAACTCAATTCCAGGCTTTCCCAGGAGCTGCTGCAAAAAGAGACCCCCGATAAAATGACCAATGGTAAGACCATCAGGTTTGGCCACCTTGTACATGTAGTTGGCAGAGATGAGAAAACCAGCTCCCGGCATGTTCTCGACAATTAAAGTCGGGTTGCCCGGGATATGCTTACCTATATGTCGGGCAATGGTCCGGGAATAGGTGTCGTAGCCTCCTCCTGCCGAGGCTCCGACGATGATGCGTATCGTCTTGCCCTTATAAAATGGCTCTTGGGCAGAGACGCTCGCGCTAAAGAATAAAGCGACTAAGAGACAAAGGGTCAAAAGGGCGAAACCCTTGATCCCTTCAACCCTGGAACTCTTTCTCGATGTCTTGGCCATGATGCTCCTCCTCTAATTTGCCATGTTGATAATATTGTCGCCATGACGTCCAACCCCCTCACCTTACTGCTCTCCCCCTCGCAGGGCTCGCAGGGGGAGAGGGAAGGGTGAGGGGGCCTGCGCCCGCCTTGAGTGGTCAGCGGGGCCGAGAATCGCCCTCTTCTCCGTCTCCTCAATGTAGCGGATAAAGCGGTATTTGTTCTCCAACTCGTCAGATCGGATTGGTGGGAGTTTCGGTTGCCCCGCGTTCACTTTGGCCGCAATCAAACAGATCTGGTTCTTCTGCCAAGCGTTGAGAAATTCCCTACGGAATTCTTGTGGGTCCTTCACCCAACAGGCGCTCTTGTAACCCGCTCCTTTAGCCAGGGTTACTGCATCGGCGACTGCCGCCGTAGCGGTCTCTGTCGCACCCGAGGCCTCATAGCATTCGTTGTCGAAGAGAATGTGGATTAGGTTGCCCGGATCGTGCCATGCAATAGTGGGCAGGCCGCAGAGGTTCATAAGAAATGCGCCATCCCCGTCAATTGCGATAACCTTCCGGCGAGGAAGCCCTATGGCTATTCCCAAAGCTATAGAGGAGACCAAGCCCAAGGTTCGGGTTCTTAGATTCCCATCGCCTGGCCTCAATGCCTGCCACTCCCTCGCGGCTCCTCCTGCAGCCACTACCAGCGCGTCGCCGGTATCTTGCGCGATCGCCTGAAGCAAATCGTAACGCTGCATCACTTCACCCCCAAGACACTCTTAGTGAGCAACACTGCAACTGGTCTCTTAGAGTCATGAGCCAGGGTTTGGGCCCCGATAAGAGTTTCCTCGATCTCCTCCTGCTTTCGGAGGATATAAGTGCGTATCCCCAAACCCCCAAGCACAGGTTCGGTGACCGAGCCTACAGTTGCAAAACCTCGGTCTCCAATGTCGCCTGCATAGTACACGAGCAGGAGAATGGGGATTTCGAACTGGAGTGAGGTCGTCGTAAGTGCATTACAACTATTCAAAAGGCCTCCGTTCTGCATGATAAGGGCGCAATGCTTCCCTGTGAGATAGGCGCCCGCGCAGATCCCCACCCCCTCCTCCTCACGGCAAAGCGTAATATGCGTCAGGGTCGTATCTCGTTTTACGGCCTTGATCAGCTCCACTATCTTCTCGTCAGGCAAGGTCGCAACGAAGTCGATCCCAGCCTTCTTCAACCCCTCCTTAAGGGTTTCTGCGCACTGCTTTGCATCCATAAATCTGTAACTAGGGCTTCGAACGCTTCCGCATAAATAATTCGGGTCTAGCCTCCTGGCTTGCGAGCCTTATTTAGGGACAAGCACCTCCTTCAGTTTTGCTACCATCGCAGGCTCCAACTTAAACAGCCCGGCAACGATCTTTTCTATCTCCTCACCCGAAACCGCATTGACATCTAGATTGCTCTTTCTGGCTTCCGTCAAAAACTCCGTATCCTTCAAAGTATCTGAGAACGCTTTGCGCAAGAGCTGCACCCGTTCTTTGGGAGTCCCCGGAGGAAAAAAGTAAAGGCGTGTCAGAACCGCCGTATCATGGATGCCGTGCTTCAGTAGTTTTCTTGCCTCCTCGCTCTTTGCATAGTCGATGTCCATAGGGACATGAGCAAGCTCTGGATGCTTTTTTGGCATCGTCTGGAGGACAACCACAACTTCAGCCGATTCTATCCCTTTCCGCCATGTTGTCTTTACGGATTCCCAAGCCCAGCAACCGCCAGCGAGCTCTCCGCTTTCCGCGGCCAGCCGGATGTCGGCTGTGCCCTTGTAACCATCGACCACCTTGATTGGGAGACCCAGGGCCGCCTGAATGGTCCTTGGAACGTCCGAAGCTTGACCTCCAGGTCCAACTCCGCCTATTTTGACTGGCTCCTTGGCTGCGAACCACTTATCCATGCTTGTAATACCGCTCGCCTTAGTCAGGGCACACACTGCATGGTCGATTGTGGGCACGCCGATATATTCAAATTTGCGAGCATCAAACTCGATTCCTCTCGCACCCATAATTTGCTGTAAGATCAGTCCTCCGATGTTGTTGCCGATAATAAGGCCGTCCGGCTTCGCCTTCAGATACATGAAATTGGCTTGGATGATACCGCCGGCTCCGGTCATGTTTTCTACAATGATAGCGGGACTGCCGGGAATACGTTTGCTGAGGTGGCGGCCAATAGCGCGAGTATAGGTATCGAACCCGCCTCCAGGGCTAAAGGCGACGATCATGCGCACCGTCTTGCCTTTATAGAATTCATGGGTCGATGCCTGTGCAGGAGCGTTAATAAAGCTAATTCCTGTGGTGATAGCTAACACCACGTACCACAATCCCTTAACCATGATTCCCTCCTTTGGCTTCTGCTGCGCAAAAAACTACCTTTGCGGTTTTCCCGTGTCAAGCTAAAACGAGGCCGGCGGATGTCAGCTTCGAGCCCTACTCCGCACCCGGCACGTCCACGTTGACGACGACGCCTTCGGATGAGTCGCGGGCTACGATCATCTCGATAGGCTCGCTGTTACTAGGATTGATCTCTTGATGGATAAGGTTAGCTGGGACATAAATGAAGTCACCTGGGCCGGCCTCCGAAACGTGTTCCAGACGGTTGCCCCAGCGAAAGCGCGCATGGCCGCTGATAATATAGATGGCGCTCTCGCAGTGACCGTGGTGGTGCGCCCCGGACTTAGCCCCCGGCCCCATCGTAACAAAGCCCATCCACATATGCTTGGCGCCAGCCGTTGCCTTCGCCACCCCCGCTAACCGTGACATACCTGGCGTCTGGGTCGTCTCATTGTCGCAATTGCTCCGCTTGATTACTTTTACCTCATCCACGTTTAGAACCTCCTTGGTCCAAAAATGGTCGTGGCCTCTACTCTCGGTTCCCC
>JBOHVJ010000451.1:0-7897 GCA_050735075.1 Binatia bacterium
GCTAAACGCTTCCCTACATCCTCAAACGACTGGCTAATCTTGGAATTCAAGGTTCTGGACCGCTTGATTGAGGTAGTCAAGGCGACGATTGAACAGATCGCCATAACGTAGGAACTCTGTTCCTGACCAGGTCGGTCCACGCCTTAGAATCATTGTCGATTATGCGTTGAAGCAAGCTTTTTAGCAAATCAAGAGATAGATAAAAGAGTCAGAGCCCCTTTTGTCTTCAAATCATGATTTTGGTGGTCTCTGTAGTTCTCATGTTTGCCCTTTGGCTTTTCATCCAGAAAACAAAAATGGGCAAGGCGATGCGGGCAGTGGCGGATGATCCGATAGGGGCCAGTGTGGTGGGAATCTATCCTGAAAGAACCATTCTCAATGCCTTTGCCATTGGCTCCGCGGCGGCGGGGATAGCCGGGATTCTGATATCGCTTGAAACAAACATCGAGCCGACCATGGGGTTTTCGGCGATCCTGAAAGGGATGATTGCTTCCATCATTGGGGGCATCGGCAGCATCCCTGGCGCGATGCTTGGCGGCTTTTTCCTTGGCATCGTGGAGAACCTGGGGATCTGGAAGATTCAGGCAGGGTGGAAGGATACCATCGCCTTTGCTGTCTTGATTGTCTTCCTGCTGTTCCGACCTGGCGGAATCTTTGGCGTGAAGGCGGAGCCGGAGAGGGTGTAGGCAGTTCTTCCTGGAATTGATAGCTGACTATGATATTCTCGTAGTCTAAGGAGGGTCGTTATGGAAATACACCACTATAAGTTTGATCGGATTACCCTGGACCCAGAAAAGTGCTTCGGCAAGGCCTGCATCCGAGGACTGAGGATGCCGGTTGCTTCGATCTTAAGTTATTTGAGTTCAGGAATGAGTGTGGACGACATCTTGAGAGAATGGCCTGAGCTTGAGCGAGAGGATATCCATCAGGCATTGGGTTACGCGGCCTGGGCAATGGAGGAACGAGTCGTGCCTTTAGAAGAGATCGGTGCTAAGTGAAGTTTCTTCTTGATGTGAACGTACCCCGGGAGCTGGGAAGGCGGTTGACAGCCGCGGGCCACCAGTGCCGTCATGCGGGAGATATTGGCATGGCCCGAAAAAACGATACGGCGATTATCGAGGAGGCGAGAGCCAAAAGTGAAGTGATCGCAACTCACGATCTTGACTACGGAAACCTACTGGCCTTTTCCGGCGAACGGTCGCCTTCTGTCGTCATTTTCCGTCTTCGGAACGTACACCCTGACAACCTATTTGCCCGCATCACGGCTGCATGGCCAGAGATCGAGAAGCCACTGCTTGAGGGGGCTATTGTTTCGCTAGAGGATGCCACCGTCCGCATCCGGAGGTTACCGATAGAGCGGGAAGAACAATGACGGGAAGGAGTGTAGAAATGAAAGTCTATAAGGGAATTGTGAAGGGGAATACAATTTTGCTCGAAGAGAACCCAGATCTACCGGATGAGTGCCAGGCCCTCGTGGAGATCAAGCCGCTCGATAAGGTCCGTGATGAGGAGATCGCCCGGCGGCATATCGAGCTTCTTAAGAACCCTCATAAGGGTGGAAGGTTGCTTTACAAGAAACGCGAAGAGATCTATGACCGGTGAACCGAAAACGAGCGCGACTTCAAACGGATTCCTGGTATCACCGTGGACAACCCTTTCAAGGAGCGGGTGAAACGATAAAGGCGAATGGAGTACCTCCTCCACATCCTGGTTATCACCGGCATCTACATTATCCTCACCTTAAGCCTCAATCTGATCCTTGGATATGGAAAATGAGGAAGTGAAAAAAGCTTTTTTGGGCAGATAAAGGTGCTTATGGCACGACTATTATGACCGCCTACCTAGGCAGGCCGGGGGCAGATGCAACTTTTTCAGAGGCCTCTTTTATCGCCTCTTCGATTTCCTCCTTAACCTCCCTATCTGACTCAGCTTCTAGACGTCGTCTCAAGGCCTCTACCGACTCTGGAGATCCTATTTGTCCCAAGGCCCAGGCTACGTGCCTCCGGACAAGGGCGTCCTCATCCTGAAGCGCCTGAATCAATGCAGGCACCGCCTCAGGGCTCTTAAGGTTTCCCAGGGCCACTGCGACATTGCGCAGAAAACCGCGGCGCTTCGCTCTCAGGATGGGGCTGCCTTTAAACCTCTTCTTGAATTCGTCCTCGGATAGAGAAAGCAGCGGTATAAGTTGTGGCGCATAGAGACCTTCGCGAGGCGAAAAGGCCGCTTCTTCACTTGGGATTGCCTTCACATTGTACGGACAAACCTCTTGGCAGATATCACAGCCAAAGATGTGGTTGCCCATCAAAGGGCGCAGATGATGCGGAATGACCCCTTTGAGCTCAATCGTGAGATAGGAGATGCAGCGACGGGCATCCAGTATATAGGGACCAACGAAAGCGCCGGTAGGACACGCCTTCAGACAGAGATCACACTTGCCGCACCGATCCCTGATCGGTCGATCGTAGGCCAGCTCGATGGATAAAAACAGTTCGCCGAGAAAGAACCAAGAACCGCGCCGAGGAGAGATGAGATGAGTATTTTTGCCGATCCAACCGATACCGGCGACCCCGGCAAAGTCTCTTTCCAGCACAGGTCCCGAATCGACAAAGGCCCTTCCCTCTACGGAATCAGGGTAGATTTCCCTTACTTTATCTAGCAGCGACTCCAGTCTTTCTTTTATAAGTCCATGATAGTCGTCTCCCCAGGCATAACGAGAGATCCAGCCTTTTGCGCCATCTTGAGGTCGGGGCATTGGGGTAGTGTAGTTCATACCGACCGAGACAACTGATGCAGCCCAAGGGACCAGTTTTCGGGGATCACGGCGCAACTCCTCGGTCCGCTTGAGGTAGTCTAGCTCTCCCCCCAGACCTTTTCTCAGCCACTGGGCAAATGACTTTTCGTGGGGAGGGAGTTCTACCGACGAGATCCCAACCAACGCGAATCCAAGCCGCTGCGCCTCTTCCTTGATCCGTGCTGATAAAGAGATCCGCTCTTTGATCTTTTCGGGCTTCATCTCCAAGTGTTTTTCGAAACCTTGGTTTATATTAGACTCTTCTTATACTAGAAGAAACTCCAGAGAGAAAGAGAAGGGTGTCTCTGTTGCCTATATGGGCTGATACTTTTATCCTGATCATCCTGTCCTTATTCGTTCTCACAACATTCCTCTCTCATACCTTGACCTGGCTCAGCTTACTCAAGCGCAAGGCTCACACCCTCCCAGAGGACTTCCCTCCCATCCCTATCATCAAACCGGTGCGGGGATTCGATCAAGAGGCCGAAGAGAATTTTCTCAGCTTTATTCATTCTGGCTATCCAGCCCCTTTCGAGGTGATCTTCTGCGTGGAAGATAGAGACGACCCTGTAGTCCCCGTGATCCAGCGCCTTATCGCCAGCACCCAACATCTTGGAAACGTCCATCTGATATTCAGCAAACGGCAGGATCAAAGAGAAATCGGAAAGACTATCAATCTGATGGCTGGTATCAAAGAAAGCAGCTACGAAGTCCTCGTCTTGAGCGATTCTGATGTGCGCAACACCCCCGGCTTTTTAGAAGAGCTTGTCACTCCTCTCTCGAAACCCCGGACCGGGTTGGTCTATGCCTGCCCGGTCTACAAAGGGGCCAGAGACTGGGTCGCCGGGCTTATGGCCTTGTCTGTCAACGAGACCATCCTCGCCCTCAGAAGCGCGCCACAATTCGCAGCTATTGGGAGCGCCATGGCCATACGGAAGGACGTGCTGCGCGCGATCGGGGGACTCAGTCCCATGCGTCATCGAGTCGGCATCGACGCTGCATTAAGTCGAGCGGTGCGCGCCAAGGGATACAAAATCGAGCTTATTAAACAACCGGTTACTATCATACACCAGAGCAGCACCTTTATGGCCTGGTGGCGGCAGATCCACCGATGGCTGGTAACGATCCGTATTTATCTGGGACCAAGGTATCTCATCATTCTACTCTACGGCTTCCCCATTTCTTGGGCGACTCTATATCTCTTCCTATCCATATATAAGGAGAGAGGCCTTCAAGGGGTGGCCCTTTGGGGCTTGATCCTGGGTGTCCGACTTGTCTCGCTAACGCTGGTCAATCTGTTTTTTGTCAAGGAACCCGCTCTATGGCGTTATCTCTGGCTAACTCCAATTCTCGATTTTCTCAGAGTCCCGCTTTGGCTGGAGGCTTATATTAACCCCTACGTGGTCTGGCGTGGAAGAAGATACCGAGTCATGCCTGATGCGACTGTCAGACCAGTCTCATAAATAGGAAGCACGTAAGATAAAATAGAAGCAATGTTGCTGGAGGCCGTAAACGAATCGAGTTCAAAACGTTCAAGCCGTTCAAGGCGTTTTAAACGATTTGAACTATTTGAACGACTTGAACCATCGCTGGGGCACTGACTTATTGGCTCAGCCCGTAAGGCTTTCTCCCGAGGAACCACACTTTTTGACGAAGAGCCTACTTCAGGTTGACATAACTGGTCTTGTCGGATATTTCTTCCCTGCCAGTGTCAAGGAGGTATGCAGCATGTCTACTATGACGGGTTCGCGATTTTTTGCTGAGGCCATGAGGGCCTACGGCGCCAGCCATGTTTTCTTCGTTCCCACGATCATGACCCAGGCGATGGCGGAAATGGAGGATATGAATATAACACGGGTGACGACTCACGGCGAAAAAGCGGCGGCCTACATGGCTGATGGCTATGCCCGCGCCTCCCATAGGCCTGGAATATGCCTGGCGCAAAATGTTGGCGCCGCAAATCTGGCAGCCGGCCTAAGGGATGCCTACATGGCCTGTTCGCCCGTGATCGCTATCACCGGTGGCCCTGAACCGGATTCACGCTATCGCCATGTCTATCAGGAGGTCGAAGACTTCTCCATGTTTGATCCCGTGACAAAAGTTAATGCACAGGTCGATAAGGTGGAGCGGTTACCGGATCTCCTGCGTCAGGCCTTTCGAGCCGCCACCACAGGAGTGCCTGGACCAGTCCACTTGCGAATGAGGGGGCGGCACGGGAATGTCCTGGAAGAGGAAGGCAATTTTGAGCTGATCGTTGAAAAACAGTTCTTACAGTTCCCGGCCTTCAGGCCAGAGCCGGAGCTGGAGAGGGTTAAAGAAGCAGCCAGGGCCCTGACTCAGGCCCAGAGACCAGTGATTGTGGTAGGAGGAGGAGTCATTGCTTCCCAGGCAGAGTCCGAGGTAGTGGCACTGGCGGAAAACCTCTCTATCCCTGTAGCCACATCTCTCAATGCTAAGCAGACGATCCCTGCCGATCATCCACTATCGGTGGGAGTTGTAGGGACCTACTCTCGTTGGTGCGCCAACCGGACAGTCGCAGAGGCGGACCTCGTCCTCTTTATCGGTAGCCATACGGGCAGCCAAGTGACGAACAACTGGAAGATCCCGCGCGCCGAAACCAAGGTGCTCCAATTGGACATCGATCCCTTAGAGATCGGCAGAAACTATCCTGCAACTGTCGGATTGGTCGGCGATGCAAAAGTAACTCTGCGCCGGCTGCTCGAAGCCATTGAACCTATCCCGCCCAGAGCGCAATGGGTCCAGCGGGTGCAGCAACTAGTGCGAGAATGGCGCGAAGAGACCAAGCCCCTTATCAGCTCCGATGCGATTCCCATAAGGCCGGAAAGAATATGCAAGGAGATCACGGAGTTTCTACCGTCCGATGCTGTACTGGTATCAGACACCGGTCACTCGGGAATCTGGACGGGGACCCTGGTCGATCTCAAGCATGCAACGCAAAGGTATATAAGGTGTGCGGGCTCGCTCGGTTGGGCCTTTCCCGCATCCCTTGGGGTAAAGTGTGCTCTGCGCGATCGGCCCGTGTTGTGCTTCACCGGTGACGGCGGATTCTACTACCACATAGCCGAACTGGAGACCGCAGGCCGCTACGGTATCAACGCAGTAATACTGGTGAACAACAACCATGCGCTGAGCCAGGAGCAACGCCTATTCAACGCGGCCTATGGGGGAAAACAGCGCGGCAGAGCCCATGAAATGTGGGTCTTTAAGGAGACCAATCTCGCAAAAGTGGCGGAGGCCATGGGCTGTTTCGCTATACGAGTGGAACGACCAAGCGAGCTGAGGAATGCCCTGGAACAAGCCTTCGCTGCGGGCAGACCGGCGGTGGTCGACGTTGTGAGCGATATAGAGGCGCTATACCCTCGGCCCTGGGGCTAACTTCAAGAACGTAACACAATGCAAAATGGAAATCGCAAAATGTAAAAGCCAAAATGCCTTTAAAGTCCGCCCCCTCTAAATTTGCATTATTCAATTTGCACTTTGCCTTCTGAATTGCGTCCCCAATCCACTTCGAAATGAACGCAACACTTTATACACGTCGAGCTGGAAACCTCCTTGTCGCACTAACACTTTTCATTCCGCTTGTCTACGCGCACGGAGAGGTTGCCAACGCCAATCCTTACCTAGCCAAGCCGGGCGAGCCAGTGTTAAAGGCGCGCGTGGGCACATGCGCGGTCACGGGCGGTTTCATCCACCTCTACACTGCCCTCGACAAGCGCGTCTTTGATAAGTACGGAATCAGGGTCGAGCACATCGTGCTCCGAGGCGGCAGCGTGGCCATGGCGGCGCTAGCGGCGGATGAAATCCAGTCCCTGTACTGCAATGCTGACATCAACATCGTCCGGATCGCGACTGGCGCAGACGGCAGGCTTGTGGCTTCGCCTCTCGTGGGACTCCCTTACGTGCTTCTGGCTCGAAGGGACATAAAGAAGCCTGCGGATCTTAAAGGTAAAAGCATTGGGGTGACACGTCCAGGAGACTTTACTTACCGGCTCGGAAGTGCGGTTCTCAAACGGTTTAATCTGACGGAGAAAGAGGTCCCAGGGGAAAGAAACAAACCCTAAACCAGGGGGAACGACACTTAGCTAAATCCGTATCAGCTCTCTCTCCTGCGGGACGATAAACTCAAAGCCGCCATTCTTAAGGACCAAGGTATGCTCGATCTGAATCCCACCAAAACCTAACTCCACCAAGGCTACCTCAATATTCACGACCATATTTTCTTCCAACGGAACATCGGTAGTTTCCGGGAGAAAGGGGCTTGAAAGCTTCTTGGGTGCGCTAAAATCAAAGGGAAACTCCCGTGCCTCGATGCCGATGGTATGACCGACAAAGTCTTTTTTAACCCCAGGCATCCCTCCCCTAGCGATCCCCTGGTGCAGCGCCTCTAGAAGCTCCGACGGACGACAGCCGGGTCGGAGAATCTCTAGGCAAGCCTGAATCCCTTTTTGCCCTGCCGCAAACAAGCGCATCTGCTTTGCCGTCGGTTCTCCGAGCACGCCGCTAGCACAGGTGTCGGCATGGTAGGAATTGAGAATGCAGCCGGCGTCCGTACGAAGAAGGTCTCCCGCCTCTAGCCTTCTGCGACTAGGAGGAAAGATCCCTGCAGATCTTCTGCCCGATCCCAAGTGATGCCACTCTACCTGGCCCCGCCCGCCAGCTATCTTCTCGTGGTAAACTTGTGAAAGCTCGAGTTCATCACGACCAACACAAGCCCTTTTGAAGATGCCCTCAATGGCCTCTTCGTTGAGTGCCGTCGCCTCTCTCAATCGTCCGATCTCTTCCCCTGTCTTTACCATACGAATGAGACGAAAGAGATCACTGGCGTCGGAAAATCTTGCCTGCGGCAAAGAAGCGCGCAAAAAGTTCTTGGCTTCTATGGCCATCCCTTCATGATCCAGAGCAACATGGCCATGGGTCAACCCCTTTTCCTGCAGCACACAAGCCAGGGCCTCAGCCGCATTTCTGCCCTTGATCTTCGCTCCCTCCAGCGCTGACAGAAATCTTTCCTCCTCAGGCGTTTTGGGCCCCGTCCCCTCATAACGAACTTGGCGCGCCCTGCCGTAGGTGTAGATCTCCTCTATCCAT
>JBOHVJ010000452.1:0-2510 GCA_050735075.1 Binatia bacterium
AGGATAAGGTTTTCCGTAGCGCAAAGGAGTCCGACGGCCAACCGCCCCCGTGGATGAAGCTGTACGGAGCCTTCGCCAAGACTGAGGAGATGCGGACTGAAACGCGCCGGATTCAGGAGCTCATTGAAGAGGAGTTTGAGAGGATCAACCCAGAGGATTGGAAGTGATCCTCGATACCAACGCCGTTTCCGCCTTCGCAGACGCGGACACAGGCGTTCTCCGCCATCTTCAGGACCTTTCCGTAGCTATCTCTTTGCTGGTCGTCGTGTTGGGCGAATATCGGTACGGAGTCAAGTCGTCCCGCCAGCGAGCGGCTCGCGAGAAATGGCTGGATGAACTGGAGGCCAACTGCTCCGTCCTCGACATCACTGCCGAAACCAAGGCTCCCAGTTTACTTTCGTTGAAAAGGGATTTTACATAAATGCTCCTGCTACTTTTTTCGTTTCTGATTCGAAATACTTGCTTACTATTTTGAACTCACGACTCAGCGCCTATTTGGTGTCCCAAAGCGCCGCAGCACGGCAACGTGGATTTCTTGAGTTTAAACCCATGTACATCTATCCCGTTCCTATTCCGTTGGCGTCAGAAGATAAGAAAGAGGCTCTTACCGAATTGGTGGATCAAGTCCTCGTTACGAAGAAACCCGACCCGAACGCGGACGTTTCCAGGCAGGAAGCCGAAATCGATCAGCTCGTGTATTCCCTTTACGGTCTCTCGCGCGAAGAGATCGCCATTATCGAAGACAGCCTGCAAGAACGGGCGGCCAACCGAGAAGTTGGTGACGCTTCAGCGCTTGAGCACCCAGAGTGACGGTGTTATGTGATGAAGGAATTTTAAGGGGTCGGGAGTGTTTTCTCGACAGGAACGGCTACTATGGGATAGACTCGGTGACTGAGGCAGCGCCGTTCTCGTGAAAAGGATGAAGGCTGAGGGATGAAAGATAAAAAAGGAACTGCTGCGCTTATCTGCTGATCAGTTCGCAGCCTTGATCCTGGATAACGAGGTGACGGTTGGGGAGTTTGTTACGGCTCCCCCAACCTCCTGGACCCGTTTGGTTCAGCGGAACGGCATCTTCCAGGTCGCTGAAGGTTATCCGACCGTTTTGACGGCGGCGCAGGCCAAGTTCGAGATGAGAAACTGGGACGAGGTGTCGTTGCCGGCCATTATGCGCGGGTTGGAAGAGCTGAACGGCTCCGTGGATTACGTACTCATCGGCAACAACGCAGGCCAAGGGTTTCCGCTCGCTCAGACCCTACCGCAAAACTTAATCGGCAACCACGCCGCGATCATCTATGGGGAGAGCCTACCGGGGATCAAAGAATACGAGAAAATAGGTTATCGAAGCTTCTTTCGCAGGAGAGAGGCAGCGTCTCGTCTGCACCAGCTGGCAAAGAACACGGGCCGGCCTCCGGCCCTCTTCTTCATCAACACGATCCAACACTACGAGTTGAACTATCACGACCGTTGAAAAAAGGGGAAGTTCGTAAGAAAAGAGCAAGTAGGTCAGGTCTTTTACCTTTGATGTTCTACAAGCGCCCAAGTTAGCAGAACAGCATCGAGACCAACTGACCCCAACAGCTAAAGCCGCGCGCATGCCTTTCGGCCTGGGTCTGTTTGACCAGCAACTGAAACTCGCTTCGAGGAAAAAGTTGGGGAATCTGACTGAACATGCTACAGAATCGATTCATGTTGAGCCTCCTGCTGCTCTTGGGGTTGTTGGGTTGACTTTGCTAGAGCTTCCAAACTATAAGCCAAGGAGGCTCAACTGCTAAACCTTAATTTGGACAAGAGTGACTCGGACTATTGGATTTGTCACTGCTGCGGGGAGTTAAACCCGCGTGTTCCAAACTTGCGTTTAAAGGAGGTGTCTAATGGATTGGGAAAAAATTAAACTCGGTGCGTGGAGTGCCGTTGGAGGTGCGATCATATTAGCCATTGTCGGTTTCAACTGGGGCGGATGGGTTACCAGCGGCACTGCTGAGGCAAAGGGCAAAGAGATGGCCGCCGATGCTGTCGCCGCGCGCTTGGGATCGATCTGTGTCGCACAGTTTAACCGGGACGCGCAGAAGGGCGAGAAGCTTAAAGAGATGAAGGACAAAGATGTTTGGGACAGAGGCCGCTATATTGAAAAGCAGAGTTGGGCGATCATGCCGGGCGAGGATAAAGCCGATAGCAAGGTTGCCGATGCCTGCGCCAAGCAACTTACAGAGAAGCCCTCATAGAATTCCGGGCGGCGATTTCCTGCCAATCGCATGTTAACGACAATTCCAAACTGACGACGCAGCAAGCGCCCTCGTGGTGAGATGGCCCTCTCTCAACGTCCGTACATACTTGAAGCAGAAATGCTCCACCGATATAAACTGCGCTAGGGACGACATGGCTACTAAAGGAAGAGCGACCTCGCGGACCTTCGCGCAGATCATGGCCGACTACGCCTTTTCACTGCGCTACGATGCGATACCTCGGGAGGTTATGACCGCCACGCGACGGCACCTGGCTGACAGCCTGGC
>JBOHVJ010000453.1:0-5194 GCA_050735075.1 Binatia bacterium
AGTTTCTCCCGGTGAGTTCCGACGGTCATCTGGTCATTGCCCAAGGCTATCTGCCCGGTTTTAATCAGCAGGCCATGACCTTTGATGTCATGCTCCATTTCGGTACGCTTCTAGCGGTGATCTTTTACTTTTGGCGGGATGTCCGCTCCTTGCTCTATTTTGTTATCGGCAAGGGGGTCGAAGGAAATCCTCTTCCAGTGAGGAGCTGGTTTTGGCTGATCATCATTGCGACCATACCCACAGGGATTATCGGTTTGACCTTGGAAAAAACCGTAGAACCACTTTTTTCCTCTCCCACTTTCGCGGCTGGCGCCATTTTCCTTAATGGCATCCTCCTGTTGTTGACGGTTTTTGCGCCGAAGGGAGAACGACTGGCAGGTGACCTCATGGTAAGGGATGCCATCCTTATTGGGGTCACGCAGGGATTAGCCGTCTTGCCCGGCATCTCCCGTTCATCCAATACCATCGCCACTGCAATGTTTCTTGGATTCAGAGGGGATATCGCAGCCCGGTTTTCCTTTCTCATCTCCATACCTGCGGTAGCAGGTGCCGTGCTCGTGAAATCGAGAGAGCTTCATGGGGCCAGTTTAGGCGAGCTAATCCCTTATGCTATCGGGGCTGCTGTTGCCTTGATAACCGGCTTATGGGCTATTACCTTTCTCCTAAAGGTCATCATGAAAGGGAAATTCCAGTACTTTGGTTATTATTGTCTTATTTTTGGAGGAGCGGTCTTTTTGCTGCGGATCTTAGGTATTTGATTTATGGAAAAGAGTTCTAGACTTAATCGAGAGATTTTGGGGGTGGTCATTTTTGTTCTTGGACTCCTTATCGTCGTGAGCCTCTTCTCTTATGACCCCTGGGGCCGATCGTTCAATGCCCCCTCGGGGAGTATAAAAAGTTACTATGGTGTTGGGGTTGTAGGATCATATTTGGCGGACATTTTGCGGCAGGGACTGGGTATTTCAGCCTTCCTCTTACCACTTTTCCTTTTCACCATCTCCTACCGTCTCTTTCGCGAGGAATATAAGGAGCTGATTCTCAAAAGATTCAGTGGATACGCGTTTTTCCTTTTGAGCGCGGCCGTCGTTTTATCCCTCTTCATTGAGTCAGAGAACGCTAGGGATGCTGGTGGAATCCTGGGGGGCTTTTCTAAGGAGGCGATTCTTATACCTCTTTTCGGTCGGATAGGTACGTATCTGATCAGTCTTTCCCTTCTGCTTCTTGCCCTCATGTTGGTATCGCAAGGCTCGCTGGTCGCCACAATCGAAGCGACGCAGAGGAGAATTAGAGTAGTTCAAAAAAGGGTTGTGCCTCTACTTCAGGCCCTCCTCATGCGTCTAAGAGAAATGAGAGAAAAGAGAAAAGCGGAGAATACCAAAAAGGAGCGAAGGGAATTTGTTCCCCCGCCGATTGTTCTCAGGGAGGAAGTTAAAGAGGAACCCTCGAAGAGGGCAAAGAGGAAAGTTCCCCGGATACAGGAACAGCTTGATTTTCCTGAGCTTAGCCAAGGCTATACGCTCCCCTCGACTGCTTTTTTGGATTCTCCGGATGGAGAACACGTAAAGGTCGACAAGGAAACTCTGGAGGCCAATTCGCTCATCCTGCAAAAAAAACTAGCTGATTTTGGTGTGGAGGGCGAAGTGGTGGCCGTACGGCCTGGGCCGGTAATCACGATGTACGAGTTTAAACCAGCCCCGGGAGTCAAAGTAAGGCGGATTGTCACCTTAGCAGATGATCTATCTATGGCGTTACGTGCATTGAGTGTGCGGATATTGGCCCCGATACCCGGAGAGTCCGTTGTGGGTGTTGAAATACCAAACCCGAGGCGCGAGAAGGTCTTTCTGAGAGAGGTTATCGAGGGAGATGCCTATCAAAATGCAGAGTCCAAGCTGAGTCTAGCTCTGGGGAAAACCATCTCAGGTAACCCTTTCCTGACAGATTTAGCACGGATGCCCCATTTGCTCGTGGCGGGGGCTACAGGGACTGGCAAATCCGTCTCTATTAACGTCATGGTTCTAAGTATCTTATACAAGGCAACGCCGCAAGATGTCCAATTTATAATGATCGATCCAAAGATGCTTGAGCTTACAGTCTACGAGGATCTCCCGCACCTCCTGGTCCCAGTGGTCACCGATGCGAAAAAGGCTAGCGTGGCCCTATTTTGGGCTATGGATGAAATGGACCGTCGTTATAGGATGATGCGGGACAAAGGGGCTCGAAATATCGACCACTATAATTATCTTGTGGAAAAGGAGATGATGGATGAGCGTGGGGTTATCGAGCTTAGAGAACCGGAAGAGCTGGAGGAGGACCCTAAGATAGGGGGAGACCTAGAAGAAAAGGGCCCTCTGGTGCATGAACGGTTGCCCCGAATCGTCATTGTCGTAGATGAGTTAGCCGATCTCATGATGACCGTCGGCAGAGATATCGAGGAGTACATCACGCGTTTGGCGCAGAAGGCGAGGGCTGCAGGAATCCATATGATTCTCGCAACCCAGCGTCCGTCGGTGGATGTTATTACGGGACTTATCAAGGCCAATTTTCCTGCTCGGATTTCATTCCAGGTTACCTCTCGGGTCGATTCCCGTACGATCCTTGATTCCATTGGCGCGGAGCGGCTTTTAGGAGACGGGGATATGCTTTTCCTGCCTCCCGGCACGGCACGTATCAGCCGTATTCATGGCGCCTATGTCTCGGACCCAGAGATCCGTAGGGTCGTGGAATTCATCAAGCAGCAGGCAAAACCTCGCTACCGTCCCGAGGTCTTTGAGGCTAAAAAGGAGATTGAGGGAGGCGATTTGGACGAGGATTACGACGAGATGTACGACCTCGCTGTGGGGCTGGTTACAGAGACACAGCAGGCTTCGATCTCCATGGTCCAGAGGCGGCTCCGAGTGGGGTATAATCGCGCTGCCCGGATGATCGAGCAGATGGAAAGAGACGGGGTAGTGGGACCTGCGGAGGGAGGGAAGCCGCGGGATGTTTATGCGAGGAAGATGGATGAGTAAAAGACTAGCAGGACTTTCTTTTTTGTTATTTCTTTGGTTCATTCTTCCCCCCGGTAGTATCCTGAGTGTGGCGGAAGAGGCCAAGGAAGAAGAGCATGTCATCAACAGCCTCCAGAAGAGGTATGACTCTACCGTTGATTTTGCCGCTGACTTTCGACAAGAGACAGAGATCAAGACACTCAACCGTAACCTTAAGGCTTGGGGGAAGGTCTATTTTAAACGGCCTGGAAGGATGCTGTGGCGCTACGATGAACCAAAGGAGCAATTTGTCCTGGCAGATGGTAAAAGCCTTTATTACTACCAGCCTGAACAAAAGCAGATCATAAAGAGTCCGCTCAAAAACGCCTTCCGCTCGGATATCCCGCTCTCCTTCCTGCTTGGAATAGGTAATCTCAAAAGAGATTTTAGAGTGACCTTGAAGGGTTTGGAGCAGGGGCATTATATTCTACAGCTTGGGCCAAAGGGAGAACAGGGAGGGGTCGGCAACGTTCTTTTAGGTGTTGAGCGCCACGCCTTCGATATTCTTTGGGCGCGTATTCAAGATGCGGCGGGTAATGTCACCACGGTTCGTTTCTCTAGCCTGCGTCGGGGGCTAGGACTGAAAGAGACCCTTTTTCGTTTGCAAGTTCCTGATGGGGTCGATGTGGTGGAATTAGGGATGTAAGGGTTAGGTCTGCGCGGGAGTACCTTTCCGACCGATACAACGGACTGTCTTATGAGAGAAAAGGTTAGCATCATCAGTCTTGGATGTGCTCGCAACTTGGTGGACACAGAGGTGATGGGTGGACTGCTGCAGCAGGGCCATTATGAAATGGTTTCCGAGCCAAGGGAGGCCGATATCGTCCTCATTAACACTTGCAGCTTCATTGATGCTGCCAAGGAGGAATCGGTCGATACCATTCTGGAGGCGGCACGCCTGAAGGAAGAGGGTAGGCTCCAAACCCTTATCGTGGCTGGCTGTCTTCCCCAGAGGTATTCTGAGGAGTTGATGAGAGAGATCCCTGAGGTAGACCTCTTCATTGGTACAGGGGAAGTCCCGAGGATTGTCGAAATCCTGAAAGAGTATCAGGAAAGCAAAAAGCGAAGGCTGTACATCGGGCTCCCCCGTTATCTCTATGACCACGCGACGCCGCGGTATCGGGCCACTCCTTCTTATACCGCCTTCCTCAAGGTTTCAGAGGGGTGTGACCATAAATGCGCTTTTTGCATCATCCCCCAGCTTCGTGGACCCCATCGAAGTCGCCCGATCGATTCAATTGTGAATGAAGCAGGTGGGCTTGCGAAGATAGGGGTCAAGGAGATTAACCTGATCGCCCAAGATCTTACCGCATACGGCAGGGAGCGCAGGGACGGGACCACCCTCTACGCACTGCTCCGGGAGTTGGTGTGGGTGCCCGGGATTCAATGGATCCGCCTTCTCTATGCCTATCCCAATTTTCTCGACGAGCCTCTGCTACGCTTGATTCACGAGAACAAAAAAATCTGCAAGTACCTAGACATCCCGTTTCAGCATATCAGTGGCCGGATATTAAAGAGGATGCGAAGAGGGAAAAGCGGCAGTCCCGTACGCGATGCAGTGCGTAGGCTCCGTCAGGCGATCCCTGAGATGACCCTTCGGACTTCACTCATCGTTGGCTTCCCCGGAGAGACGGAAGAGGATTTTCAGGAACTGCTGGACTTTGTCCAGGAAGCGCAATTCGATCGGTTGGGTGTTTTCAAATACTCCGCGGAGGAAGGGACCGTGGCCGCCCTGATGGGGGATCAGATTTCTGAGGAGGAAAAGGAGAGGCGGTGGCAGGAGGTGATGGAGGTCCAGGCGGAGATCTCTCGTAGGAAGAATGAAGCCTTGATTGGGTCGATACAAAAAGTTATAATCGAGGGCTCGGATTCGGATAGGGAAAGGCTTACTGGGCGTACTCAAGCCCATGCCCCGGAAGTGGATGGGGTTGTTTATATTGTTAATGGTTTAACTGGTCAGGGGGAGGAAAAGTTGCGGCCAGGAGAGATGGCGGACATCAGAATAACCGAGGCCCTTGACTATGATCTTATTGGTGAGATACTAGAAAACCAAATTTGAGGGACAAGGATAAGAAATTGAGAAAAGAATTTCTTAAAAAGGCTGCCGAGACGCTGCTAGAGACGAAAAAACAGCTTCTCCGTGAGATTAAAGAGCGGGTCAAGGAGGA
>JBOHVJ010000454.1:0-2230 GCA_050735075.1 Binatia bacterium
CAGATATGTCTCCCGTGAGTCCCCCATGAAGTGGTTGGCGACGTCCTCCTTGGCAACGTGGCCAGCAACTAAATCCCTGCTTGGTTTTTTGAGAATCGGTCTAGGCTCGGGGTCCCTGGAGCTCGTCTTAGTACAATAACTAGTGTTTCGCTGACGCAGTTCTACAAGATATTGCGTTTTCCCTTGACACAACGTTCCGTCCCGAGTAGAAGGGAGCAGGACTCGATTCTGGCTAGCGCTTAAAAAGAAAGTCAGCCTTAGCAGACTGTGCCGGTTCAAGAAGATGGGCAAGAAACGATCTCGTATTGGGGGACACGTCAGTAGCATATACAAGCAGATCATCCCTATCGAAGGACGAGTGTCAGATGGATCTGCCCGTTACGCGAGTCGCACGCGACCTGCAAGTGAGGCTCTTCACCTACAGTTAGACCTCTTTAAGTCTCCGAGAAACGGGAGCGGATTTCGAGATCCCGCGTTTTCCGAGAACAAGACCCAGCCACTTCACCGCTGGGTGCCGTGGATCGCAGGGTTTTCTGCGCAGTTTGTTCAGGATTGTTTTGAGACCTTCTTGACGCGTCGAAGGAAGTCAAGGCCTCGCATCTTAGATCCCTTTGCCGGCGTTGGCACTACTCTCGTCCAGGCGCTGCTCAACGGATACGATACTGTTGGCTTTGAGATTAACCCTTACGCTGCCCTTGCTACCAAGCTAAAGCTAAAGTCTCCCAAGGTGGATCTGGAGAGATTGCAGGGCTACTGCCGCGAATACCATGCGGCGGTGAGCAAGAGCGCTAACTTCCTCGTAACGCTCAAGCCCAGCGACTTCGAGACTCGAATACCATTCTTCAGCCCCTCCATCGAGAAACAAGTCCTTGCGTTTCTTCACTTCGTGAATGCTATCCCCGACGGCGATGTCGCCGACATGTTCCGCCTTGCCCTCGGGTCAGTTATGGTGAGCTTCTCCAATTACACGTATGAGCCGAGCCTGGGTTCCCGGCCAGGGGCCGGAAAGCCGTTGATTGAAAAGGCGGACGTCCACAATGTAATCCTTGCCAAGCTTCACGAAATGATTTCCGATGTACGATGGATCAAAGAGAGACTTGCAGGTCTTCCGTCGGTAGGCGAGGGACAAATCCACAACTCGAACTTCATGCAGTCGGCAGAACTTTTGCCACCTCGCTGCGTGGACTTAGTCGTGACATCCCCTCCATACATGAACAACTACCATTATGTGCGTAACACACGGCCACAGCTCTACTGGCTCTCCCTAGTAGGTTCTTCTAAGGACGTGAGGTACCTAGACGAGGAGAATTTCGGAAAGTATTGGCAGACCGTACGTGATCGCGAGTCGATTGAGCTTGGCTTTGAGCATCCCGAGTTATCCCGGACGCTTGCAAAACTCCGCCAAACCCGTGAAGAAAAGGGTCCCTACGGAGGACCCGGCTGGGCAAACTATGTGGCAGCGTACTTTAATGATTGTTACCGTGCACTCGAAGTGCTAAAGCGCCTTCTGGTGAGAGGAGCGGCAAGCGTCGTGGTGATTGGGAATTCGATTATCCAAGGACACGAGATCAGGACTGACTTGATCATGGCGGATATTGCTGTCCAGATAGGGCTAATCCTCCAAGGGGTGCAGAAGATTCGGACCAAGCGCGTGGGGGCAAGCATAACAAGATCCGCCGTGAGGCGCGGGGATATGAATAGAGCTATTCTCTATGAAAGCGCCGTCATAATGCGAAGGAAGTGAACCTGTGGCCTATTTGCGGTGCAACTCTGCCTTAAGCTTTGAAAGAATCTGTTCCGAAGTATGCCTATTGAGGCGCAGTCGTTTGGCGAATGGTCTTCCCGGATGAAGCGTGTCCCATTTTGAGCGTTCTTGCTGATATCGTCCGCTGCCCGGATCATGAATCCCAAAGCCGTCTATAATCCAGTTCCACACGGGCTTGAATTTTTCGATTAGGAGAGCCTCGGCAAGGGGAATCCAGATATCGTCGGTTACGAGATGACGACAGGTGAAATCAGCCAAGTTCAAATTCTCAGATTGTTCAATCGACTTGGCGTGCTCTTTCAGTCTCTTGAATAGCACATCGCCTGGTGACTCTCCTAAACTGTATCCTCCCTTTCTTGCGCCAGGCGGCACGGCCTTCCCTATGTAAATTGGCGCTTCGAAACGTCCCTCGCGATTTCCCTCTGCTATGCGGCGATATCCTGGGAAATTCCCCGTATAATAGAT
>JBOHVJ010000455.1:0-17458 GCA_050735075.1 Binatia bacterium
CTATTTCATGGCGGGATTAAATTCAACGACGCCTGAATCTAATCTTAAGCGCCGAAGGTGGGGGGCGGTTATGATCCGGTGAGAAGCGGGTCTTGTGCCCTACTCGTAGTAGCACCCCTGGATGGGTACACCTTCCTCGTGCAAGTTCTCGCGGGAGCCGCCGGGCAGCGGTTTCCTTTCGGGTTAATGCGACCGATCTGTGCAACTTGTAATCCTGACACCCCAACTTCGCTCTAATGGGGATAGGGAACGGGCATATAAAGGGGGCCCTTGACATCCATATAAATGCCGAATACGATACGGCTGTTTATAGAAAAAAGCACGGTAGATAGGTGGGAGATTAGATATCATGAAAACCACCATTGAGATAGACGCAGTTCTGTTAAGAGAGGCCCAGAAGGCCCTTGGAACCCCAACCATCAAGGGGACAGTAGATGCGAGTCTGAAGACTGTAATCCGACAGAAGCAGTTGCAGGCCCTGGCGGATGCCCTGGGGACCATCCCGCTGGATTTGACACCTGAAAAGCTTCGTCGACAACGCGCGAAACGTACGCCTCATGTACCTCGTTGATACCTCGGTCTGGATTCACGCGCTCCGACCGTCAGGCAATCCCTCCATCCAGTCACTCCTGAAGCCGCTCATTGTAAGCGGCGACACGGCGGTTACTGAATGGATTCTTCTGGAGCTCATGACCGGACTGCTTGCCTCTGAACGGAAGGAAGGCTTGCTCCGGTGGTTTGCCCCTGTCACCCGACTCCCATTTCAGCCCTCTTGGTGGGATCAGGCATGGGATTATGCAGCTCGCTTGAGGAAACAGGGTGTTTCCCCGACAGCCGCCGATTGCCTAATCGCTACAGTGGCCATCAGGCACGAGGCTGTCCTGCTCCATTGCGATGCAGATTTTGCGGCGATGAAGCAAGCGCTCCCGCTGAAGACTCTCGATTGGACGTCGCACCTATCCGGACGCTGATTGCTCCGTTTGGCCACAACATAGATCAGTCCTACTCGTAATAGCGCCCCTCAATCGGGACACCATCCTCGTGCTTGTTCTCAAGAGAATTTCCCGGCAAAGGTCCGCCCTCGGGGTTGACACGGCTGAGCTTGGGCCTTTCCTTCGCTGCCCCTACCCGCAGCAGGACCAAGGGGGTATCCCCGCAACTCTCGAACTTGTAATGCGTGCCTTTAGGGAGCATGATCCCCTCGTTTCTCTTGAGAACACTACTCGCACCATCCTTGCCGACAAACCTCGCTGCTCCGTCAAGGACAATGAAGGCGTGATCCTCAGCAGGATGGGCATGGAGGGCGTTTTCTCCGCCCTGGGCATAACATTTGATTCTGACAGTCATTAAATCGGTGCTGGCCAAAACGTAGTCGCTCCTCCCTTTATCTAAAAGCTGGGTCCTGAGCCGAAATAGTTGGGGGGATTTGCCGTTGTCCATAAGTATCTCTCCTTTCACAGAGCCATTAAGAGAATTGGAGTACTATTGGGAGTGTTGCAACCGATTACTCCATTCCTCCTTCACTCCGGTACCTCATCTTAACTGCCTTTGCGTTTCTTGATCTCTTCGATAAGCTGCGGAACAACCTGGAAGACATCACCGACCACGCCGAGATCGGAGAATTGGAAGATAGGGGCCTCGGGGTCTTTATTGACCGCGATGATCGTCTTGGAGCCCTTCATCCCGGCAAGATGCTGGACCGCACCAGAGATACCGCAGGCGATGTACAGATTCGGCTTTACCGTCTTCCCCGTCTGTCCCACCTGCAAGGAATACGGAACCCAACCGGCGTCCACTACCGCCCGCGTTGCCCCCACTGCACCGCCGAGCAACTCCGCTAGCTGCCGCAACATGTCGAAGTGCTCAGCTCCCTTTAGGCCTCTTCCCCCAGAGACGACGACATTCGCTCCCTCAAGCTGAGGCCCCTCTCTCTTCACAGCCAACGAGTCTTTCACATGAACCTTTCGGACCTCTGGCGAGGAAGGCGCCGCAATCTCTTCGATGGTCGCTGTGCGGCTCGCCGACCTTGGCTCAAACGACTTTGGACGGACCAACAATATCTTCGTTCCCGAACTCACCAATGTGCTCGTGTTTTGATAGCTACCGCCTAAGGCTGGAATCGTGGCCTCGACAGAACCATCCTTCAGTACAAAGTCACCGACGTCTGTGATCGCGCCGCAATCGAGCAGGGCACTTAGCGCAGCGGCTAGGTCACGGCCGGCATAGCTCGAGGCGAAGAGCATCACGACTGGCTGATATTTCTGTATCAGCCCCGCGATAGTTTCTACCGCAGGGAGTGTCAAAAAATCTCGAAAGACTGGATCAGAAGAGCGATAGACCTTGCTAGCTCCATGGTTGGCAAGTGTTTGATCGGCGTCCTCAGGGGCGGGCCCGAGCAGCACGGCTTCCGCCGTTCCCGCCTCAGAAGCCTTCGAAAGCATCTCGAGCGTGGTGGACGTTATCTTCTCATCGACCACCTCGGCGTAAACCCAAATCAGATCAGCCATCAAATAATCTTCAACTCGGCGAGAAAGTCAGCAATCTGCTTTCCGCCATCCCCTTCGTCCGTTACGACCTTTCCAGCCTGGCGGGCGGGCGGTCTTCCAACAGTCAAAACCTTTTCCCTCGCACCAGAAGCTCCGACTTGGTCCGACCCGAGACCCAGATCGGCGGCGGCATATTTCTTAATTTCCTTCTTCTTAGCAGCCATGATTCCCTTGAGTTGAGGATAGCGAGGTTCATTGATACCGCTGGTCACAGTGACCAGCGCCGGCAATTGGGCCTCGACGACATCGTACCCGCTTTCGCTTTGCCGCTTGATGGTGATCCTACTACCATCGACGCTGACCTCTTTGGCGAAGGTCAGCGGCGCAAGCCGCAACAGTTGGGCGAGCTGCCCAGGAACGATCCCCGAATAACTATCGCTGCTCTCGGTCGCGCAAATAACCAAATCAAAGGACTCCTTTTTAATGGCCGCCGCCAACAGCTTTGCCGTGCCCAGTGCGTCGGATCCAGCCACCGCCTCGTCCAAGATGTGTATGGCCGAATTCGCCCCCATGGCCAAGGCGTTGCGAATCCCGATCGTGGCGTCACTAATCCCCATAGTGACAACGGTTACTGTGCCGCCGTGTTTTTCAACCAGCCGCAGCCCCTCCTCGACTGCGCTCGCGGCAGCCGGGTCCAACTCGTGGGTAACCCCTTTGCGCACTATGCATTTGGTGACAGGATCGATTTCGATGGTCACTGAACTGGCAGGAATAACCTTGGCGCAGACGATAATATTCAAGACTGCATCTCCATCGGGTAGCGGTATTAAAAGGTCTTATCAATAATAAAAGGCGCTCTCCTTAGTAGAGCGCCTTTAGCGAATGCCTGTTTTCTATCCGTTCAGGGTGCAGACGTTAGAGGGTGAACGGTTTATTTCAACCACTCCGAGACGTTCCCCTCCATCACGACGTCCAAAATCTCTCTGCAGTCCTCGATCGCCTTGTCAACAATCTTCGGATCATTCAGGTGCGGCATCGCCCAATTGACGGCGCGATGCACTGCCTGGATGATATCTTTGAGGTGCTCGTCCAGCTCTTCAGTATGAGGCGCTTGTGACATGTCACTGCCCTTTCTAGAAATACAGCCTTCCCTTGTTCGGGTCGGGCACTTGAAGATCCATCTTCTCGATGAGGGACTTCACTTCATTAATGTATTCTTCTCTGGCCTGAGCGTTGGTCCGGCGCTTGAGGCCCCAGTAACGGTAGCGCTCGGACCTGTAGGAATCCGAGCGGCCAAACATATCGAGCCCCTTCACATACCAGTAGTCGAGCGCCTTCTGGACCCTCTCCTTCGACTCTCCCCCCTTGGCCGCCATCTCGGCCGTCTTATTGGTCCCGTAATCGAGGTGCCCTTCTTCCTCCTTCAAGACGTCGGGGAGGATGCGGTCGAGCGGCGCGTAGGTACAGCCGATGTACTCCTCCAACTGATAACGGCCAACTCGATCAATCAGCAATCCAAAAACCGCGAAGTCTTCCCAGGTAGTGATTTTGCCGCGAAAGGCTTCCACATAGCGTTTCTGATTAGGCCAGCTTAGCACATAAGAGACGTCAACACCGATATCACCGAGGATGCGGGATATTTTGCGATAGTGATCGACCTCCTCGGCAGCGGTTCGAGCGACAATCAGTTGATCCACCTTTGTCGGGGCAGTGGGCAAAATATCCTCCACATAGAGATGGGGACCCCCAATCTCACAATCCGCTTGGATGCTCAAAACGCGCCCCAGCAGATCTTTGTATTCCGGATCCATCTTGTCGAAATCTTTTAGTTCGATTTTGTCCTGAAACATCTACGCCTCCTTCTTATTTTTTGTCACCGCGTCAAAAACTTTTAACAAAAGATCTCTTGGAAATCAATAGCCTACTTAAGCCCAGGGAAGTCTCTCTTTACTTAGTGTCATTTTTACACTAAACTGGCAGCACTTCTTTTTCGCTGAGGAGTCTTTGTGGGCACCCGTAACAACTTAGCCTTGCTGACAGACCTATACGAACTAACCATGGCCCAAAGCTACTTCCAAAGTAGGAAATTCGAGCCCGCAACCTTCAGCCTTTTCATCCGGTCTTATCCTCCGAACCGGGGCTATTTCGTCTCCGCCGGTTTGGAGGATGTATTAGCATTTCTACAAGATTTTGCCTTCGACAAGGAATCCATAGATTATCTCTACTCGACCCGTATGTTCGCCGCCGACTTTTTAGACTTTCTCAAAGGCCTGCACTTCACCGGAGAGGTCTGGGCTATCCCTGAAGGCCGTCTCTTCTTTAAGGACGAACCGATCCTCGATATCACGGCTCCCATCATCGAGGCCCAGATCGCCGAGACCTTCATCATCAATCAGATCAATTTGCAGACACTCATCGCAACGAAGACCGCCCGCTGTGTCCATGCCGCTCGGGGCCGAGCGGTCGTGGACTTCTCGTTACGCCGCGCACATGGAATCGACGCAGGGATGAAAGTCGCCCGCTCAAGCTATCTAAGCGGATTTAGTGGTACCAGCAACGTGCTGGCAGGGCGAAGATACGGTATTCCCATCGTCGGGACGATGGCGCACTCTTTTGTCTCAAGTTTCGAGCATGAGATGGATGCCTTTCGCAGCTTCGTTTCGAGCTTTCCCGACAACTCCACTCTGCTCATCGATACATACAATACCCTGGCAGGGACGCACAAGGCTGTGCAAGTCGCACGCGAGATGGCCAAGAAAGGGCAGCGGCTCCGCGGGGTACGCATCGATAGCGGAGACCTGGCCTCCCTGGCCCGCGAAGCCCGACGGATCCTTGATGAGGCGGGACTCGTCGATGTCAAAATTACCGGCAGTGGAGGCTTGGATGAATATGATCTAGCAGCCCTTTCAGACGCTAATGTCCCCTACGACAGTTACGGGGTAGGGACAAAAATGGGGGTCTCGGGCGATGCCCCTTGGTTCGACATGGCCTACAAACTGGTGGAACACAACGGGCGGCCAGTCTTAAAGCTCAGCACGGGGAAGGTCTCCTTGCCTGGAAGAAAGCAGCTCTTCCGCTTTGTTGACGGCCAAGGCCGGTTGGAGAAGGACGTTATTGCCCTTCGGAATGAGAACTTTCCGGGAACTGAACCTTTGCTTAAGAAGTTTATGGAAAAGGGGAAGACAAAGGAGCCTTATCCGACTCTAAAGGAGATCCGGGAAAGCTTCCATGAGGAATTTAATCGCCTTGATGAGCCGACCAAGGCCATTCGCAATCCCACGGTTTACCCGGTAGAACTAAGCCCAGGACTTCAACAGCTAAAGGAAAAGATCGAGCAGCAAGTGGCTCAAACACAATAATCCCCTCTTGACAGAATCGGCCAACAGCAGTACTCGAACTCCCATGGCCGACGACAAAAGCAAAAAGACCCCTTCCGCAAAGCGCGCAGGTTTTCTTCTTGGGGCGCTTGACCTTGTTGAGCGCTGGGGCAACCGGCTCCCCCATCCTTTTACACTTTTTCTCCTCTTTTCCCTTGGCGTTGTCCTTTTATCCTGGATTGCCTCTTTGCTGGCAATCTCCGCCATCCATCCCGTAACCGGAAAAACCATAGCGGCTGTCAATCTCCTCGATCGCCAAGGGATCCAGAGCATCATCACCAAGGCAGTAACGAACTTCACCGGTTTCGCACCCCTAGGAACCGTGCTTGTGGCCATGATTGGTGTGGGAGTCGCCGAACGGAGCGGACTCTTCACGGCGGCACTAAAAGCCTTGGCAACAGGAGTACCATCGTGGCTTCTTACCACTGCTCTAGTTTTTGCCGCGGTTAATGCCGACATCGCAGTAGACGCCGGGTACGTGATACTCATCCCTTTGGGAGCGGCCCTCTTTGCCGGAGTTGGACGTCATCCTATCGTGGGTCTAGCCGCCACCTTTGCCGGAGTCTCAGCCGGATTTAGTAGCAATATCTTTCTTACACCTGTGGATCCCCTGCTTGCCGGTCTTACGCAAGAGGCGGCGCGCCTTTACGACCCCAAATATACCGTCCCGATAACCGCCAACTACTATTTCATGATCGGATCGGCATTCCTGCAAACGATCATCGGCGTTTGGGTTACGGTCAAGATCGTGGAGCCTAGACTCGGACCTTATTCAGGCGCAAGGCAAGAATCCATGGAGCCACTTCGGATCGAAGAAAAGCGGGGACTGGTGGCAGCGGGAATCACTATGATCGCTGAGATCCTTGTCCTGCTCATTTTGACTCTTCCAAAGAACGGACTGCTGCGCGATGCCAAGGGCGGACTGGAGCCTCTTTTCCAGGGGATGGTCGTCCTTATGGCTATAGGCTTTTTACTCCCAGGTCTGGCTTACGGCTTGGCCGCTGGGACAATAAAGAACGATCGGGATACAGGTAAAATGATTGAGGAGACGATGAGCACCATGGGGAGCTACATCGCTCTTGCCTTTGTGGCAAGTCAGTTTGTCGCATATTTTGGTTGGTCCAACCTCGGACTCATACTGGCGGTGACCGGCGCGGATCTCCTCAAGGCCACCGGCTTCACTGGTATTCCCCTCATAGTGCTCTTCGTTTTTGTCTGTGCCCTGATCGATCTCTTTCTTGCCAGCGCATCGGCGAAGTGGGCTGTGATCGGTCCAGTCTTTGTTCCCATGCTGATGATTATGGGATATTCACCGGAGCTCACTCAGGCCGCCTATCGCATCGGAGACTCCTTCACCAACATCATCACTCCTCTGATGCCTTACATGCCGCTCATCATCGCGTTTGCCCAGAAATACGAACCCAAGATAGGCTTAGGCACTCTTTTGGCCATGATGCTGCCCTACTCTGTGGCCTTTGCGATCGGCTGGAGTCTGCTTCTGGTAATTTGGCTATTGCTTGGTATCCCGCTCGGACCCGGGGCCTCTTTGGTCTACCCCCCTGTGCCATAGAAGGTTGTGAGTCGGTTCCCCTCTCGGAACTCAACCGCAGCAGTTTCATCGACCGGCTCTATGGGACGAAATAAAGGGGAAGACTGGAACTCAGCAGACTACACCCCATTCATCCCCGCGATTAAAACTTAATCCCCTCTCCGCGCCCCTCACTTTGTCAGATAATCGCTGATGAGTTTCTGGAGGTTCACAAGGATCTTCTCGGAAGCTTCTTTTGAAGCCTTTCCGGAATGGATAGCCAAGTTTCCTTTCCTAGCAACTCTCCTTGCTAAATCAAAACCTCTGCCATCTAAAATCTTTCGTTCAAAGGCATGATCGATTAGAGCCTCAATTCCTCCTTTCTTGGTCCCATCTAACCGACGATAAAGGCCGATTAGTGGTGGATAATCCTTCAATTTTTCCCTGAGTGATTCTTCGAGAACACATCTGCAAACGCACAGACAGGCAATGTAATGGCCGTAGACATAACATCGAAACGCCTCTCGAAGATGATACAACGGATGCACTAGGCCTTTGCTTTACAAGCCGTACAGTTAAAGACTGAGCCCTTTCAACAATTCCAGGCAGCAAATCCACTAGTTGAAAAGAACGGATTGAAAAATGAAGCGACTAGTCATACTCTATGGGCATGAAAACCGAAGATATTAAGGCTGAGCTTAGATCCATCGCCGACAGCCTGCCCCCAGGAGCTTCGTGTGTTGACGCCATATACGAACTCTATGTGCGGATGAAGGCCGCAGAGGGCAAAAAAGCAGCAGAGGAAAATCGAGGAGAAAAGGGGATAAGTCCAATTACCCATAAGGTTCCTAACCTTGGGTTGAGACGGACGCGGCGGACCGCGCCTCTCACCCAAAGCGTTATACCGATGGAGAATTTTCAACGAGAACGGTAGAATGTATCGGTGGGTTACAACTTCGAGTGGGACCCGGAAAAGGCAGAAGCAAATCTCAGCAAGCACGGCGTTTCGTTCCCAGAGGCAGTCACGGTTTTCGGTGATCCGCTGTCAATGAACATGCCAGATCCAGACCATTCAGAGGGCGAACAACGGTTCATCGTGCTCGGCATGTCGGACCGCTATCGCTTGCTGGTCGTTTCCTACACCGAGAGGCCGCCGCGAACGCGAATCATTAGTGCTCGGCTGGCGACTCGACATGAACGAGAGCAATATGAAGAAGAGTAAAAAGAAACCCCGGTGGCTTGGCTCTGACGAAGACACCATGCGGCCCGAGTACGATTTTTCCAAGGCGGTTCGCGGCGTCACTGCGGCACGGTACGCGGAAGGCACTAACGTTGTTCTTCTCGATCCGGATGTCGCAGAAATCTTTCCCAACGCCCGTGCGGTGAATGAGGCGTTGCGTACGATCTCCCGGCTGACGGGCAAGGCATCGCGTCAGCGGCCCCGCAAGCGTACGGCATAATCGGGATAGGGAGGACGCCTCGCAGCGCCCGTAGGCGGCGATGAATCCACACATCGAGCCGCGCCAGCCAATTGCTCGACTGGATCACGCCGAAGTAGTTCCACCACTAGCGTGGAGTGGACAACGAGAGACGTTGCGGCCATTCTTCGTACGGTAAGTGGAGACGCCGCTCACGCTAAGCGTTAGAGCGCTAGCCTGTTGAGGCGGAGCGCGTTGCTTATAACGGAAACGGAGCTGAAGGTCATGGCAGCGCTAGCGATCACAGGGCTTAAGAGTAATCCGAAGAACGGATAGAGCACTCCTGCCGCGACTGGCACTCCCAACATGTTGTAGACAAAGGCAAAGAAAAGGTTCTGGCGGATGTTATGCATCGTTCCTCGACTGAGCCGGCGCGCCTTTGCGATCCCGCGCAAGTCACCCTTGACCAACGTCACCCCAGCACTCTCCATCGCCACGTCGGTCCCTGTTCCCATGGCTATGCCCACGTGAGCCTGCGCCAGCGCTGGGGCATCGTTAATTCCATCGCCAGCCATTCCTACGAAGCAGCCCGTGGCTTGCAGGCGCTTTACCAACTCTCCCTTTTGCTCAGGCAATACTTCTGCGTAAAATTCGTCAATTCCAAGTTTCTTTGCGACAGCCTCGGCCGTCGTTCGATTATCCCCAGTAAGCATGACAATCCGTATTCCATCTTCGTGCAGCATACGAATCGCTTCCGGAGTGGACTGCTTGATAGGGTCTGACACGCCGAGCAATCCCGCGACGCTATCCCCGATCACAACAAACATCACCGTCTGTCCGTCTTGTCGCAGCTTCTCCGCCCGATCCAGCAGGCTGTTCGATCTTACGCCCAGATCATCGAGCAACTTTTGATTGCCGAGAGCAACTCTCTTCCCATCTACAGTGCCGACAATCCCCTTTCCTGTTACCGACTGAAAATTCCCAACGTCCGAGAGTCTCAGCCCCCTTTGCTGCGCCGCAGATAGCACCGCAGCGGCCAGAGGGTGCTCACTACTACGTTCCAGGCTCGCGGCTAATCCGAGAAGCTCCGACTCGCCCCCTTCGTTGACCGAGATAATAGAGGTCAGCCGCGGCTTGCCTTCGGTAAGCGTCCCTGTTTTGTCCACGATCAGGGTGTCCACCTTCTCCAAAATCTCCAGGGCCTCAGCGTTTTTGATCAGCACTCCGACAGTGGCACCGCGACCTGTCCCAACCATAATGGACATTGGCGTAGCTAGACCCAACGCGCATGGGCAAGCAATAATGAGCACCGCCACGGCGTTAAGAAGGGCGTAAGCCATACGAGGCTCGGGGCCAACCATGCCCCAGAGGATAAATGTGATGATCGCAATCAGAACCACCACTGGGACAAAGTAACCGGACACAACATCGGCGAGCTTTTGAATTGGAGCGCGGCTGCGCTGAGCTTCACTCACCATGCGCACGATCTGCGCAAGAAGCGTATCGCTCCCCACGCGCTCCGCCCTCATCACAAAACTCCCCGTCCCGTTGACAGTACCGCCGGTGACTTTGCACCCCTCTGTCTTTTCGACCGGAATCGGCTCGCCGGTGACCATGGACTCGTCCACAGACGTCGCGCCCTCTAAAACCAGCCCATCGACCGGAACCTTCTCGCCAGGGCGAACTCTAAGGCGATCTCCGGGCTGTACGCGGTCCAAGGGAATATCCTCTTCGCTGCCGTCGTCGCATATCAAGCGGGCGGTCTTGGGGGCCAACCCCAGTAAGGCTTTGATTGCTCTGCTGGTCTGGCTGCGCGCGCGCAGCTCCAGCACTTGGCCCAGCAGAACCAACGTTGTGATGACCGCAGCGGCATCAAAGTAGACCCCTACCTCACCTCCGTGCCCGCGGAACGATTCCGGGAAAAGGCCAGGGAAGGCAGTGGCAAAGAGGCTGTAAATGTAAGCTGTTCCGACACCGATGGCTATGAGGGTGAACATATTGAGGCTGCGGTTCGTGATCGACGCCCAACCGCGCTGAAAGAAGGGGAGCCCGCCCCAAAGAACCACAGGTGTTGCGAGCACAAGCTGAAGCCAGTTGAGGGCGCTGGGAGAAAACGTGGATTGGACCGGTTGACCTGGTATCAACTCCGACATGGCGAGCAGAGCGATGGGCACAGTTACCGCCACACTGATCCAGAACCGCCGGGTCATATCCACCAGTTCAGGATTTGCTTCCTCTTCGAGCGTTACAGTTCTCGGCTCCAGGGCCATACCGCAGATGGGACAGGAGCCTGGCTCCTGCTTCACAATCTCCGGGTGCATTGGGCAGACGTATTCGATCCGGGTTGCAGCAGGCGCAACTGTAAGTGGCTCGAGCGCCATGCCGCATTTAGGGCAAGCTCCCGCCTCAGACTGGCGGACTTCGGCATCCATCGGGCATGTATAGAGCATGCCGGGACGACCTTCTTTCACGTGGCCTTCGTGGAGATGAGGACGAGGCGCGGGGTACTTCGCCGGCTCCTGCTTGAACCGCTCCAGACAATGCAGGCTGCAAAAAAGATACGTCTTACCATCGTAGTTGTGGCTCCCCGCAGCCGTCTTCTCTTCCACCTCCATGCCACAAACAGGATCTTTCGCCATAGAGTCTCCTTACGACGCCCATTCCTGTATTACCCGCTCTCGATAATCAACCATAAGAGAGATGTCAAGCCGAGCCAGGCTCTACTGCGAAAATTGTGGTTGCAAGGTGAAGTGGAGGAAATCTGCCCCTCAGCGGGAGCCGATGAGTCTCTGCCTCAGCAATGGTTCAAGTTGTTCAAATAGTTCAAATTGTTTAAAACGCCTTGAAACTCCGCCACAAAGCTTTGGCGGATCCGCCAATGTATTGTGGCTGAGGCTTGAACCTTTTGAACGATTGGGACGGTTCTATTTCCTCAGGCCGGAAGGCTTTCTTCCCGAGAAAAGGACCACACTTTTTTAACGGAGAGCGGAAGGCAAGAACTTTGAAGGTTGCGAGGATGATGGAGCGGGAGCTGTTCGCCTAGAACCGTATCACCGCCGCGCCCCAGGCGAAGCCGGCACCGAAGGCATTGAGAAGCACAATATCCCCATGCCGGATCCGGCCTTGCCTCCTGGCCTCATCTAAGGCTACGGGTACTGAGGCGGCAGAGGTGTTGCCATACTTATCTAAATTCACCACCACTTTGGACATCGGGATTCCAAGACGCTCGGCTAAGGCAGTAATGATCCTAAGATTTGCCTGATGGGGAATGACCAGAGAGACCTCACCGACGTCCACCCCAGCCTCATCCAGGGCCTCACGGCTGATCTCTTCCATGGAGCGCACCGCCACTTTGAACACCTCTTTCCCATTCATCGTTATGGTATGCTCGTTCTTCCTGACACTCTCCAGACTGGCAGGTTTAAGAGAGCCACCTGCAGGAACATAAAGGGTTTTCACGTAGGAGCCGTCCGTGCGTAGCCGAGTGCTGAGGACCCCTTGGCTCCCATCACTCGAAGCGCCGACAACAACCGCACCGGCCCCGTCACCAAAGAGGATGCAGGTGGCGCGGTCCTCCCAGTTGAGCAGCCGGCTCAAGGCATCGGAGCCAACGACAAGGGCGTTGCGAACCCTGCCCGTCCGGATAAATGAATCCGCCACGGCCAGGGCATTGAGAAAACCAGAGCAAGCAGCATTGACGTCAAACGAAAACCCTTTCCGAGCCCCCAGCATGTCTTCGAGGACGCAGGCAGAGCTAGGGAAGGGATAGTCCGGGGTACAGGTTCCCATGATAATAGCCTCAAGGTCCTTGGCCTCCACGCCTGCATCTTTGAGGGCCCTAACCGAGGCGCGGTAGGCCATATCCGCATTACCCTTGCCCTCTTCCAATATCCGCCTTTCTTTAATTCCGGTCCGCGTGGTAATCCACTCATCGCTCGTATCGACAAGTCTCTCTAATGCTGCGTTGGTCAACACCTTAGAGGGGAGTTGTGAGCCAGTACCGAGAATAACGGTCCGCAGCTGCGATCGCCTCATGCAGCTCTCCTGAAGACGACGCAGGCGTTGGTCCCTCCAAAGCCAAAGGAGTTAGAAAGCGCCACCTTGATATCGGCCTTGCGCGGTTGGTTCGGGACATAATCCAAGTCACATTCGGGGTCGGGCTTTTCATAATTAATGGTGGGAGGAAGGGTTCCGTTATGAAGGGCAAGGACGGAGTAAATTCCCTCCACTGCCCCCGCGGCTCCCAGCAAATGACCTGTCATCGACTTTGTGGAACTAACAGGAATCTTATACGCACGCTCTCTAAAGACCTTTTTGATCGCCTGGGTTTCATTGATGTCGTTATACTCGGTGGACGTTCCGTGGGCATTGATATAGTCCACGTCGTCCGGCTGGATGCCCGCATCTTTTAGGGCTAATGCCATGCAGCGAGCGGCCCCTTCGCCTTCCGGTGCAGGGGCTGTCATGTGATACGCATCACTGTTCGCCCCATATCCGATGACCTCGGCGTAGATCTTCGCACCTCTCTTTAAGGCCTTTTCCCTGTCCTCCAGGATCAACACGCCGGAACCTTCAGCTATGACAAAACCATCCCGATCTTTGTCGAAGGGCCGACTGGCCCGCTCCGGCTCCTCGTTACGCGTTGAAAGGGCCTTCATGGCGCTGAATCCTCCCACTCCGAGAGGCGTAATGGCGGACTCTGCGCCTCCTGCAATAACGGCATCTTGAAGACCGCGTCGAATCAGGTGAAAGGCCTCGCCGATGGCGTGGTTCCCTGAGGCACAGGCCGAGGTGGGAGTCCAGTTGACACCTTTGGCGCCATGCCGAATAGCGATTTGACCTGGAGCCAGGTTGGAGATCACTTTGGGGATAAAAAAGGGCGATATTTTACGCGGGCCCCCTTCGAGAAGGGCTTTGGTGTAGTACTCGATAGTTTCGATTCCACCCAAGCCTACCCCGACGATCACCCCGACCCGCTCAGCTTCGTCAGGATCGATTTTAAACCCGCCATCTTGGATTGCCATCTCAGCCGCGGCAACACTATACTGGATGAAGAGATCCATCTTTTTGATCTCTTTAGGCTCGATAAAATCCTCAGCCCTAAAGTCAGGCACCTGACCAGCTATGCGGGTGGGGAAAAACTCCAGGTTGGAAAAGCGGGTAATCGACTTAATACCAGATCGGCCTGCCACCAAGGCCTTCCAGTTTTTCTCGACCCCTGTACCCAAAGGTGTAACCAACCCCAGGCCGGTCACCACTACCCTGCGCTGTTCAAACTCCTTCACTGTCTAATCCTCTAAAAGATCCCTATTAATAATCCAGTCAGACTGAAGCGTCAATACTAAACCCCGCTACCAATATTTCTCTTGAAAATTCAAGACCTTGCGAATCAACGGCTGAATCGCCTCCCCACCCTTCTCGGCCTGCATCTCGCCGCCGCTCTCGTGCCTCATCTCCTGAAGCACCGCAGCAACCGAGCTCTTTAGCGCTTTTAGATCGTACCCTCCCTCGAGTAAAAATCCGATTTTTCCTCCGGCGTGTTTCTCTGCGAGATCGAGAAGCATTGAGGCCATGACACCGAAACCCCTCTCCGTCACATCCATACCTCCGAGAGGGTCACGCCTGTGAGGATCAAATCCAGCCGAAACAAGAATCCACTCCGGTTTATACTTGCTACCGATAGGAACGACTATCTCCTTAAATACCCGGAGATATTCCTCGTCGCCGCAGCCAGCGGGAAGGGGGATATTTACTGTGAAACCCTCACCTTGCCCAACACCTCCCTCTTCAACAGCCCCAGTGCCAGGATAGTAAGGATATTGATGTGTAGAGAGATAAAGAACCGACGGGTCTCGATAGAATGCATCCTGGGTACCGTTTCCATGATGCACATCCCAGTCCATAAGCAAAATCCTCTTCACTCCATAGTGACGCCCAAGATGGCGGGCACCAATAGCCACAGTGTTGAAAAGGCAAAAACCCATAGCACGATCTCTCAGGGCATGATGGCCAGGTGGCCGCACCAGGGCAAAGCCATTGCGGAACTCCCCTGCGGCTATAGAATCCAACAGTTTCAAGAAGCCGCCAACTGCGAGCAACCCCACCCCAAAAGAGTCTCTGCAAGTTAGCGTGTCTCCGTCCAATGCATAGAGGTTGGTTTCGGAAGTGGCCTGGATAAGCTTAATGTAATCGTTGCTGTGGCAGGACTCTACCTCCTCTCTCGTAGCAGGCCTGGGGGGTAGGAGTTGGAAACTCTGAGAATCGAGTTCTCCTGTGAGATCGAGAAGAGGTTTAAGGCGCTCGGGACTCTCCGGATGAAAATGGCCAGGATCATGCTTTAGGAAATCCCGATCGATGACCACTGCAGAACGGGCCATAAGGGGTTTATCTACCACCCGATATGGATTCTGTAAAGCCACTTAATGGCCTGTAGCTTCGTCCAAGCTCTACCTCATCTCAGATTGCCATCTCTGTTAATGCGAAAAGTGGTTGCAGGGTGAAGCGGCGGAGAGCTGCCCCTTAGCGGGAGCCGATGGGTCTCTGCCTCAGCAATGGTTCAAGTTGTTCAAATGGTTCAAATCGTTTATTGAACCTTTTGAACGATTGGAACGGTTTCATTTCCTCAGGCTGGAAGGCTTTCTTCCCGAGGAGACCACACTTTGACGGAGAGCCCGGACGGCTTGCCAACAAATAGGAAATGGACTAGCTTTACACACAGAGGAAAACGATGTTCGGCATCGGCATGCCTGAGTTGATTTTGATCCTCGCTCTCGCGTTGATTGTCCTGGGACCTAGAAAGCTTCCTGAGATAGCTCGGGCACTGGGGAAGGGCATCGCAGAGTTTCGCCGCGCCACGGATGAATTAAAAGAGGAGCTCCGCCAGGTGGAAGAGGAGATTGAACAGTCATCTCCTCAGGCTACCTCCGATAACGACCCTTTCTCGGCAAAAAAGGTAGAGACGCCCCCTTCACCCACCTCCACGGAAGAGAGTGAAAAGAAACCGAGGTAGAGGGCAATTCAACGATGCCCGAATGCCCTTCACTGGCCACCTGGAGGAGCTGCGCTCCCGCCTGATTAAATCTTGCCTTGCGGTGATGGCCGCTTTCCTGGTTTGCTTTGCCTTCGCGGAGTTTATCTTCTCCATCCTAACCGCTCCCCTCCTGCGGATCCAGACTCCCGGTCTTACCCTTATAGGCACGGCTGTTCCGGAGGCATTCTTCACCAAGATCAAGGTTGCTTTTATTGCATCTGTATTCTTGAGTTTCCCCGTTATTCTTTGGCAGGGCTGGCAGTTCATCGCTCCGGGCCTTTACCAGCAAGAGAAACGCTACGCCCGTCAATTTGTCCTCTTCGGGACCCTTTTCTTCCTCCTAGGCGCCTGGTTTTGCTATGAAGTGATTTTTCAGGTCGGATACGCCTTCTTTCTGAAACGCTATCAGGCCATCGATGTCCGGCCGGCCATCAGAATCGGAGAATACCTCTCTTTTTCGTCCAAGCTGCTGCTGGCCTTTGGGGTTACCTTTGAACTCCCCGTCCTTGCCTACTTTCTGACGCGCATTGGCTTAATCGACCACCTCTTCCTCATCCACCAATTCCGCTATGCCATTCTTTTGATCTTTCTCCTGGCGGCCATCCTAACCCCCCCTGACATTGTCTCCCAGGTCCTTCTCTCCCTCCCTCTTACTCTTCTCTACGGCATCAGTATTGCCGTGGCGTATTTTGCCCGACACCAAGAATAGGTCTCAGCTAGCTATCAGCTTTCAGCGAGACAGTCGAGCGCAACTGTCACAACTGCCGGCTGGGGGCATCCTGAAAGGCCGATGCACCCGGCGAGGAGATTCAAGCGTACCACAGAGATACTATCAGCGATTTGGCGAGCGTAAGACAGGTGTATTGCATCGGGCCGGAAAGATGCTCCCAGGCCGGCTGCCGACAAATGGGCCTTTTTCAACAGGCTGATAAATGCTGAAGGCTGATGCTAAATTCAGGCACCGGCCTTCTGACTGCTGGCTACTTATTTTCGTTAGCCGCATTGTCCTCGCTGTTGACAAAAACTGCGGCTGCAAAAACGGTGGTCCACAGTCCATCTTTGTTTCCGATAGCGGACTGCGTGATGTTAGAGGTGCGGACAATTTGACCAGACATTTTGAAAAGCTGTTCCCTTTCGTCCCAATCCGAATCAGGGTTAAACTCAATCCCTAACGTAGTCGCAAGCATGCTCGCCGCGAGATCCTCGGCATACTCTCCGGCCCTCTCATCGGTCTCACCGAAGGAGTGGTGCTCGGAAAGATAGCCATACTGTTCTTGATCGGCTGGGATCGCCACGCCAACCGAAGCCGCAACCAAACGGTTTGGTTCATTGGTGCTTTCACGATCATACACACAAAAAACAATCTCACCCGGACGCAATAACTTTACACCTTCTTCTTTGGATATTCTCTTACATCCGGGGGGATAGATACTAGAGACCAGAACCAAATTGCAGTAAGCGAGGCCTGCACTCCGCAACGCCAACTCAAAAGAAGCTAGCTTTTCTTTATGGACACCAACTCCCTTTGAAAAAAAAACTTTTTTAGGAACCATTTGTTGGTCGTCTATAACATGAAAGAAATGGAGTGACAAGAAAATTTTTTTCTTGAAGCGCTCGAG
>JBOHVJ010000456.1:0-2396 GCA_050735075.1 Binatia bacterium
GATAGAGACAGAATAGCGTTCTTTATAGACTTCATGATCTTTTCCTCCCGGCTTACTTCACCGGCTTATCAAACGGTGCCTCGCCCAGGTTCGTCTCCGCGAAGGCGCACCACATCTGGACCTTGGCGACATCCTGAATATAAGAGGGAAGGGTAATGGACTTCAGAAGTTTGTCGCCTTTGAGCATTAACTTCTGGAGCATGTAGACATTGCCCTTGGAATCGATCACCTGCCAGTGCGCGTCCGGCGCCTCGGGTGGTTTGAAGTCATTTGATAGCGTCAACACCATCTTATTTCCCTGCTTAGAGTGGGAAACCGTCCCGGTGTTTGCCTTTACGCCCTTGAACGGTTTGCTGGTATGGACCTCAGCAGCGAAGATGCTTGGTGCCGTCAGCAACGACATTGAGACCAACGAGGACAGCAGCGCCAATCGAAGTGATCGGATCTGAAAAATATTCCACATAAGCAACCCTCCTTTGTTTAGTTTGGTTTTTGAACGCTTTTTACTTCTATTAGACGCCGTGTCACCCAAAAAGGATGCGCTCTACCATCGCAGAATTCCCCGAGCCACAGGGCTTTGGTTATCCAAGCTTAATGACATTCTTGATCCCGCCGCTACGTCCGAGGAGGAGATCGCTGAACGCCTCAATGGGATAGCGCCCCGTGATGAGGGCCCGGACAGCATTGGGCCAGCGCTTCATAAAAGTTGCGAGATCGCGGATCGCCGCCTGGAAGGAGTCTCGTCCGGCATTCACTGTCCCGAAGATGACCTGGTTTTTAAGCACGAGGTTCCGCATGATCAGGTCGGTGTCAACCTCGATCGGGCCTTTCCGCCCAGGAACGCCCGTGAAGACGAAAATACCGTTCGTCCCAAGAACCTTCATCACCTGGAAGGCGATCTGTGAGGCGCCAACCGCCTCATAGACAAGGTCAATGTTTCCAATCCGCTCAGCTAGGCGCTCTACTGGATTGGTCTCAGCGGAGAGGTATTTCGCTCCGAACGATCCGACGAGGGAGGCCTTCGCGCTCTGTTCGGGCTCGCGGGAGTAGACATAGGTCTCGAAGCCGTTGGCAGCAAGCGCCATTGCACCAAGGAGTCCCACTGGCCCCGCGCCGAGCACCAGCGCCCGGTGGCAGTGAGCGCGTGCCTTATCTAGGGCGGTGGGACAAGCCCACGGAAGTCGCTGCTGCACTTGCCATACCTGGGCGAGCGCCTTCTCTGCAATGGTGAGCGGCTCCACAAGGACCGCCACATCGCGGAGCTCCTTCGGAACGGGATTCATGTACTTTTCGTCGTCCACGACAAACTCCGTCATGAAGCCATGCGCTTCTTTAATTCCACGCTCCGTGATGTCTCCGGTGAAGCAAAAGTCTTGCCGGCCGGAACGGCAAGCCAAACAGTGATCGTGGGGACAGGGACGACGGACCATCGGGACAACAAGGTCACCTGGTTTTATGCTGCTCACGGCAGGGCCGATCTCTGCGACTTCGCCGAGCGATTCGTGTCCTATAACAAGGTGCTCGAAACCAGGAGGCGGTGTCCCATACTGGAAAGCACAGATCTCCTTGTCTGTCCCGCAAACACCTACCTCGAGCATGCGGAGTTTGACCTGGGTAGGCGCCGAGACCTTAGGCGACTCGTGCTGGATAAGGCTAACTTCACGCTTACTCGGAGTGACAGCTACTGCCTTCATTTCGTTTCTCCTTTCGACTGATTAGATGCCATGTAGAAGGAAAAAGATGCTGTTCGTGCTTCTTGGTCGTTAATTTACCGTACAAGCCCTGGGTCGCCGCAAAAAATGCACCGCTTACTATTTTGATGGTGGAGTTTGGCGCAGGAAACACTCTTTGCCCCTTTCCATTTCACGTAAACCTCAGAAGCCAGCAGCATGCCGAGGATCGGCGCCGTGAAGTAAACCCAAAGGGCTGTCCAAACCTGAGCCCAAAGAGAGGACCCAAAGGTGCGCGCGGGGTTCATACTCATGCCCGAGAGCGGAGCTTCGAAAGTGATGTATGTTGCAACCAGAATACCAGCAAAAAGCCCCGTAAAGCGGTGCAGGCTGGGAGTGTTTGAAACGGATAATATTACCGACATCAGGGCGAAGGAGATAACTAACTCGGCCAGGAAGGCCACTCCCACGCCGTATGGCCCTGGGGCCGTAACCACGAAATTAACCGAGGGGTCCGCAAGAAGGCTTCCCAGGATTGCCGCGGCAATCAAAACCCCCGCTATCCCCCCAATAAATTGTGCGCAGACATAGAAGAGCGCATCCCAGGCCTTAACCTTTCCGAGCCGGAAGAAGGTGAACGTGACTGAAGGATTGAGATGCGCCCCTGATTGCTTGCCCCAGGGAGAGTAAACGATACCGATGGCCGTCAGGCCCATGGCTATACCC
>JBOHVJ010000457.1:0-4400 GCA_050735075.1 Binatia bacterium
CATTACGCCAATGGCGGAGAGCAAGATTAAGGAACTGATCCAGGAAGAGAAGGACGCTGTGGGGCTCCGGATCTATGTCCGGGGCGGCGGGTGCCACGGCTATCAGTACGGGATGGCCTTTGAGTCCAAGATGTCGGATGACGACACGGTGATTGAGAAGGGGGACGTGAAGGTCATCCTGGACTCGCAGAGCGCCCCATTGCTGGGCGGCGCGGAGGTGGACTACGTGGACAGTTTGCAGGGGTCGGGGTTTGCGATCAAGAATCCGCAGGCCAAGACCACCTGCGGGTGCGGCAGTTCCTTCAGCGCGTAAGTCACCGTTTCTGTTTTGCACATGGAAGGGCTGGGATCAGTCACCATCCTGGTGAATCACGATCCTGGCCCTTTTTGCTTTGGTTCCTGAGGGGGGTTCGTAGTGGCGCCCGTCCTGTTGACCAAACGAATCGAATTCGCCGCCTCGCATCGCTACCACAAGCCGAACTGGGATGCCGCTCGCAATCGAGCCGCCTTTGGGGCTTGCAACAATGAGCCTGGTCATGGACATAATTACCTGCTCGAGGTGACGGTGTCGGGAGAAGTCGATCGGCACACGGGCATGGTGGTCAACCTCTTTGACTTGAAGCGAGTGCTCCAGGCAGTCCTCGAAGAGTTTGATCACAACCACTTGAATCTCGACACGCCGTATTTCAAGGACGCGATTCCGACCACGGAGAACATCGCCCGCGTGTTGTGGCAGAGGCTCGAAACGCAGAAGGACATCGGCACACTGCATGCCATCCGTCTCTATGAAGACGAAGATCTGTTTGCCGATGTCACGGCGTCGGCTGGACTGGATGTCGCAAGTATCACGCGGAGGTATCAATTCACCGCTGTCTATGAGGGAGCTCGCACATCATCAGGAGGCACGTGGAGCGGCCACACTTGGGATCTCTTCGTGACGCTCCATGGCCCGATTGATCGCGAGACCGGCATGGTCACGGATATCGTCGCCTTAGATCGGTTGGTTCAGGAGAAAGGCATCCAGCCGTTCAACGGCCAGGATTTACGCAAAGTGCTGGGTATTCAGAAGGTAACCGGCGAACAACTCGTGCGTACGATCTGGGATCGTCTCGTCAAATCCGTCCCGAGCGGCAAACTCGAACGCGTGCGCCTCGTCCAAACGCGCGATCTCGCCTTTGAATACAGCGGCTGAACGGGATGGCCGAACCTGCCCTGCTCAGCGCTTCGTCTCGACCGCACTAAGTCTCCCATCTGCTCGGCTGTGCAACTCGTTCCGTCCTGAGCTTCGCTGAACTGAACTTCAAACAGTGCTCGCCGTCCGCTTGCAGCGGACCGCTTCTGCTCGGCAAGTGCGGGACCGGGTACCCGTTGCTCCTCGTTGCAACGGGTGAATCCGCGCAATTCTCGATGCAGGCCCGGCCATCCCTTCCGTGGTCTAAGTCCAGCGAGGGTTCAAAACCCTACTAACCAAGCCAAAAACCAGCCGTCGATTTTTCAAAGGGATTGGCGTATCTTCCCAGCGAGTCAAAAACAAATAGTTCTGAGATATGACAACCGTAATAGCATGTACAGCCAAGGTTACAGCGTTCCTTCATACATGGGCAGCCTAAACCAGATGGAGACGCATAACAATTCCTAAGTTGATTAACCACGTGGAAGAAAGCGCATTTCGATATCCCAAGTTGTTTTACGCTGTTTTCTTCCTAGCCTTGTCCGGATGTGCCGGATTGGGCGGAGAGTCAGTGGACCTCAAGACTAGTCCTCTCTTGAAGCCACCTTCTCAAGATAAAGGAAGTGTGTTCCTGGTTAAAAAAGCAGAGGACAGACGTGCGAGTGACCGAAGTGAGATAGGAAAATCAACATGGACATTGTCTAGGTTTAAACATGGTAGCATCACATCCAATCAACCATTAATTCTCGACATAGTACGCATCATTAAGGACGGTCTTGAAGCCTCAGGGTATCAGGTTAATCTAGTCGAGCAGCCAAGTGGAAGCGCCTCCCCGGTTCTGAAGATAGGCATTGAGATTTTTGCCTTCGAAATGTGGAGCGGCCCTTTGGGTTATGTGATGATCGACGGGCAAATCGCCCTATCGCTGGCTATACAGGATAAAGACGGCAGAAATCTCCAGTCCAGGATATTTACTGGTTCCGGTCAAGCATCGTGTTGGTGTTGTGGCTGCGCCGACAAGATAGAAGACGCAATTGAGCAGAGTCTTAACACCGTCATGATGGAAACCAAACAATGGTACTTGTCTGAATCCTTTCGTAAGACAATGGGACTTGCAGCGCATTTTTAAAGGTTGATTTTGAAAAGCTCCATAGGAACATGTATGTCTTGGCTTTCACTGGGTTAAGCGTTGCATTTTTCCGATGGTTTTTGAGTACTGACTTAGGAATCCAGAATATTTCTCAGCCTTGCGGAGAACTGGTTTGACGTCAATAGGCTCCCTCAGGGCAATCAGCCTCCTACTGAGTGTGTCTCTAGGACTCTGCGGCTGTGCGACCCTGATTAACGGAGATCATCAACCGGTTGCCTTTAACTCGAATCCATCAGGCGCAAAATTATCTGTCGCAGGCCTTCAGTCGGCGACGCCGGTCACCGTACCGTTGAGCCGGAAGTCCTCTCACGTTGCGGTTGTTGAAAAGGAAGGTTATGAGCCCTCCATTGTCCAGATCAAGCGCGGCTTTTCATGGTGGAACCTGGTCGATGCAGTCTGGCTCTACCTCGCCTTCATCCCCATTCTTTACGACTTAAGCTCTGGCGGATTTTGGGCCTTCGATGATGTTGTTCAGGTCAATTTGCAACCAGCAGCAACCGTTTTACCTATCAGCCATGCAGCCGTAAAAGGCGAGGTGAGAGAGTACCACCCACCAAGTTGGTCATGGGATATCTCAATCGTTCCGATAGTCATGCCGATGGATCTCTCGCCCCCTCCCAAGCGACTGGGAATTGTCCCGCTCTCGGACACTTTCGGTTCTGACTTCGCATCCTGGCTGGACATTGCTCTGAACGTACTCCACAAGCGACACCCTGATCTGGTCATCATCGAAAAGGATGCACTCCGATCAATTGTTGATGAAGTTGTGGCTCAGCATAGTGGCCGCTATAACGAGGAAACGACAGTGCGCATCGGGAGAATGATTGGTGCCGATAGCCTCCTCACCTACCGGATTGAGTCGCTTCCGCCGGAAACTGCTCAATCGATTGCCGGCACGGGAGGTGAAATCATCGGGTCTGTCGAGATGAGGGTACTCCATGTGGAATCGGGAATCACGCTATTCCGTCAGTTAGCCGTCGCGACCGTGAGATTGCCTGCTCCTGAGCAAGGGTTGCCCTGGCCTCATGAGGTGATTCGTCTCGCACACCACCAGGCTCTGCGTCACGCAACTTCTTACGTGCTTGCCTCTCTGGTCGCGGCCTTTGGCGAAAATCCTCTTGGCGTGGTTCCAGATCTCTCCACGGCGGGCGAGGGTGTGCTGGTAAGTGGGGTCTTGCAAGGTGGTGCTGCCCACCTCGCGGGCATCCGGGGTGGTGATCGGATCATCGAGGTTAATGGTCAACCGTTGGTGTACTGGACCTCACAGATCTCACTGCCGGTCAAGTTGACGGTAGAACGCGAGGGTGCTAGACGACAATTGCTGGTGGGGGGAAGGTCTAGCGATAGAACACCTTGATGGCGAGTTACACTGTACTCATTTTGTGCTCAAGCCCACCACACTCTAACTCATTCCACACTACTCCAGACTCCAGCCAATTTGGCGATTGCGCGGAATCCCTGGCGGAATTGGCCTGAATGGTGTGGAGTGCGCCAGAGGTGGGTAGCGACACGCTTTCCTAAACCGCGTGTTGCATGCACCCAGAAAAGTGTGTGTGGGGCTCAGAGCGACTTGTGCCGGAGCGACGGGGTCCCGCCCGGCGTCTGGAGATGGAAAGCTGGAACTGAATAAGGCACCGCGGTCATGGACCGCGGCCGCAGGAATTCCAGAAGGCTTCCGCTCCAGAGCGCCGTGGATGGGGTGTCGCGTGAGGCGCGGAAGCGACTGAGCCCCGCACACGCTTATTTTAGCAGGTGGTCGTTGATGAGGGCGGCGAGTTCGTCGGCCTCCACCTTGCCCTCACGGGTGAGGAGGAGCTTGCCTTTGGAAAACAGGTGGGTGGTGGGATAGGTCTCGAAGGTGTACATCTTCTTAATCTCGCGGCAGCGGCCGGGCACGTGCATTTTCGCCTTGCCGATCTTGACCTGCGGAAACTTCGCGGCGGTCTCCTCTAAGATCGGGTCATAGGCGTTGCAGGGTTCACAGGATGCAATGCCATACGCCACCACCGCTGCCGGCGCATCCGTAAACTCCTTATAATTCGCATCACTGACGTCTTCGACGGTCCCAGCCATCTTCAC
>JBOHVJ010000458.1:0-15863 GCA_050735075.1 Binatia bacterium
CTTGCGGGAGAGGGCCAGGGTGAGGGGTACAATGCTGAAGAACGCCGATACACGCGCCTGGCCCGGAGAGATCCCAATCCAGTCCTTCTATACGGCTGGAGTGGGCGGCCAAATCTTCTTTAAGGCATTGAAAGAGCGAGGCGAGTTGGTGGGTACACGCTGCAAACCCTGCAACCAAGTCTACCTGCCCGCTCGACTGTTTTGCGAGCGCTGCTTCGCCGAACTAACCGAAGAAGTGCAGGTCAAGCCACAGGGGACGGTGATCAGCTTCACCATTTGCTATTCTGATCACGATGACAAACCGCTGCCAAAACCGATGGCGCTAGCCCTAGTCCAACTTGATGGCGCCACCACGTTCTTGCTTCATCGGCTGCTAAAGGTAAAAAAACCATCAGAAGTCCGTATTGGGAGCCGCGTCGATATTGTACTCAAACCCAAAGCTAAGCGCACCGGCTCCATATTGGATATCGAAGGTTTTCGGCTCGCCTAAATTCAAGTCCTCCCTTGGCTCCGCTGCGAGAGTGTGTGCCAGACGAAAGCCGAGGGGACCTGCCTCTTAGCGGGAGGCAATGGCCAATGCCTCTTCAATGGTTCAAGTCTCAGCCACAATACGTTGGCTGATCCGCCAAAGCGTTGTGGCAGAGTTCAAATAGTTCAAATCGTTTAAAACGGCTATAACCTTTTGAACAGCCGCTTAATGGGGTCAGGTCTTGTATCTTGCTATCCGCCAACTATTGTGATAGTTGCGATGCGTCATGGCTCGTCCTCTCAGAGTGCAATTTGATGGTGCAATCTACCATGTGACCTCCCGGGGCAACGCCCGAGAGGACATCTTCGATGACGATGGCGATCGCCAAGCGTTCTTAGAGTGCCTGGGCAAGGTCGTTAAGCGCTTTAACTGGCTGTGCCACGCCTACTGTCTGATGGACGACCACTATCACCTGGTGATCGAGACACCGGAGGCTAACCTCTCCAAAGGAATGCGCCAGCTAAACGGTGTGTACACCCAACTCTACAATCGGCGCCACCGAAGTGTGGGGCATCTATTTCAGGGCCGCTACAAAGCGGTCCTGATACAGAAAGAGAGCCACCTTTTGGAAGTCTGTCGCTACGTGGTGCTAAACCCGGTCAGGGCCAAGGCCGTACAGAGAGTCGAGCAATGCAAGTGGAGTAGCTACGGGGCTACAGCCGGGCTAGGGAAAAGTCCTCCGTGGCTGGCGGTGGATTGGGTGTTGAGCCAGTTTGGCAAGAGGAGATACTCAGCCGCTCGACACTACCGTCGCTTTGTCAGGGAAGGGATCGATAGGCCCTCGATCTGGGAGGGAGTTCAAGCGCAGGTATTGTTGGGGGAAGAGGACTTTGTAGAGGAGCTCAAGGGTTATGTTAAGGGCTACGAGGAGATTTTAGAGATTCCTCGAAGCCAGAGGTATTTAAGCAGGCCTAAGCTAAAGACGCTGTTTGGAGGGAAGCTACCCAAGGCCAAGCGAGACGCGCTGATTGTCCGGGCGGTGCATCGTTACGGATACAGCCAGAGAGAGGTTGCAGATGTTTTGGACCTGCACTACGCTACGGTGAGCCGGTTGGCAAACAGACCTTGATACAAGAGACGATTCTGCTGAAAAAGTGGTTTTTCATGCTTCGACATGCTCAGCATGAACGGAAATAGATCAACGATCTCAATACTCCGTCCGTTCGCCCTGAGCTTTGTCGAAGGGTGAGCGGAGAGCTTTTTCCGCAGAATCAAGAAACAAGACCTGACCCTCAAGGTGCTCAAGGTGCTTTTTTTGGTAGTTGGGACTTTTCTACAGCCTCGTTATGCTGTCTCAAAAGAGGTCGCTATCATTTTCATGTGCGGGCCCGCTGCGCTATCAGTGGGCTAACCAGAGCATGGGGAGACCAATGTTCTTTCGTGCTAGTGCTTCTGGTGACGCTGCTCGTCGCCATTGCTCGGGCGCAAGAGATAAGCATGGTGCCCGTCATGGTGGACGGGCAGCCATTACCATCGTCAGGATTTCGGTTTTGTCTGTTGGGATCTTGCTGCCGGTTTTAACTTTTGCGCAAGGCGTGAAGCCCACCACCAAAACACTGCCGGCGAGCCACGCCATAGTCAGGCCGGATCAACTCGTCTGGAAACCGCTCATACCCGGCGTGGAGATGGCCGTCGTCTCCGGCGACCCGGACAAGAAGGGCGGTTTTTACGTGATCCGTATCCGTACCAAAGGAGAGGCCAAAGTGCCGCCGCATTGGCATGTAACCGATGAACACGTCACGGTGCTGGCGGGCTCGTTCCTGGTGGCTCACGGCGACAAATACGATGCCTCCAAGCTGATCGAACTGAAAGCTGGCGCGCACTCCATGATCCCGGCGACGATGCGCCACTTCGGCCTGCACAAGGCCGGTAATGTGATCGAGGTGTACGGCGAGGCGCCCTTTGTCGTCAATTTCGTCAACCCGGAAGACGACCCGAATAGAGCTAAAAGCAAATAAGAATCGCGTGCTGCGTATGGTGGGCAGCGACCGGACGGTGACCATGAGCAGCTGCGCCGCTCGGTTTGTACCATTAACGCCGCATCTGGGCATCCGTCTAACATCGCTCCGATCTCTTTTTGAAATTGTTCCATCCCCTCCACTTGGCCACGAATCCCTTGGCAGTCTTATAGCTTGAGCGGATTTCTTCCAATAAAATTGTTCTCTGACTCTTATTTTTTCCTTATTTTCTTCTTTTTTCTTCAAACCCTCTTGACAAGCCAGCCTAATAGAGATAGGAGGCAAATTAGATCTATTAACCCTGCAAGGCGAAGGGGGCAGACGGAGCGCGCGCACGTTAGAGAGCCCCCGTGTTGAAAGAGGAGGTCTTCGCTATGGAAGACATTACTCCACCTGGCCAAGATGGCCCGCTGTTCGCGGGCGGCACATTTTTCGCACGGCAGGTTCGCTACTCGACACGGAGCTGTTCTCACTAGACCTCAACTAAATTGCCTGAAGGCAAAGGCTCGCTGCGGCGACCACAAAGGAAGGTCTCAGATGAAGGCAATCCGGAGGTTGTCGATGTAATGGCGGCGTGCAAGGAAGTGCTGTAACCCGCTGACAAGCGGGACTTACCAAAAAACTAGAGACATAAGGTTTTGGCGCCCTAAGCGCAAGAAGCAGGCATTCTCCCGGGGAGGATGCCTGCTTTCTTTTCTATGGTATCTGGTGTTTAGCCGTTTCATCCCGATGCTTCTTCAAGTAAGGGATAAAAGGCGTCCCGCCGGTTCCCACTGCAACGGGATTGTGCGGTCCGCGCTGGCTCTGTTTCTGAATATACCTTTGAGCGAACTCAAGATGGGTCGAACGGAAGAGTTCAAGCCAGCGTACGCAGGAGTTATAGGCGTCGCGAAGAGAGGGGCGACCTCGCCGATGGTCCAGCACGCACTGACGAATGGATGGCCCTTGTTCGAGGGCCTCAATAAATGCCCGGTGTCTTGGCGGCATGTAGGCGCGCATTTCCATGAGATAGGTATGCAGCAGACCCTCCTTGTGCACGATTCCCAGGGCGGCATCGAGAGATGGAACGATGGAGCTTTGGGCGCCGGTTTCGCCGCGGAATTTCTGCGGTTTGCCGCCGTAGGCCTCGACGCCCTCGTAGATGATCCCGTCCAGAAGAGTAGGATGATTATTCCACCCGTGAAGGTAAGGCCTCACCCGGTTGTAGTAGATGTAAGGGTTGCAAGACTCCGGCATGCGCGACAGGGTCTCGTATATCTTTTCAAGCGTACCGGCGATGTGGGAAAGATGTTGTTCTAGTTCCTGTGCCTGACCCTCAATAACGGCTTTTTGCGCCTCCACGATCGCGCAAAGCGCTGATCCGGCCTTGGCCTCAATGGCTACGTGAACCAAGATAAACCATTCTTCATCCAGGCCGCCAAGAAAATTCTGCAGGAGCACGATATTCCCCAGTTCGATAGGAGCTTTAGTATCGAGGCGCCTCCAGTTATCTAGCGCGTAGGATGCATAGGAGAGAACTGGTGGCCGACCAAGTTGTTGGGAAACCTGGTGCCACGGAACCGCCAAGCCAGCAGGGATGCGAGTGACGGTCTCCGGTTCCCCCCACACGTAGGCGTGTCCAAGGAAGGATAGGATAAGCATGGCGCGCCGATATTGCCTATCGTCGGTCAGTTGTCTGGAATTCAATACCGGCAGGCGTTCGAGAACAGAGCGGATCTTCCCCGCAACTAGGAGCTTGGGCAGGTCCTTGGCGATCGCTTCCCACTGATCAAAATCCGAAGGTAAGCGTTCAAGGGGATCCGGTAAGGGGAGGAATCCTCGTTCGCGGTCAACCTGGAATCCTTCCATATTGTCGACCCTGAGGCTTTTGTTTTTGGAGCCTCCCACCGATAGTCCCCTCACCAAATGACCCTTAAGGAGTTACCGACCCAGGGCTTGACTCAGGTCCTTAAGAAGATCCTCCACGTCCTCAATCCCTACTGACAAACGGATGAGCCCATCATCAAGCCCCACTCTCCTCCGCTCCTCTTTGGGAATCGACGCGTGTGTCATCACAGCAGGTAACTCGGCGAGGGACTCCACACCGCCGAGGCTCTCGGCAATCTTAAAGACACTCAAACGCCCCAAAACGCGCCGCGCCTCAGTCAGGCCACCCTTTACGTCAAATGATACCATCCCACTGAAGCCGTCCATTTGGGAAGCAGCAACTTGGTGGCCAGGATGGTCGCGCAGCCCCGGATAGTAAACCCGCCGTACACGCGGATGGCCCTTCAGGAGCTGCGCAATCTGCCCCGCATTCTTCTCGTGCTCCCGCATGCGCAGGGCAAGCGTTTTCAGCCCGCGCAGCGTGAGGAAACACTCGAAGGGGGAGGGTGTCGCACCGGCGGCGTTTTGCATAAACTTTAGCCGATCGTACAAGGTGCGTTTGTTTAGACAGATTGCCCCGCCAACGATGTCCGCATGTCCACCGATATATTTGGTCGTCGAATGTAGAACGAGGTCTGTGCCAAGCGAAAGGGGTCGCTGGAAAAAGGGTGATGCGAAGGTGTTATCGACCAGACACAAAGCCCCGTGCCGGTGGGCAACCTTTGCAGCCCCTCTGATGTCTGTAATCCGCAGAAGCGGGTTCGTGGGCGACTCGATCCAGACAAGGCGCGTACGCCTGGTTATCGCCCGCTCAATCTCTCTGAGGTGGGAGGTTTCCACAAAGGAGAAAGTAAGTCCAAAGTCTTCGAATACGCGCCTGAAGAGTCGGTACGTGCCGCCATAGACATCGCGCGAGGAAACGACGTGATCTCCCTCTTTGAGCAGGAGCATTGCAGTAGTTGCCGCGCCCATGCCGGAGGAGAAGGCAAGACAGTACTGGGCCCCTTCGAGACTCGCAAGCGCCTCCTGGAGGGCCGTGCGCGTGGGGTTGTCCGTCCTCGAGTAATCGTATCCCTTATGGACCCCCGGTGCGATCTGTGCGTAGGTGCTTGTCTGGTAGATCGGGACCGTTATTGCCCCTGTTGCAGGCTCGGGCTCTTGCCCCACGTGAATAGCTCGAGTGGCAAACCGCATCGCCTGCTTGAGGGCCTTCTTGTGTGCCATCACAAGCGCCCTCCTAGATGCTCTACAACATCGAAACGTGTAACGATTCCCTGGTAGCCCGCTGCGTCACGGACGAGGACCGCCGGGGCCGACTTCAGAAGCTTCAACACCTCATAAACATCCTCCTCTGGCCCAACCGTGGGAAAAGGGGGCTCAAGTAACGCCCCTACAGTAAGCCCCATCACCTGAGGATCATCCATCGTTCTTTGGAAGAGAGAGGTCTCGCTCACCGATCCAACAAGGTTCCCTTTCTCGAATACGGGCAATTGCGAGACACCGAATCGATTCATTTTGTCGATCGCATCGCGCACGGTGTCCGTGATTTCAACAGAGAGCAGATCGGGAAGCTTTCTTCCCTTAAAACCCAGGATCTCGACAACCCGCACGCTCACCCCTAAGAATTGGTTCTGTCTCATCCACTCATCCGAGTACATCTTTGAAAGGTAAATTTCCCCCGCATCAGGAAGGAGCACGACAATGAGGGATTTCTTTCCGAGATGCCTTTCCCGCGCGTACCGGATGGCCCCTTCGACCGCCGCACCAGAGGAACCTCCACAGAAGAGCCCCTCTTCCCGTGCCAGCCTTCGGCCCATCAAGAACGAGTCCCGGTCGGAAACCGTCACGACATCGTCTATGTACTTAAAAAGTAAGTTCTTAGGGACAAAATCCTCGCCAATTCCTTCAACTTTGTAGGGGTGCGAATCACCCCAAGACCATGTCTCATCCTGAAAGACTTTCGCCAGGATCGACCCCTCAGGGTCAATTCCGATAACCTTACAGCCCGGATTCTTCTCTTTGAGGTATTTTCCGATCCCCGAGATCGTGCCTCCGGTTCCCATGCCGGCGACGAAGTGAGTAATCTTTTCCTCTGTCTGCTCCCAAATCTCGGGGCCGGTGGAGGCGTAGTGGGCCTCCATATTCGTAAGATTGTCGTACTGCATGGGCATGTAAGCGCCTGGGATTTCCTCGGCAAGGCGCCTGGCAACCGAATAATAGGACTGAGGAGACTCCGGGGGCACCGCTGTTGGGGTGACAATAACCTCTGCGCCAAACGCACGAAGGCGGCGAATTTTTTCAATGCTCATCTTGTCCGGGATAGTGAAAACACACTTGTAACCCTTAACGGCGGCGACAATTGCGAGCGCCACGCCCATGTTTCCCGAGGTTGGCTCGACGATCGTTCCCCCAGGCTTGAGCAAACCCCTTCTCTCCGCATCTTCAACCAGCGCTCGAGCGATCCTGTCCTTAATGCTGTGCCCTGGATTAGACGCCTCCAACTTCACACAGATGGTTGCAGGACTCCCTCCGGTAATCCGGTTGAGGCGGACGAGCGGAGTGTTTCCGACAGCTTCGAGTACGTTTCCGAAGATCCGTGCCATGCCCTTTAACCTCGAACAGCTCTCCACCCGGCACTAGCTAGAGCCCTCTCGTGATTTTTACAGTGCCTTCCGAATCTCATCCACAGCTTGAGGATTTTCCAAAGCCGAGAGATCGCCGGGGTCTTGACCAAGGTAGGCAGCGCGGATGACCCGCCGCATTACTTTGGCATTGCGCGTCTTAGGCAGATCGCCCGTAAATCTCAGGACGTCCGGCTTGAGGGGCTTGCCCAGATGCCGGGACACATGCTCTTTCAGTTCCTCTTCCAACCTCTCGCTCGACTGCTGCCCCGGCATCAGAACGCAGAAGCAAACGAGCGCCTGTCCCTTGATGGCGTCCGGAACGCCGATGGCCACGGCCTCGCTGACAGCGGGGTGCTCGACCAGCACAGATTCTATCTCGGCCGGACCTACACGTTTGCCGGCGATCTTGATCGTATCGTCGGATCGGCCCAGAATATACCAAAGGCCATCTTCATCTATAGCCGCCCAGTCTCCATGAACCCACACGTTGGAAAAGCGTGACCAGTAGGTCTGGACGTAGCGCTGCGGGTCCTTCCAGAATCCCCTTGTCATTCCGATCCAAGGCTGGCGCACAACGAGCTCGCCGACCTGGTTTCGGACCGGACTGCCCCGTTCATCCACCACGTCGGCAGCTATCCCGGGCGGCGGGCCCGAGAAGGCGCACGGTTTCAGTGGGGTTAAAACGTTACCCATAACTAGCCCGCCCGATACCTCGGTCCCGCCGGAGTAGTTAATAATCGGCAAACGCCCCTTGCCCACGGTCTTGAAGAACCAACGCCATGGATCGGGGTTCCATGGCTCGCCCGTCGAGCCGAGGATGCGCAGCGTAGTGAGATCGTGTCGTTCGATTGGCTCATTGCCATAGCGCATCAGCGAGCGGACCAGGGTTGGAGAAACGCCCAGGACGGTCACACCGTGGCGCTCAACCAGCGCCCAGAGGCGATCTCGGTCAGGGTAGTCGAGGGCGCCATCGTAGAACAGCATGGTTGCTCCCAGAAGGCATGTGCCGAACAATTCCCATGGCCCCATCATCCATCCCATGTCAGTGACCCAGTAGAGGGTGTCGAACTCTTGCAGGTCGAGTCCATGCGCCATATCTTGTGCCGACTTGATCGGAAAGCCACAGTGCGTGTGAACTGCGCCCTTCGGCCGCCCTGTCGTGCCGGACGTGTAGATGATCATGAGCGGCTCTTCAGCATCAGTCCGTTCGGTCTCGGCGTGGTGCGATTGTCCCTCGACGATCTCATGCCACCAGTGGTCGCGCCCTGCTGTCCAGGGAATTTCCTTCCCCAGTCGCCGCATCACGAGCACATGCTCGACGGAAGGCACCTGTGCTATCGCTTCGTCAGCGGTTGGCTTCATAAGGACGATTTGTCCTCGCCGATAGAATCCGTCAGCAGTGAATAAGGCCTTGGCCTCTGCGTCGGACAGACGTGACGCGATCGCCGCTGCCCCGTAGCCGGAGAAAAGAGGCAGGACGATCGCGCCAATCTTGACAAGGGCAAGCAGCGCGATAGCGATCTCCGGCGCCATGGGCATAAAGAGGCCGATCACGTCTCCTTTCTTCAAGCCCAGGCCGCGTAAAGCGTTGGCCAGGCGATTGACTTCCCGATGGACATCGCCATAGGTAAGGACGCGGCTTGCTCCCTCCTCGCCTTCCCATCGAATTAGCGCGCGATTCTGCATCGGGGACCCCATCCACTTATCCAGGCAATTGTGTACGATGTTCATCTTGCCGCCGATGCACCATCGCGTCCAGGGAATACCTGGAGTCGTGTCCAGGACACGGGTGTAAGGCTCGTAGAACTCGATGCCGAGATCTTCCATGACGGCGTTCCAGAACCACTCGAGCTCTTGAGTGGAGCGCCGCATCAACTCGTCCAGGTTCGTGATTCCGTGACGATCCATAAATCGCTTCAAGCGGCTTTGCGCCACGACCTCTGACGTCGGTCGCCAAACGATCTCCCCACCGAACTCAAACTGCTCCATATATCGCGCCTCCTCTATCGCCCCATGCTTGGCGCTAGGCGCTTAGCCCTCAGCGTTAAGTCTTATCCTCTTCGCTACTCTTTCCACAGCGGTGTAGGGATCCAACTCCCGCTCAGCAATCTTCTGGACAAGTTTTTCCATAGAATCTTTCTCCAACCTTTTGAGTGCCTTGTTGAACATTCTCTCCTGTAGGAGAGACACCAGCTCTTGTCGACAAAAATTGAGCCTTCTGGTCCGGTGGTCACCACTAGCGAGAAGCTGTGCCTGATGCCTCTCAATTCCGTCGAGTAGCAAAGTAATTCCTTCATTTTCTGTCGCGGAAGTCTGTAAAATTAGGAGAGCCGGATCCTCATAAAGCCCTCTAAGCTGCTGGACCATTTGCTCGGCTCCGGGCAGATCGGCTTTGTTGACGGCGAGGATGTCTGCGATTTCAAGCAGCCCTGCCTTCATCCCCTGAATCTCATCCCCCATCCAGGGATTCAGAACAACCACCACTGTATGGGCCAGGGTTGAAACTTCCACTTCATCCTGACCTACCCCTATGGTCTCAATAAAAATGATTTCCTTTCCCATCGCATCGAGGAGATGGATCGCTCCCCTAATGGAAGGTGGAACGCCTCCCAGACCCCCACGGCTGGCCAAGCTCCTGATAAAGACCTCTGGGTCCAGAAAATGTTCCCGCATCCTGAGCCGATCTCCCAGGAGGGCTCCGCGTGAGAAGGGGCTGGTCGGATCCACCGTCAGGATCCCCACCTTTTTTTTACCGCGTCGCAGCTCAGCCGTCATGCGGTCGATCAGCGCGCTCTTTCCTGTCCCTGGAGCCCCGGTTACGCCGACGACGTGGGCCTTCCCCGTTCGGGGATATATTTTCTTAAGCACAGCTCTTGCCTTGGGATCTCCGCTCTCGATCATGGTCAGCAATTGCGCTGCCGCATGGACATCGCCCTTGAGAACTAGTTTTGCAAGATTATCCGACATATCGAAGCTCTATCCTCGATCCTCTTCATTTCAGCAGCTCCTTCGCAATGACCATCCGTTGGACCTCAGAGGTCCCTTCGCCGATCTCGCAAATCTTGGCATCTCGGAAGTACCGCTCCACAGGAGAATCTTTGATATACCCATAGCCCCCATGGATTTGGACTGCCTTGTTGACGGCTCGGGAAGCCATCTCAGCAGCGCATAGCTTGGCCTCAGAGGCAGCTCGTTTGAATGGGCGGCCGAGGTCCTTGAGACGTGCCGCCCGATAGACCAAGAGTCGCGCGGCATCGACCTCGGTCGCCATATCCGAGAGCATCCACTGGACAGCCTCAAATTCAGCGATCGGCTTACCGAACTGTCTCCTAAGCTTGGCGTATTTAATCGATTCCTCCAGCGCTCCTCGGGCAATCCCCACCGCCATGGCCGCGATGCCGATGCGCCCACCGCGCAACGCTACTAAGGCATCTTTGAATCCGCCATTGAGTTCTCCCAGCAGGTTTTCCTCGGGCACCTGGAGGTTTTCAAGATGAAGCGCCGCCGTGTCGGACGCCCTGACCCCTAACTTGTTCTCCACCTTCCCCACAATCAATCCGGGGGTTCCACGCTCAACGATAAAGGCGGAGATTCCTTCAGCCCTCCGAGACGGGGCCGTCGATGCCATGATGACGTAGATGCCTGCTGTTGAGCCTTGGGTGGTGAAGAGCTTTTCGCCGTTGATCACCCAACCGTCTCCATCAAGCCTGGCACGGCTCTTAAGGCCGGCGGCATCCGAGCCAGACCCGGGCTCGGTCAGGGCCCAAGCCCCAAGTTTTTCCCCACGAGCCAGGGGAACCAAATACTTTCTCTTCTGTTCTTCGTTGCCAGAGCTAAGGATATGACCTGCACAGAGAGAATTGTGTGAGGCGACAATCAAGGCCACCGCCCCGTCCACACGGGCGAGCTCTTCGATAACGATGGCTGCGCTCAGGGTGTCCAATCCGGCCCCTCCATATTCCTGCGGAATTATGATTCCCAAAAGTCCTAATTGAGCCATCTTAGGGATCAGCTCATGGGGGAACCGCGCGGTCCCATCCCGCTCCAAAGCCCCCGGCGCAATCTCAGCCTGGGCGAACTCATGGACCGTCTGCTTAAGGATCTTCTGTTCCTCTGTCAGTTCAAATTCCATCGTTGTCTCGTGGCTCATGCCCTACCCGTGCTGGGAAGGCATCTTACGAACTCAACGATCTCATCGAGTGGCGTGCCCGGAGTGAAGATCTCTTTTACCCCCATCTTCTTGAGAAGGTGTATGTCCTCATTAGGAACGATGCCACCGCCGAAGACCACAATGCCTGTGGCCTTGCTTTTCTTAAGGAGCTTCATGACTTCTTTAAAATGGGTCATGTGGGCCGCGGAGTGGATCGACAGCCCGATGGCGTCAACATCCTCCTGGACTGCGGAGCTGACGATCTCCTCAGGCGTGTTGTGAATGCCGAGATAGATCACCTCGATCCCGGCATCTCGGAGCGCCCTGGCGACGATCTTCACTCCGCGGTCATGACCGTCCAAACCGATCTTGCAGATCAAAACGCGGAGCCTCTTATCTGAGCGCCTGGCCATAAAAGAAGTTTCGAGTTCGGAGTCTAGAGTTCGGTCCTCATTACTCAGCCCTTATCTCTTTCAGCCGATACCTCCCGTCGATTTTCTCCAACCGTCCCATTCTCACTATGGGGTCGTGCTGGAAGACCAGCAGCCACGCCTCCTCATAGGCCTGCTCCAGCAACCTTCGCTTGGTCTCGAGCGTCGTCAGGGGAAAGAGATCGTATCCCATGATGTAGGGAAGCGGGAGATGGGAACTGGTCGGAATCAAGTCGCCGAGGAAGCATGCGGTATTGCCTTCGGACTCGACGATCACCGACTGATGGTGCTCAGTGTGACCAGGCGTTCTAATCACCCGGATGCCTGGCAAGATCTCGGCGTCGCCATCTAGAAGATTCAACCTGTCTAGCTTCGAGAGCACCTCATAGTTTTCTACAAGATAACTTGCGCGAGTCCGCTCGTTAGGAGTCATGGCGAATCGCCACTCATCCCTCTGAACGTAATATTCGGCCTTGGAAAAGGTCGGCACGATCCGACCGTCCTCGAGGCGCGTGGTGTCCCCTCCCGCATGATCAAAGTGGAAATGGGTGTTGACGACGATCTGGATCTCCTTGGGGGTGAGGCCGATCTCCGCCAAGGACTCCTCAAGTGAAGGCCGGCGATCCACGCCATAGATGTCGCAGAACTTCTCGTCCCCCTTGTTTCCAATCCCGGTATCGATCAATGCATATTTCCCGTGCGCCTTAATTAAGAGCGCGCCGAGGGCAAGGAGGATCCGGTTGCGCTCATCCGGGGGATTGGTCTTCTCCCAGAGGACTCGAGGCACCACACCAAACATGGCACCGCCGTCCAGGCGGAAGTGGCCATCGAGGAGTGGGTAGATTTCAAAGCGACCGAGCTTCATCGATTTTGGATTTCCTCTGAAAGTGGAACTTGCATGGCTATGGCTCGGGGAACGAGCCCTCCGGCCGTGGGCAATAAATGGTTCAATTCGTTCAAATAGTTCAACCGCTTCGCTCCGTTCAAATCGTTAAAAACGTCTTGAACTCTGCCACAGGGCTTTGGCGGATCAGCCAATGTATTGTGGCTGAGGCTCGAACGTTTTGAACTCGATTCGTCTATCCCCCCAGCAAGGCACTGCTTTCATGTGCAAGGGTGAAACAAAGATTCCTAGACTATTCCGATTAATTCGAATCCAAAATCCGAATTCAAAAATCTAAAATTATAGCGCGACCGTCTCTCGATAGTCTCCATTAACCTTTCGCAAAACATCGCAGATTTCTCCCACGGTGGCCTCGGAGCGCACCGCATCCAGGATCGGCGGCATGAGGTAGCCGTTTTCCTCGGCAACCTTTGTAAGGCGATCCAACGCGGAGGCTACTTTTCGCCCACTGCGATGTTTCTTTCTCTCTTTTAGCCTTTGGATCTGCTTCCGCTCGATCTGCCCTTTGATCTTAAGGATCTTCATGGGGCGCTCCTCCGGCTCGGTGTAGGCATTGACTCCAACAATAATCCGCTCCCCGTTATCCACTTCTCGCTGGTAAGCCAGGGCAGCCCGGTGGATCTCGTTTTGAGGAAAGCCCAACTCGATGGCGCGGACCATGCCTCCCATCTCGTCAAGCTTATCGAAATAAGCTTTCGCCTCGGTCTCCATCCGGTTCGTCAGCCACTCCAGGTAGTAGGACCCCCCCAAAGGATCGATCGCGTTAGTCACTCCGGCTTCGTGCGCGATGATCTGTTGGGTTCGAAGAGCGGTCTTGACCGCTTCTTCCGTCGGAAGGGCTAGCGTTTCATCGAGAGAATTCGTGTGCAGCGATTGGGTACCTCCCAAGACAGCGGCTAGTCCCTGCAGAGCCACCCGGACGATATTGTTGTAAGGCTGCTGCGCGGTGAGGCTGCAGCCAGCGGTCTGGGCATGAAAGCGGAGCGCCAACGATGCTGGGTTCTTGGTGCGGAACCGCCGTTTCATCTCGCGCGCCCAAAGGCGTCGTGCGGCCCGGTATTTGGCGATCTCTTCGAAGAAGTCGTTATGGGCATTGAAGAAAAAGGAGAGGCGGGGGGCGAAATCGTCCACGTTCAGCCCAGATTCAATCGCTGATCCCACATAGGTCAGGCCATCGTAAAGCGTAAAGGCTAATTCCTGAACCGCTGTCGATCCCGCCTCACGTATGTGGTAGCCACTGATGCTTATGGGATGGTAGAGCGGCGCTTGCTCGACGCAGAAGCGAACCGTGTCATTAATGATCTTGAGCGAGGGAGCCGGCGGGCAGATCCATTCCTTCTGCGCGATGTACTCCTTCAGGATGTCGTTTTGCAGCGTTCCACGGAGCGTCTTGAAGTCAACCCCCTGCCGTTCGGCGACCACGAGATACAGGGCGAAAAGAACGATGGCGGGACCGTTAATGGTCATCGACACACTGACCTGGCTGAGAGGTATGCCACGGAAGAGCGTTTGCATGTCGGAAAGAGAGTCGATGGCGACACCGCATTTTCCTACCTCGCCTTTGGCTCTGGGATTATCTGAGTCGTATCCCATCAGGGTCGGCATATCGAAGGCCACGGAGAGGCCGGTGTTTCCATGGTCCAGAAGGTAGCGGTACCTCCGGTTGGTCTCCTCGGCGGTGGCAAAACCCGCGAACTGACGCATAGTCCAAAGCCTCCCGCGGTACATGGTAGGGTAGATCCCGCGGGTAAAGGGAAATGCACCGGGAATACCGAGGTCACTCTCATAGTCGAGCTCCTTGATATCACGGGGCCCGTAATGATCCTGAATCTCTATACCGGAAAGGTTCTTAAAGACTGTCTTCGTGGGATCCATATGCAGCTTCTCCCTCATGGATCAGATGGCGTGCGATGATCAGCCTTTGAATCTCTGAGGTCCCTTCATACAGGGTGGTAATCCGGGCGTCGCGGTAGAAGCGCTCGACAGGATACTCTTTGATGTAGCCATATCCTCCGAAGATCTGGACCGCTCTGTAGGCAATCCGGTTGGCCGCTTCGGAAGCGAAGAGCTTGGCCATGGATGCCTCCTTTGTAACCTTCTTCCCCCGCTGGCGCAGCCATGCGGCCCGGTAGGTCAGAAGCTCCGCCGCGTCAATCTCGGTCGCCATATCGGCCAGCATCCACTGCACAGCTTGAAAATCGGCAATTGGATGGCCAAACTGACGGCGCTGCTTTGCGTAGGCCAACGATTCTTCCAGGCAGCCACGGGCGATTCCAAGGGCCTGGGCGGCGATCCCGATCCGTCCCCCTTCCAGAGTTGTGAGAGCGATCTTGAAGCCTTCGTTCTCCACGCCTAAGAGATTTTCCTTAGGTATGCGGCAATCCTGAAAGAAAAGTTCCGCGGTATCGGATCCCCGAAGCCCCAGTTTATCCTCTAGCTTTCCAACCGAAAAGCCGGAGGTGCCTTTTTCGACGACAAAGGCGGAGATCCCTTTCTTGCCTCGGAAAGAGTCAGTGACGGCATAAACGATGGCGAGATCGGAATGCTTGCCGTTGGTTACGAAGAGTTTGGTCCCGTTGAGCAGGTAATCTTTGCCGCCCCTCTTCGCCTGGGTTTGTATGCTACCGGCATCAGAGCCGGCGCCCGGCTCGGTAAGGGCATAGCAACCGAGACGTTCCCCTTGGGCAAGAGGGGGTAGGTACTTTTTCTTTTGCTTCTCGCTGCCGAAACGCAAGATCGGATCGCATACGAGCGAGTTGTTTACCGTCATGATCGCCCCCAGTGAGGCCCAAGCCTTGGAAACCTCCTCCATGGCGATTATGTACGAGACAAGGTCCATACCGGAGCCGCCGAACTCCTGCGGCACGAACATCCCCATGAGACCGATCTTTCCTAGTTTCTTAACCAGCTCAGCGGGGTAGACGCTGTCGTGGTCCATCTGGGAAGCGACCGGCTTTACCTCCTTTTCGACGAAGGACCGGACCATCTCCTGGACCATCCTCTGCTCTTCGGTGAGATCAAAGTCCATAATACACAGTTAGAACCTTCATGGTCGCTCTCCCCTACCCCATGGTTCGCCTCGGCCCCTATAGGAGCGGATAGGAATCCTGCAATGGAACGCGCTCTCACTCGGACTCATGGCCTCGCGCAGATGATTCAGAGCCAAATGCATGGCGGCTTCACGCGGCAATAGCTTGTCATGAACCAAGCGCTCGAGCAGCCGCTCTGTGTTTTTCCTGATCTTCTCCCTGATCGCTACGAAAGCAATCTCCTCAGTGCCTCCCTGATATTCTACGGAACAGCAAATGATCCCCCCGGCGTTCGCGATAAAGTCGGGAATCACCAGAATCCCCCGCTCGAAAAGAATTCTCTCCGCCTCGGGAGTCGCTGGAATATTGCAC
>JBOHVJ010000459.1:0-2656 GCA_050735075.1 Binatia bacterium
GAAGCAGGAGAGAGAGATCTTCATCTACGCGGCCCTGGGTCCCTATCATCCGGATATCTTTACCGAGTTCCAGAAGGATTATCCGGAAATTAAGCTCAACGTGAATCACGGCTCCAGCAGCCGGATATCTCCTCGGCTTCTTGCCGAGAGGAGAGCGGGTAAGTATCTCGCCGATGTCTATATGGGAGGCCCCACTTCCCTTTACAGCTTTTATAAGAGCAACCTCTTTGAACCTCTTCCTCCTCTGTTCGTCCTTCCGGAGGTCGTGGATGCCTCGCTCTGGTGGGAAGGGAAGCATTTCTATATCGATCCCGAGCGCAAGTACATCTTCGTCAACGAAGGGAGCGTGTCGGGCTTTACCGTCTCTTACAACACGCAGCTCGCCAAGGCCGCGGAGTTTAAGTCGTACTGGGATCTCTTCAAACCCAAATGGAAAGGAAAAATCGTCAGCTTGGACGCGCGCGAGCCGGGCTTCGGGGCGAGCGAGCTGCGCTTTCTCTATTACCATCCGGAGCTGGGTCCTGAATTCATCCGGCGGCTCTTCGGCGAGATGGACGTCGTTCTCAGCCGGGAGCACCGGCAGGCGATCGATTGGGTGGGGGTTGGAAAAGTGGCTCTTTGCGTCTTTTGCCGCGACGGCTTTACGGCCAAGGCCAAGTCACAGGGGCTTCCGGTGGATTCGATCGACCACAACGATTTCAAGGAGATGCCGCGTCTCAGGGGCAGCGCCAGCGCGATAGCCTTTATGAATAAGGCGCCTCATCCTAATGGAGCCAAGCTCTTCATTAACTGGTTTCTCTCGCGTAGGGGACAGATGGTTTATCAGGAGACTCATGGAGATCGCGATTCCCTGAGAATTGATATCCCGAAAGAGAAAGTCCCGCCCGCAGTCCGGCGAGTCGTTGGGAGAAAATACTTTTTTGTCGAAGGACCGGAATTCATGGATGTGAAGCCGGCAGTCAAGATTATTGACGAGGCGCTCGCTGGCAAAAGTAAACCGCAATGAGGAAACTGATTCTGCTGAAAAAGCTCTCCGCTCACCCTTCGACCCTTCGAGGGGCCTCAGGGCAGGCCCCCTCGACAGCCTTTAGTCCCGAGCCTGTCGAGGGGTCAGGGCGAACGGACGGAGTATTGAGATCGTTGATCTATTTCCGTTCATGCTGAGCATGTCGAACCATGAAAAACCACTTTTTCAGCAGAATCGGGAAGTTTAGCATGACGCTTCTCCTTCGCCGAGCGGAGATAGCCCAGCTCATGGATCTCAGGAAGGCTATGTCGGTCTTGGAAGGCGTCTACAAAGATCAGGCCGAGAGCAAGATTGACGCAGTGGCGCCGCTGCGGCTGATGGACCGGGGTATGCGCCTGGTCGCGGGTGGTCTGCCAGCACGGGACAGGATAGGCTTGAGGCTGAGCGTCACTGGAAGTGAGGCCATAGCTTTACTGTTCGAGATCAGCTCCGGTAACCTCCTCGCTATCATGGGTTATCCATTCAGCTCGCTGCGCATCGGTGCCACAGTCGGGCTCGCACTTGAGCGACTAGCTAGACCTGGAGCAAGATCTGCGGCGCTGATCGGTAGCGGTCGGAATGCCACCGCACTCCTTGAGGCAGCCATTTCGGTTAGGCCTATCGAGCGGATTTCTGTATATAGCAGGAATCCAGAGCGGCGCGAGTCGTTTGCCCGAAAAGCCAGCCAGACTCCGGGAGTGCCGGTGGTTTCCGTTTCATCTCCCCAAGAAGCCATCGATGGATCAGAGATCGTTCTGGTCAGCACGAACTCTCCCGAACCCGCTCTGCTTGGCAAGTGGTTGTGTCCCGGCCAATCAGTTTTTGGCGCTGGACGACCCAATGAGTTCGATGAAGAGGTCTATTTGCGTGCAAGTCTGATCGTCGTCTCGAGTAAAGTACACGAGCTTGGCTACTACGACACGGCACTGGATCAGCCGCTTATCAGTCTGTCGCAGGAAAAAAGGATTGACTGGGCAAAGGTTGCGGAGCTTGGTCATATCGTTACTGGAAAAGTTTCCCCGCCTGCCACGTCTGACAGTATTGCAGTGTTCCGTGAATCCCAAGGAGGATACAGCGATGTGGCGCTGGCGGCATGGGCTTACGAGGAAGCACGGAAAAGAGGTATTGGCACGGAGGTTTCCATTGATTGAGCCTCTCCGAGATAATTTACCCATTCTATGAGTCACTTCATTAGTATCTTGACAGATGACATTTTCCCGGAAGCCGGTGTCCCTCGGGCCAAGCCCTTCCGAGCGCGGTCAATGGGCCTGTGCCTTGTAGGCCGCCCTAATCCTCGCTGCGCTCGGAATTGCAGATTGCAGATTTCAGATTTGCAATATCTGCAATTTGAGATTTGCAATGGACAATCCCGAAGGGCTTGCCCGCGCTCTTCAGGACTCGCCCCTCGCTCGCTTGATGGCTACTTACTAATGAAATCCTTAGTAATGCCTTCCCCTCTTTGGAGACTGTGTCATAAGGCCGTTCATGGTTCGACAAGCTCACCACGAACGGACGGCGACACACCAAAATTCAATCACTTAGCCGTTCGTCCTGAGTGCGTCGAAGGGCGAACAGTGAATTACGACACAGTCTCTGACGGAAGAGGGCGACGGGTGAGGGTGAAAGCCGAATGACCCCTCATCCTCACCT
>JBOHVJ010000460.1:0-2956 GCA_050735075.1 Binatia bacterium
GGCCTGGACTGTCCCGCCCCAGCAGTGGACCTCCCCTTTCTCAATGGCCAGATTAACATCTGCCGCGCCGCCGTACCCAGCCACAACATTGAACCTAAGCCCCAGGGTGTCTTCGAGAAGCTTTGGCCAATAATGGCTTGCTGTGCCCAGCCCTGTAGCTCCACACTTTGGCGGTACGGTCGCCTTGCGGATATCCTCGAGGCTCTTATAAGGAGTGTCTGCGCGGATATAAAATATGCGGTCGGTCTTCTCCGGCTGACCGATCCAGGAGAATTTGGCCCAGTCATATTGGATTTCCTTGCGTCCCATAAGCTGCTCGATGTAGAGCGAGGGGCCGACAGTCCCTATCGTCAAGCCATCAGGCTTAGCCACGGCGTAAAGATAGTTGGCCGCGATCATGGAGCCGCCGCCCGGCATGTTCTGGACCACAAAGCTGGGGTTCCCCGGAATATATTTAACCATGTGCTGGGCGACTGCGCGCGCCCACAAGTCGAAGGTCCCTCCTGGAGAGAAGCCCACTACAAGCCTGACGGTCTTTCCCTTATAGAAGGGTTCGGCCTGAGCGTGGAGAGTGGAGGCAAACCAGAGCGCCCCGCAAACTCCAAATAGCAAAACTAAGGCGATTCTTTTCATAAAATGTTCTCTTCCGCTGGCTTGTTCTTAAACCAAAGGCCAACACTTAGCTTCGACGAATCCTCAGACAATCATTTCGCAAGGAGTTTCGTCACCCGGTCGGTGACCTCGGGCGGTTGCTGGATCACCTCTTTTGATAACCTTTCCAGCTCTTTTGCAGGCGTGGGCTCTATATCAATATTTCTCTTCTTCGCGTCAGCCAAGAATTCCGCATCGTTCATCATTTTCGCAAAAGACTCGCGAAGAATCTTTGTGACTTCCACAGAAAGTCCCGGGGGACCCACGTAGGGGCGGCCAAGCTCACCGGAAGCAAGGATGACCGAAGCCAGGCGCCGAGCGGAGTCCGGGGTTTGATACTCATTCATTAGTTCGGCGAGTAATGGGACCTCGGGCAACCTCGGATCGCGCTTGCTCCCGGTTTGAAGGAGCACACGGGCAAATTTGCTGTCGCGCCATTTCCGGTAGATTTCACCGGTGAACCAAGCGGCAAGGGTAAGCGCGCGGCAGTGGACCTCGTTTCTCTCCAACGCCAGATCCATCTCAGGCCCTCCCTGATAGCCCGTCACGATGGCGAATTTCGTCCCGATGGTTTCCTCCAGAAGACGAGGAAAGTAATGGCCAGTGGTGCCGGTCGCGGTGGCGCTACACTTGGGCGGCTCAGAGGCTCTCCGCACATCATGAATCGTCTTGAAGGGAGAATCGGCCCGCATATGAAGCAAATGATCCGAGCGGTCCGGGCTGCCAAGATAGGTAAATTTAGCCCAGTCGAACTGAACCTCTTTCTTTCCCGCAAGTTGATTGAAATAGAGCGCCGGGTTAATTGAGGCCAGGGTCAATCCATCCGGCTTCACCGCATTGTAGATATGATTGGCTGCGATCAGGGAACCGGCGCCCGGCATGTTTTGCACGACGAATTCGGGTTTTCCAGGAATGTGCTTACCCCAATGGTGGCCTATGAGGCGCGCATACAAGTCATATGTACTTCCCGCGCTCGACCCCACCACAAGTCTGACAGTCTTTCCTTGATAAAAAGGAGTCTGAGCTTGGAGACTGGAACTCAATAGAAGAAAAACCCAAAGCAGTAGAAGCGCTAATACCATCCTTTTCATGCGGGAACCTCTCTTCATAATGATCTCCTCGTATTAAATTTATTTGCCCAAGAGCTTTCTCATCCGCTCAATGATTTCGGGAGGTTTATTTCTCGAGCTCCCTGGAATAGCTGCTGAATCCTATAGAACTCAGGAAAGAAAAGCAATAACGGGTAGAGTCGTACTGCATATGAAATTAGGGAGGGGACACTGGAAGGTACAACAGACCCCTCATCGTACTTCACGACTGTGGCCTTCTTCTCCTCCTGGGCCAGGGCAAACGCAGGGACCAGTGTCAGAGCCAAGAGGAGCGCAACGATTTGCTTCCTGAGCATCATAGGGTTTCACCTCCTTTTCGCGACTTGACTTAACTTACTCACAAACTCTTTTGGTGGTTTTGCATAGATAATAGGGGTCGAGCCTTAAGCTGCGTTCTCTTCCTTCTTGCGAGTTTCCCTTTGTTTAAAAGAATACGTTTTCTTTCTGCTAGAGGACTCCCTAGCTGTTTCGCCTTCCACTGCTCCAGTCCTTTCCTGAGTCTTCCTGGATCAAGGCCTAACGTCTCGCAGACATTATTAAATGAGAAAATCCCGTCGTCACTTGAGCCAATCCATTCCTCCTCCTCCCGGTAGAGTCTCTCATTGGTACGGGATGGCTGAAAGAAGTAACTCTGGAAGCAGGCAATCCCATCCCGTAATACCGCCAACATCAAAGCTCTTAGAGCCCGATAGTCCGTCGAGCTCTCCTGTGACCCATGGACATTTTCATACTGAATGCGCGACAACGGATCGGGAGAGAAAATAAGATAAGTGAAGTAATCGACGTCGCTACTCTTCACGACACTCACAGTTCCTTTTATTGCCGTCTATTCATTAACTGTGTCAACTCATTGCTTAACAAGAGCCATTTCCTCCGACTCGGCCACTAGGGCTTACAGACATGAGTTTTCCTCCCCAACGCGCTTATCGACCAAAACATCTTCCCGGGGATGTGGTAAGCCTCCGTAAGGCCTCAGCGTATTTTTCCTGTGTTTTCTGCACGATCTCCGGTGGCAATGTCGGAACAGGAGGCCTTGTGTCCCAGTTGAGGCTCAAAAGATAGTCACGCACATATTGCTTATCAAAGCTTTCAGGCGCCTTTCCTGGCTGGTATCCCTCTACAGGCCAAAAACGCGAGGAGTCGGGAGTCAAAAGCTCGTCAATCAGGATCACCTCCCCATTGACCAAGCCAAACTC
>JBOHVJ010000461.1:0-5021 GCA_050735075.1 Binatia bacterium
TTCTGGAGTTCCTGACTGCTATGGAAACTCCCTCCTCTCCCTTCTTGCCCAGCAGTTGGTCGGCGGAGATTTTTGCTTCTGCCTTGTTCCAAAAACCAGTTGATCTATGGTTCTTTTATGGAATGCTCTTGAGTTACGCGCTTTTTCTTCCGCTCATGAGTTCATGGATATCCGCTGCTGTTTATCTTTCTGGCTGGTCCAAGGCCCAAGAGGCTCGGCAGGGCCGGCGCCAGGGACACCTCCTAGACCAGATCCTCAAAGGAATGACCTATCTCTTCCCGCCAACCTTGAAGACGATCATGGTGAAAGACATCAAGACCTTTCTGCGCGACACCACCCAATGGTCGCAACTACTTCTCCTACTCGCTTTAATCGTGGTCTATCTCTATAACTTCAAGGTCCTCCCGCTAGACCGCTCTCCCATCCCTACCTCCACCCTGCGCACGGTGATCTCCTTCGCGAACATGGGATTGGCCGGTTTTGTTCTCAGCGCAGTTGCAGTGCGATTCGCTTTTCCAGCGGTCAGCCTGGAAGGAAAGGCCTTCTGGATCCTTCAGACCTCCCCCATCCCTCTTCGGTCCCTACTGTGGAGCAAGTATTGGCTCAACCTCATACCTCTGCTTTTCCTTGGCGAAATCCTGGTTTTCCTGAGCAATATCCTGCTCCGTGTCCCGCCTTGGATGATGACCTTGTCCCTCACCACCGTGTTCCTCATGACTTTCGGGATCACGGCCATAGGAGTGGGGCTAGGGGCCCGCTATCCAAAATTTGACTACGGCAATGTAGCGGAAATCCCCACGAGCTTCGGCGGGGCGATGTGCATGATTTTCAGCATCGCCTTCATTGGTGCCACCGTAATGATTGAGGCCTGGCCGGTCTATTTGCTTGCTATGGAGGGATTAAGCCCGGGCACCGTGAGAGGAGGCGTCTGGGTCATCGCTCCTTCCCTTGCCATTGTTTTTTTCCTTACGATCGCTGCGGTGACCGTTTCAATAAAGCTGGGCTTAAACCAACTGGAGTCGATGAAGGATTAAAGCGAGTTTTTATCTGTCCGCAGTTTACCAACCCATCAGTACTCTTTTCGCCAAAAAAGATCGATGCCGCTTTTTCCCTGGGACGTAGTAGAGCTCTTAAGTTGCCAGTTAGGAGTAATCTGATATTCAACAGAGTATTCCTGTTCTTTCTTATCTCCGAATTCTTGCGAAGTAGAAACGAACACGTCTTTTGTCACATACTTCCCCACGCCGATTTTGCCCCCACTGAGACCCTCTCCGGTGCCGAATTCCAGATTGTCCACTCCCAAGCGATCAGCCACAGACCGTTGGAGACCAGGGGCTACATAATCGCCTGCCGCCTTTATGGCTTGTGCCTGTAGCGAAGTCCGCTGGCCCTCATTGAGTCCGCCTACCGGTTTGCCGAAAAGGAGCACCGAGAGAATATCAGCCTGCTCGAGCCTGGGATTGCTCCGCAAGGTGAGCGTCGGCTTGCTCACATTTCCCCCCACTACCAATTCAATCTCATATTTTTGGACCGTGTACCGGCCTAACACGTCGAGGCTCGGATCAATCTTATTTCCGCCTGTAAAAGTAGCTCGTCCTCTCTCTATCTGGAACTTTCTGCCTTGAAAGGCATACCACCCACGCACCGTCTCAATGCCGCCCGTCAGGTAGAGCTGCTCTGTCGGATTTTTCCTGACCCGGACCTCGCCCATTAATTCAATCGAAGCCTCATCTAAATAGAGCCAGGTCCCGCGGGGAACAACAGCCGTAACGTCAAGGCCCAATCGGTGAAAAAACCCGTTCTGCGCGGCAGTCCCATCTTCAGATACTTCCCCATCGTCTGCTCTGGGCTTCTTGACCTGGTTGCGTCGCGCAGTTAACTCTCCTCGGTTTTGAACCACGATAATTGTCGGGTCTGGTGGAGACGTTCCCGGCCGCTTTAACAGATTTAAGTCCGGTCGCAGCCGGCTTTCTGCGAGTGTCAGATTGCCCCGAATGAAAGGCCGCTCCAGCGAACCGGAGGATGCCAGATGACCAGACACTGCCGCCTTATATTGCCTAGTATTGATCACTTGGAAATTGTCAGCATTTAACGTGACCCCCAGGGCTGAAATGGTATAACCCTTCAGCGCGAGCTCACCATTACCTGTGACCTTTCCACTACCGGAACGTGCGCCAAGCTGCGTCACATGGATCGCATTGGGGGCAACCTTTGCCTGAAGCTCGACGTCCGTTAACGAGATCCCCAGCGGTTTCACTGTGGCTTGACCTCGCTGCAGTCCAGCCTTCCCGCTTGGGACCAACGCGTGCGCCGCGCCGCGCAATTGAATATCCATGGTCAGGTTTCCCTGAATCTTTTCGATATCCCTGCTGAAAGCGCTGAGGAAAGCCGGGCTCAGACCGTCAGAGTAGACCCGCAAATTAGCGTTTCCGAGCACGGCTGGAGACTTTCCTCCTCCCCACCCAAGGTATAGGGGTACCCCTCCGTTTAAGTTGAGCGAGTGAGACGCATCCTGTCTCAGAACCATGTCAACGTTAAGCCGCTCTTGTCTGTAGGAACCTTTACCCGTAAGGCCGGCGTAAGACTGTCCGGCGATTTTCACAGTGTCAGTGCTGAGCGTGGTCTCTATGACTGGACTTATGGCCGTGCCTTGCAGCCGAACTGCCGCAGAAAGCTGCCCGCTGATGTCACGAAAATTCTCCAAGAAAGGACGTAAATCTTCGAGAGAGAAGCGATTCACTTGCACATATAAGTCCTGACTTCCTTCTAAGCCGACCACTCCTTTGGCCCTTACATTTTGGGTTCCACTCTGTAGCAACAGGTCATCTATGGTCACTGTCTTTCCACGAACTACCAGACGTGCCTGCTGTGGCGTGCGCCACACCCCGGTCGGAAATTGCAGAGAAAGCTCGTGAAGCAGCAGGTCCAGACGCTCAGGCAAGTACCGCGCATGGGCCTTGAGGCGGTGAACATGTTTGTCGTAATCCTGGGCGGTAACATCGGCGGCGATGTCTGCAGGGTTCATCCCTTTGAGATCGACAGTCGCTTCCAGCGTCTGTAACCGCACCGCAGTATTCAGTCCATTGGCGGATGCCTTGATAGCGCCGCGTGGCTGAGAAGTTCCCACGTCTGTCAAGGCCCAGGTGACGGTCCCTCGTTGAAATGAAGACCCGGCCACCTGGAAATTTGACAGATTCGCTTTTCCTTGAAGGCGAAGGGCCTTGAGTTCGCCACTGGCGGTACCGTTAAGGTTCGCCCCGCCTTTTCCCTTCAAGCCAGCGAGCTCCAACCATGGAGCTACATTTTTTGACCGTAGGGAATAATCGATCTTTCCGTGAGGTTGCTGCTGCAGCACGCCGATCTGTCCTTCAGCGCTGAGGGTGGTATCGCCAGCGAACAGCCTTACCTCCTGCAGAGTCAGCCGTCCATCACGCAATGCGGCCGACGCGCGTCCCTCCGAGATTGCAACGGGTCCAACCTTTGACGAAAGGAGATTAACCTTTGCGCCGGTGTCCATACTTTCCAGGCTTGTGCCCCGCCCTTTAACCCATGCGTTGAGGTTGACAGTAGCATCGAGCAGCGCAGACTGGCTATCTGCCTTGATTTTCTGGACATTGAGATTACGGAATTGAAGCGTCGCTTCATAAGCCGGAATCGTGTCAAGAGTGATCTTGCCTTCGACGCTCGCCTGGCCTCCTTTCCCCCTGGCCTCTCCCGTCAGCGCCACCTTTTTGTTGGCGAGATTTCCGGAAAGCGCGACATCGCCTATTTGCCAACCCTGTATGAACAATCCTGAGACCTGGGCACGCGCCGATCCCTCGGCTGTTTCCAAAGACGCGCCTTTAAAGGACGCCTTCCCGTTGACCTTTCCGCTGAGGTTCGAAACCTTTAATACTCTGTCAACGACAAAATGCTTTGTCTCGATTGTTCCCTGGAACCACGCCGGCGTTCGAGTCAGGTCTGCAAGAACCGAAGCGTGAAGCTCCCCGTCGCGTGCATTCAGAAGACCACCAATTTGAAACGCTGAAAGCGGGCCGCTCAATTGCAAATTTCCATGAAGATCCTGTTGCAGGGAAAGAGTAGGGAGCAATTTCCGGATTTCCTCAGCAGCCGCCTTTTTCAGTTCTACGGTTACCGCCATATTGGGGGCAGCGAGGTCGCGTACTTTTCCCGATATACGCACGTGCGACCCACCGGTGCGCAAATCCAGACGTCGCAGATCCACTGAAGAGAGTGAGTCCGTCGCCTCATAGGAAAAGACACTGCTCCATCGTGTATCGGGAATTCCTTTGCTGGCAAGTGAGAAATCGAGAACATCGAGATCGGCTTTGATACCGGAGGAAAGAAGTGACAATCTTCCAGCCAGAGAAATCGCCGCTAAAACCGCTTCGCGCCCATCCGCCATCCTAACATCGATGCGGCCTCCGTCCGTTTTGATCTGATCAAGAAAAACACTCACACGCGGAGATTCCTCAGGCTCGTCTGCTTTCTTAAACAGAGAAATGATGTTCCAGCCCTGCTCTTTGTCCTCCGCAAGCCTGATCCACGGCTCTCGGATTTCAATCTTATCGATGTGAAGGCTGGAAGAGAGAAAAAACGAAATTGCCTGGCGGAAAAGATCGACCTTGACTGTTACCTGCGGCGTGCTGAGGATTTCGGCATCATTCTGGAAAATAGTAAGATCGTGGAAGTGCAGTTCTGTCCAGATAGAGCCACTAATCCGCTCGAAGCTTACTTCCCCGTTGACCGAATCTTGCAGGGCAATCAAAGCCTGGTCGTGCAACAAGCCGCGAAAATTATCGGTCTGAGTATAAAACCATAACACGAGGCCAGCGGCCATCAGCACTGAAACGAGCCCATTTACCAGAAAGACAACTAGGCGAACAATTTTTGGACGCATCGTCTACCTCTAAAAAGACTGCCCGATACTAAAATGAATCTGCCAGGCACGGTCTTTCTTCGGCGGACTAAAAGGAAACCCGACATAAAAGCGCAAAGGCCCCACAGGAGTCGCATAGCTG
>JBOHVJ010000462.1:0-1663 GCA_050735075.1 Binatia bacterium
ATCTCGGGCTCTGGTCCTCAAATAATGATCGTGATCCGAGTTACCTTCTGGACGTGTGCTTGCAAGCTGCAGTGCCGGAATTAGATCTATGTGGGGGACGACAATTTCCTCCGTTTTCATTCCCAGGGATTCCAGCGTTTTTAAGGCTTCTCCAAAGGCGTGCTTCACCTCTCCTGCAATGCCCTCATCGAAATATCCTCTTAAAACTCCCACTCGCATGCCGTTAACGTCCTTGCCGATAGTTTCGGAATAATTTGGCACGGATTCTTCGGAACTAAGTGGATCCTTCGGGTCGTAGCCTGCGATTGATTGTAAAACTAAGGCGCAATCCTTTACGGAATTGGTAAATACGCCGAAATGATTTGTGGAATAGCCGCCAGTTCCGGGGACTCCGCCGTAGCAACTTACCCGGCCGTAGGTCGGTTTCAGTCCCACTGTGCCACAGAGGGAGGCAGGGTTTCTCACCGATCCCGCGCTATCGGTTCCTAGGGATGCCATACAGAGACTCGCTGCAACCGCCACAGCAGAGCCACCGCTCGACCCTCCAGGGATTCTTTTGGTATCCCATGGGTTATGAGCCGTACCATAAAATGGGTTGATGCTGTTACTTCCCTTTGCCCATTCATGCATGTTCGTCTTGCCTAAAATGATCGCCCCACCTTCCTTCAGCTTCTCCACCACCGTCGCGTCAAAGTCTGGCACCCACTCCGAAAGGATCTTCGATCCTGCCGTCGTTCTCACCCCCTTGGTCGCTAAATTGTCCTTGATGGAAAACGGGATGCCATGAAGTAGCCCACGATATTTTCCTTTGGTGATTTCGTCCTCCGCGCTTTCGGCATCGGCAAGCGCTCGCTCCTCGGTTACCGTGAGATACGCATTGAGCTTAGGATTCAGTTTGTGGATTCTGTCCAGGTAGAGCTTTGTCAGTTCTACGGGAGAGATTTCTTTCTTTCTGATTCGTGGAGCAATCTCAGCTATAGTTAGTTCCTCAAGATCTAACGTCTTCATTTTTTTACCGGGTTCGCCTGACAATCTTATCAATCTTCATAAGCGGCGGCATGCCTGTGAGATTAACCTCAAAGAGTGGCTGAAACAACCGATTGGCGTCCTCGGCTTGTTTGGCAATCTGATCAATCTCCTCATCGCTCAAGTTAAATCTATACTCAACATTAAGCCTTCGCACTGCTTCTTTCATCGTTTCGAGCCTCCAATTAGATTGTGTCTCGGCATGCCAAAACAGGTGATAGGTGTTTCTACATCCATGAAAGGAAACTGTCAATTGTCACGTCTCGGTCTGAAAGTCTAAGCGTCGGCTATTTTTCGCACGATCTCTTGGGAAAAAAGCCGCATCATCTTGAAGAGTCGGTCCACTGTAGGGTAGATAAATTTCAGCTCAAAGTGCGAAACTCCGGCATGCATGTAAGCTTCAACCTGTTTTATGATCTCTTCCGGCCACTCTTGCCGTTCATACTCAAAGAATTGAAGATGGCAGCTAATATGGGCTCATCTAGAAGAAAGCTCGGCCCCTGTCAAGGTAGAGCAAGGTTTAGGGCATCGGGTTCAAGGTTTCGGGTTGACTCGAAACCCGAAACTCCAGACTCGAAACTAAAAAAGGCGATTTGACTCCCCGATGCGGCCGCTGTAAAGTCCGGTCCGTGGGCTC
>JBOHVJ010000463.1:0-4135 GCA_050735075.1 Binatia bacterium
TTGGCCTTGCGCCCATCGTAAAGATGTCTCGCAAGATGCCACCCACGCCAGTGGCCGCGCCCTGATAGGGCTCAATAAACGACGGATGGTTATGCGATTCCATCTTGAAGACCGCCACCAGCCCATCCCCGATGTCCACCGCACCGGCATTTTCCCCCGGCCCCTGCACCACCCGCGGCCCCGTCGTCGGGAGTCTCTTGAGATGCACGCGCGAGCTCTTGTAGGAGCAATGCTCGCTCCACATCACCGAGAACATGCCGAGCTCGATGAGATTCGGCTCCCGTCCGAGAATCTCAACGATCTTCTTATACTCCTCGTCCGTGAGATTGTGCTGGGCGATGAGGTCTTTGGTAATCGGTTGAACAGGAGATTTCATTGTCCCTCATGCACTTCCCAAGGAATGATTTGCCCGGTTTCAAGCAGGTCAAAAAGCTTTTCGTTGTGCGGGTGAGTCATAAAGTGTTGGAGGGCATTGAGCCAGATTTCGACCCTTCGCTGAATCGGCAGATTTTGCCGGACACGCGAAATGATAACCTTGCCACGATAATCAAGAGGCATATTCTCAAATTCGGTGTCTTGCGTGAGAAGGACCAGTTCCTCTCCTGCTAGCCGTTTGCGAAGCTCCGAATCTTTGAGTCCTCGCTGACCAAGCACAATGAGGTGCTCAACCTCGTGCCCTGCTGACCGCAACTGACGATAATAGAGGTGGAGCGGAAAGTTCTCGTCCAGCAGAATCTTCAAGAAATCCGCTCAACCGCCGGCGGCAGATGCTCAGCCACATGAGCCGCGTAGCGTAGTGCGGCGAGCACCTGCTCGCGGGTAATGTTGTAGGCCTCCTGTACCGCCTCAAAGCTCTCGCCAGCAGCCAAGGCACCGACAACAGTCGCCACGTCAATTCGCGTCCCAGTGAGACAGGGCTTACCAAACCTGATACCAGGATCCATTGAGATACCAGGAAAGATCTCCATGTTTACGACCTCCCTAAACCACTTCTGATCTCGCGCACCACGTCGGCCAGTGGAATACCTCTCCCAGCATCGAGCTCATTCAGCCCAGCCAGAATCCCAGCCTCTTCTTCCTCCGTTAACGTTGCGACCTGATCAACGGACTCGATCGCATAGCGGCCCGGGGGAAGCCTTTTGAGCTCTTCGGGGATATGACTACCATCCCATTCAATTACCTTTGGTCCCATTGGTCACCTCTTCATCATTCCAAAGGTGTCTGAAGCAACTCCACCTCTTTGATCCACACGGTTCCGGCTCCTTCACACACAAGATTGAGCTTGATCAGATCAGGGATCTGTCCCTTCATGAGGTAGAACGGGGTCTCACACGAGGCCCAATCCGTCGTGCCTTTCACTGAGTGGTGGAGGCCTTTGGAGAAGAACTCCCCCTGCCTGGGGAACCGACACCACATTTCCAGGTACGTCCCGCCTTGCACATTCGCGGTCTTCATCCGAGCACGATAGGTCACCATGCATAGTTCGATCCCAGGTTGGGGGACTTCAAACAGCCGCACCGTCCGTTTGTCGCGCGAGTCAATCCGCCACCCATTCTGATCCACTGACACACCATCCTGGGTAATCGGTTGACTGGACGTGCTGAATGCCCGAATCAACTTCGGCGGCCCCACCGGCTCCGGCTGTTTTTTAAAGAAGGATTTCAGCCAGCCAAACATGGCTTTCTCCACCCCAAAGTCTCGACGATCTTCTTGTATTCTTCGTCGGTGAGGTTGTGCTGGGCGATGAGGTCTCTTCTGACTAGATTTCCAGTGGTCATATTTCCCTAGCCTTAGCCTCCGAATAACCCATAGTGGAGCCATCTATACATAGTGCCGAAACTACCGTTATTCTCAATCACATAATCCCATTGCACACTGTGAGTTTCTCGGTTTTGCCGATTTAGCTCAGGAAGATTAGCGAATATCAGAAGACGCTCGACCTCATCTACGCGAGTTCGAGTTAACTTTTCGCCATAAGGCATCACGATCTCACCAAGCGAAACGGCAAGACGATGACGCGGATAGCGCCGCACTATTGTCTTTCGACGCCTTGCGTGATCCGGTTGGGTAAGACGAAACCCAGCGTATTGATCATAAACCTTACCTATGTACAGCAAACGCGCCGATGTGCCGAAGCAACCCCAGATAGCATAGAGGTACGCGTCTTCGTCCATGGAATCATCGAGAACCTTTTCAATGCTGCGCCACCGACGCCAATAGATGCGAACCCACCAAGCCAATTCCTCGTCTACCGGCTCCATAACTTCACTTCTCCAGCATGACAACTGGCTTCTACAGTGTAATTTTTGCCTTTGAGAAATAATCTATCAAACGGTAGATGGTCTCCATGTATTTCATAAACTGACCCATGTTCGCTAGCAGAACACCTTTATCTAGGTTTGGTGGAATATGGGGATGCCCCACTTCGTTACGACAGATTCGGAAGAACTGAAAAATTGACTCAACTTGAGTGTCAAGATCATGAGTCAAGGCTGGATCGGTTGGCTTCGACTTACAGGATTTGAACCTTTTGATGAAATCCTCATAGGCCTTGGAAACGAACTTGTTGTTCAAACCATCCCTAAACTTCCTCTGGTTTATCTCCTCATCGATCGCCGATGTGAATGAATCGATCAGAAGCCAGATAGCTTTTTCGGAAGCTGCTCCAAGCAAGAACGAACAACCAAGCAATGACCCTGCCTTTAAGGAGAGAATGGCCTCTTTGAGAAAACGAACAATTAGAGGATCAACGGTTGGTATATTCTTTTGGAGGGTTTCGGGGAAAGCCTCGATTTCGAATGGCAGAAGTTCCTTCGAGAGAACCTCCCCTTTCTCAATAGCGGACCTAAGTTTGTCCAAGGCATCTTTTAGCTGTGAGGGGGCACCCTGAGTCTGAATGGTACCGTTAGGATATACCTTTACATTGCAGGTTGTCTTTCCGTAACGAATATCCAGTCGCTTTGCTGCTCCCTCATCTGTTTCGGCAATCTCCCAACCCCGCTGTTGGATAAAAGACCTGAATTCCTGACAGACCTTATCCGTGTAGCTCATTGGACTTTCTATTGATAGTGACGGCCAGGGCCTGCGTCGCGAATCACACGGATTTCGCTCATTCATTCAGCCAATGGGTGAGGGCATGGCCAGAGCGACATTGCCGGGAGCGGTCGGGACCCACCGAGAGTGAGCCAGGAAGGAAAGCCGAAACTGACCGACGCACCACGGTCGGCCACGACCGTGGCGGAGAGAATTTCGGAAGGCTTCCCCCTGGGGAACTCCGGAAGGGTGACCGCGAAGGCGCAAGAGCGGCTGGCCATGCTCTCACCCAGCTTCTACCATCTTCGGCTGCAACTTCGCCTTCTTCAGCGCGTCCAGCATCGAGAGGAAGATCAGCCGGCCGTCGTCGTTCCCCAGCACGTCTTCGGCACATCGTTCCGGATGCGGCATCATGCCCAATACATTGCCCGCCGCGTTCCTGATTCCCGCGATGTTGTCCAGTGATCCATTGGGATTCGCCTCCGGCACCACCTTGCCATCCGGCGTGCAGTAACGAAAGACCACCTGCGCGTTGGCCTTCATCTGCGAGAGCGTCACCTCGTCGGTGTAGTAGTTGCCGTCCGCATGGGCGATGGGGAGCTTCAAGATCTGTCCCGGCTCACAGCGCCCTGTGAATGGCGTCGCGGCATTCTCCACGCGCACATGAACGTCTTTGCAGATAAAGGCGAGTGACCGGTTCCTTAGCATCGCGCCTGGCAGGAGGCCGGCTTCCAGAAGAATCTGAAAGCCGTTGCAGATGCCGAGCACCATTCCGCCATCCGCGGCGAACTGCTTCACGGCGCCCATCACCGGCGAGAAGCGGGCGATGGCGCCAGTTCGCAAATAGTCCCCATAGGAAAAGCCGCCTGGCAGGATCACCGCATCGAGCCCGGTCAGTGAGGTTTCCTTGTGCCACACCTCGATGGCCTTCTGGCTCAGCACATCCGTGAGGACGTGCACGCAGTCATGATCGCAATTGCTTCCCGGAAAAACGATTACTCCGAAGTTCATTGCTTAGCCATCAGCTATAGGCCATTCGCTATCAGCTCGTAGCGATACTCTTCAATAATGGTATTAGCCAGCAGCTTCTCGCACATCGCCT
>JBOHVJ010000464.1:0-22000 GCA_050735075.1 Binatia bacterium
AGTTTTGGAAGGCGACCCATGCTGACTCGTAGTCAAAGGAGGAGTCCTTGATGGCCACGACCTGAGGGACCTTCTCCGCGATCTTGAGTAGTACCTCGACAGAGTACATCAGACCCGTCTTTGCCCCGTAACGGAAAACGCGGATTCTCTCCTTGGGAGTTAGCGACTCGAGCTCACCTGCGTGGCCGCTGATCACCAAGCCGCCGATGTCAAATGTCATGAGCCAACGCAGGTGCTTGCGATACGTCTCTTCATCGATGCTCATGTCCGCAAGCATCGGCATGTTGGCCGCGGGCAAAACTTTTTTGAACTCCTTGAATCCTGGCATGGCTCCCTCCTTGCGTAGGTTTGGAGCATCCTCCAGCAGTCCCTCATTTTGATCTGCTGCCTGCATACTTCGGAAAGGCTCTTAGAGTCAAGACATCTATTGGGGATGCAATAAGGGCTATCCGGAACTTGTACATGAGGAGAACGTGTTTTATATAGGGAAGGCCTTAGTATGGGATACGATCCTGAAAAACACCATCGCCGATCCATCCGGCTCATTGGATACGATTAAGCCAGGCGGGGGCGTATTTTGTGACAATCTGCACGCAAGATTGGCAATGCCTGTTTGGTGAAATTGTGGCTGGGGAGATGGGGCTGAACGATGCTGGGCGGATGGTTCAATCGGTATGGGCTGAATTGCCGCGACATTATGCGGGGGTGGATATTGATGGATTCGTGGTGATGCCCAATCATATTCATGGGATTGTGAATTTGACCTTGGTAGGGGCAAGCCCGTGCCTGCCCTGAAGAAGGGCAACCACAGGGGGTTGCCCCTACGTTGTCGTTGCCGGATGTTGTTCAGCGGTTTAAATCGTTGACAACGGCCCGCTATCGCAAGGGTGTTACGGAAAGGGGTTGGCCTGGATTTTATGGCAGATTGTGGCAGCGAAATTATTACGAGCATGTCATCCGCGGCGGAGACGAATTGGATCGTATCCGTCGGTATATAGAGGATAACCGCAGGATGTGGGAGATGGATCGAGAAAACCCTGTGGCCCAGGAGGCAAGGGGGCAAGGAATCGTGGCAGGTCTAGGAAGAGGCTATTTAAAACCTTGTTTAGGAGGATAGGGATATGGCGAATCGTTGGCTTCTTAAAACGGAGCCCAGTGCTTACTCGTTTCAACAACTGGAAAATGATAAGAAGACGGTATGGGACGGAGTGAAAAACAATCTGGCCTTAAAGCATTTGTCGGGAGTTAAGAAGAATGATCTCATCCTCATCTACCATACCGGCGATGAGAAGGCTGCTGTGGGCATAGCTAGGGCTCTAAGCGGTGCCTATCCGGATCCAGCGAAAAAGGAACCAAAACTCCTTGTGGTTGAGATAGAAGCAGTTAAGGCCCTCTCTCGGCCGGTCACACTTTCTGAGATGAGGGCCAATCCCAAGCTAGCAAAATTTGATCTTCTGCGCCTGCCCCGCCTTTCGGTGATGCCGGTAAGTGAGGAGCAGTGGAAAATGATTGAAGAGATGGCGAAGGCATGAAGCAGGAGCACCACAAGAAAAGTCATTTCCATGACCACCAGCACGCCGCTGAGTTCGACCAACGAGCGGCCAAGTCGGAGATCCGCGGCCAATTGGCCATTAGGTTGATCGAGATGTTAAAACTCGGAGGGGAAGAGTGGATTCTCGATCTGGCCACCGGCACGGGACGCTTTGCCAGGCCGGTGTCGCAGCGGCTGGGAGGCGGCAGGATTGTCGGTCTTGATGAGGCGCTAGCGATGCTGCGTGTTTCCCGAGAGAACAAGCACGAAGCGATCCCAAGCTATATTCAGACTGCGGGAGACGCTGAGTCGTTGCCGTTTCGCATCGGGGTCTTCGACCGAGCCTTTGTCTGTTTTAGTCTCCATCACTTTGGCCGGCCAGCGTCAGTCGCACGGGAGATGCTCCGTGTCCTCAAACCCGGCGGCAGGTTTGTCGTTTTGGACCCTGTCCTTGCCGAGCCGCGCGATGCGCTCGACCGTGCTTTGGATAACAAGGTCAACCAGGTCTTCCGTCGCACGCACGGAGAAAATTTCCGCTTTCATTCGGCAGAGGGAATTCGAAGCCTTCTGAGCGGAGCAGGCTTTCGCATAGCCCGGTTAGACCTTCCAAGGTTTTCTTTCGATCAGGATGGCATGGAAGGTATCCCCACGGGACGCCACTGGCTGGAAGTAGCTGAGGAGTTAGCGGACGAGAATGCGGAATTGGCACACCGTTTTCAGGAAAACTACTTCCGCTGGAAACGGCAAGGCGAAAAGGTCCATGTCCAGGGGAGCTTCGCTTATGCGCTAGTTTGTGGGGAAAAGAGCTAACCGTAATCTGAAAATCTTTTTCGCCATAACGATGCTCGGGAGCTGCTCCAAATACCCTCCTCGCCCTCCTTTGGAGGGAGAGGATTGAAGGTGAGGGTGGTACACATTGATTTGGCCCTCACCCTCGCCCTCTCCCGCGAGCGGGAGAGGGAAATTGATGATGTCCGCTCGAAAATTTATTTCGGTTCGAGGTTAATAGAGGAGGGCCCTTATGGAGAGAGCCGATTTTCGGAAGTTTTACCGTGAGGCGCATAGCGTTACCTGCTTGAGCGAGAGAGAAAAGATGCTTCTCGGCCTCGCTGTGGCGATGACACGCAACTGCGATCCTTGAACCGAAAGGCGCCTTGCGGATGCAAGGAAAGCAGGGATGACAGAGGAGGAGCTGGATGCCGCTGTTGACATCATTGCCGCGGTGAACGCCGGCATCATGGAATCATTGAATCAAAGAATTAAGGAGCGTCAGAAATGATAAGGAGTCAGGTCCGATGAAGCTAGCCAGAACTTCAAATTTGATTCTATTCCTCGCTCTCACATTTTTCTGCTTTCCCGCCATTCTTGAAGCGCAGACCAGGCCGATAGTCATCACGGGAGGAACCCTCATCGATGGAACCGGTCGCCCTCCCCTGACGGATACGGCGATCGTCATCCATGAAGGCAGGATTCGGGAGGTCGGGAAGAGGGGCGAGATTTCTCTACCTCAGGGAGCCGAGGTGATAGAGGTAAAAGGAAAAACAGTTCTACCAGGTCTGATTGACGGCCATTGCCACTATCGGGACTGGATGGGTGAGATCTACTTAGCTTTTGGTGTTACGACCTGTCCTGACATCTCGAATAATCCGACGGAGTGGATCATTTCCCAGCGCGATGGGCTCCAAAAAGGGAAGATTCGTGGGCCGCGGGTTTGGGCTGTGGGCAATGTCCTAGATGGACCTCCTCCTCCAGGGATGGGCGGGCAGAGACGGCAGCGCGGCAGCATCATGGTGCGAACTCCAGAAGAGGCCAGAGAGACTGTACGGGCTTTGGTGGCCAAAGGGGTGGACGGTCTTAAATTCTACGAGCGCCTCGCTCCCACTGTAGCCAAGGCCGCAGCGGATGAGGCCCATCGGCTGGGGCGTCCGGTGATCGGCCACTCGCTTGACATCTTTGCCGCGGCAGAGGCTGGCTATCAGTCGGTGGAGCACTCGTGGGCCATTCTCTATACCTCGATACAAGATCCTAAAAAGAAGGCTCAACTCGACATGGCCCGGATGAAAGGCGAGGTCAATACCGCGGAGGTCCACGTCCACATGGAGCCGGAGATGTTCGAGCGGATCATCAAAGTCATGGTCGAGAAAAATGTCCACTGGAGTCCCGCATGGGGGACTTGGTTCCGCGCCCTTTCTCCGCGAGCCGAGAAGATGAAGGAACGCGAGATTGCTCTGCTCAAAGAGCCACGGTTTCGTTATCTCCCGGCTTACATCCTCGAGGTCGCGCAGGGGCATTTCGCGATGTATGAAAATGCACCTGCTGAAAAGCGCACCCAGCTTATGGAGGGTTACAAGAAGGTTCAGGAATTTACCCGGCGTTTTGTAGCTGCTGGTGGCAAGGTCCATTCCGGATCCGATCCCAACAGCCTACTCGCGGGATACGGGGTGCACGCGGAGTTGCAGCTTTTGATCGATGCAGGTCTCAGTGCAGTCCAGGCGATTCAATCCGCTAGTTGGAACGTCGCCCAGGCATGGGGAAAAGAGAAGGACTACGGGAGCGTGGAGAAGGGAAAGGTCGCAGACATCGTCATAGTCCGGGGAGATCCCCTGAGAGATATCTGGGCGACGCAAGATGTGGAGATGGTCTTCATGGATGGCAAGCCCGTGGATATTTCGCCGAACCCAGATTATCGAAACCCTATCCCGCGACCTTTGCCAGACCGCTTCGTCCCGACTCTATCAGAGCTTTCTCCGCGTTCTCTAACGGAAGCGTCGGCTGGGCGAGTCAAGCTTAGTGGAAGTGGATTTCGTCCCACCCATCAGGTGCTTCTGAATGGGCGGAAGGTGGAGAGCCGGTTTATCAATAGTAAAGAATTGGAGGTGCACATCCCGGGGGTGGAGGCGGGGACTTACAAAATAAGTGTGGTCGATCCTGGCATTGCTACTTCTGAGTCCAATTGGCTCTTTTTGGTGGTCTCCTTCAGATAACGAGGGACTAGAGATGAGCTATCGGATCTTCTGCTGCATTCTCACCTGTCTATTCATTCTCTCTTGGTCGGGGCATGCATGGGCGGCCGAAAGTAAAACTCTTACCGTTGTTTCCTATCCTGCCAGACCTCCCAAGCTCCCTCTTTGGCTAGCACGGGATGAACGGCTCTTTGCGAAACATGGTCTAAACGTCTTCTTAAGAGAGCTGAGTGACAGCGAAGATCTCCTACGCGCGATCCGAAGTAACGAGGGCGATATCTATGTGGCAACGGCAAACCACATTGCCTCAGGCATAGGGGATGGAGCCGATCTGGTCTTTGTCGCTAATAGCGGCCATACGGTGATCAAGTTCCTTTCCCGTCCTACGATTGAGCACGCTGCGGATCTCAGAGGAAAGAAGGTTGGCACCGGCGAGGCGGGAAGTACCCAGGACCGACTGACGCGTCAAGTGCTCAAGCGGCTGGGATTGGATCCTGATAAGGACGTCATCCTTGTGCCCATACGAGGTCGAAGCGTTAAACGTCTCGACGCCCTGCTTGCAGGTGAGATTGATGCAACGACGACCGCCGATGAAAACGTCTTCGACTTGGAAAGAAAGGGGGCCCTCACTAAGGTCCGGATCCTAGCCGACAATGAGTCTTTGAAGCTTTTTATTGGAGGAGGAGTGGACTATGCTGTATCGCGCCGCCTGCTTAAAAATGACCGGGAGGGGATAAAGGCATTTCTGAGTGCCCTGTGCGAGGCCATTTCCTTGGCGCGAAAGGATCGGAGTCGTTCTGACACCGTCTATCAGCGTTACCAGGAAATCAAGGATCCCGCACAGTTGGACTTCATGTATCGGACTTACGTGCAAGGGGCTATTCCTCAGCGTCCCTACCCTAGACCGGAGGCGATTGCCCTTGGGGTAGAAGAGTTTGCGGCTAAAGCCGGGCTCAGGTATAGGAAGACAGAAGATCTTATCGACAGAACTCTACTTGAGGAGTTGGAGAGAGAGGGGCTTTTCGAACGGCTATACGGAACTTCGAAATAATTAGTTCTTGCTGAAAAACGACTTGGCTCAGCGCAGGCTCCCTCGACTGGGCCTTTAGTCCCGAGCCCTTCGATGAACTCAGGACAGGCTTGTCGAGGGGTCAGCATGAACGCTAACATCATTCACGATTACAAGAAGGTTTCCGTTCGCCCTGAGCTCTTGTCGAAGGGTGAATGGTATTTTTTGAGTGAGAAATAATTAAAACCTTAAAAGGAGGCAATTATGAAAGTTCGATTGATGACTGTCTTCGTACTTACCGTTTCTCTTCTGTTTTTTGGCTCTGCACTTCCGGCTCAGGAGCTTGGCCCGCATTTTAGAAAAATAAAAGATGGGATTTTCGTTTATGCGGCTAAACCTGCCGATTCAAACTGCGGCATCATCTTGACCAAAGAGGGAGTCGTGCTAATCGACAGCGGCCACAATCCGCCTGATTCCCTTGCGGTCATGAAAGCGGTTAAACAACTCACTTCGCAGCCGGTCCGCTTCCTCATCAATACCGAGCCGCACGCTGACCATACCACAGGCCATTTTGTTTTCTCTCCCCCTGCCACCATCATCGCGCACGAAGGCGCCACAGAGTCCATGAAAAAGGCCTATAACCCAGAGCGGAATCAGAAGCTAATGGCTCAGTTCCCGGAGATGCGTGAGGCCTTTCAGGGGTATCGGATGATCACGCCGCACATCGAGTACAGGCAAAAGATGATTCTAAATGTAGGCGAGAGGACCTTGGAGCTTTTGTATCTGAAGAATGTCCATAGCGAGGCGGACACAGCCATCTGGCTTCCCAAGGAGCGCGTGATTTTTTCTGCCGCAGTGGCCGGGGTCAAGCGCTTCAGCAATATCCGTCCCTTTGTTACCATCCCGGACATGCTAAGTAGCATGAAGATGATGAAGGCCTTGAATCCCGAGATCGTGGTTCCGGGGCATGGTCTTCCTGGAACAGTGAAAATCTTCGAGGAGACGGAACGCTATTATGGGTTGCTTTTGGAACGGGTGGGTCAGATGGTGCGAGCAGGCAAGTCCCTGGACGAGATCAAAAAGGATCTGCGTATGCCCGAGTATGAAGATTGGACCGCCAAAGAGCGATTCCCCACCAATGTTGAGGCGGCTTATCGCGCGGTGAAATAATCATGGAGAGAATTTTTATTATCGTCGGCTTGGTTCTTTTCTCTCCTCTCCATCTCTCCTCTCAGACCTACACCCCGGAAAAGGTCATCAGGGGACAATATATCTTCTCGGTTGAGGGAGGGTGCGGCTGCCACAATCCAGAGGGTCAACCCGCCAACGTCGGTGGGGCCAAAAGAGAGAACCCATACGTCCTGGTTTTCTCTCCCAATATTACCCCTGACCCTGAGACGGGTATTGGAGGCTGGAGTGACAAGCAGGTCATGGATGCTATCCGCTTCGGCAAGCGGCCCGACGGGCAACAGCTCTCCATGGGCCATCCCTATTATTATTTTAGCGGTATGGCCGATGAGGACGCAGAGGCGCTGGTGGCTTATCTTCGAAGCCTTCCCCCGGTCAATCGTTCCTATCCGCCGCGCCAAGTCAAAAAACCGGTGCCGGTCTTCAGTCTCGGGAATCCGCCGGCTAAAACCCCCTCCGGCGGTCCTGAACGGGGCAAGTACCTTGCCGAGAATGTGGGAAAGTGCAATTACTGTCATGGACCTCCCTACGAGTCACCTCCCGACATGTCAAAATACCTTGCGGGAAGGAAAGATCCGACAAGACTCAATCCCAACATTACTCCAGACCTTGAAACCGGTATCGGCAAATGGAGCGTGGAAGAGATCGCCAATTTTATCCGCACCGGTGTGCGCCCGGACGGCAGCAAGGCTGGCTCGATCATGGCCAATCTCATAAAAAATGGACTTAAAAACATAACCGTTGAAGATGCCAGCGCCATCGCCCTCTACTTAAAATCCGTGCCCGCAGTGAAGCATAAACCTGAGTGAGCGTGATCCATTCGAGATCAAAGTCGAGCCTTGATGAGGCGGCGAAGAGACCTTAGCCGAAGAGAGTTCATACGGGTAGCCGGAACTTCAGCAGCAGGGCTCGCCCTTTTAGGTCCGCTTTCGACGACGGCTCCAGCGGCAGTCGCCGAGGGCTTAAAGGATACCGGACTCCGCTTTGGCGGCGCCTCTGGAGATGTAACACCGAGCGGAACCATTGTGTGGCTGCGTGCCGAGGGGAAGGGTGGCGTCTCGGTCCAGTACGGTAAAGAACCGGCCCTCAAGGAGTTCGCCACAACTCCTCCCGTCCTGGCCACTAAGGAAAGCGACTTCACGGCAAAGATTATGATCGACGGCCTGGAGCCCCAAACGACCTACTACTACCGAGGGGCGATGGCTGGGAAAAAACCTGGCCCCATCCATCGTTTCGTGACGGCGCCCAAACCCAATGATACGGCGAATGTGCAGTTTGCCTTCAGTGGCGATAGTAGGGAGCGTTTCAAACCCTTTACGATTATGGACTCTATCCGCGCCATGCGCCCGGATTTTTTTCTCCATCTCGGTGATACGATCTATGCGGACGTGGATGGGGTTGCGTCACGACTGCCTCAGTACTGGGCGAAGTATGCGGCCAACCGAAGTGATCTGCCGACACAGCGACTTCTTTCGGAGACCAGCACCTATGTTACCTGGGACGACCATGAGGTGACGAATGATTACCACCCAGCAAATCCTTTGGCCCCTATCGGTCGAAGAGCATTCTTTGATTACTGGCCGATCCGCCAAGATCCCAAAGAATCACACCGCCTTTATCGTTCTTTTCGATGGGGTAAAGCGGCAGAGCTGTTTATTCTCGATACCCGACAGTACCGCGATCCCATTTCAGGCACGATCCTTGGAAGACAGCAAAAAGAGTGGTTCTTGGAATCTCTCTCCTCATCTACCGCTTGGTTCAAGTTCATCGCCACGTCCGTCCCATTTTCCAGCCCTCATAGCGATAAATGGGGTGGATTTCCAGAAGAGAGGGATGAAGTTCTAAAATTCCTTACCGCAAAAAAGATCGGCGGCGTGATATTCATAGCTGCCGATGTTCACTACGCCGCCGTGAGTAGAGTTTCTGGCGGGTCAGGATTAAAGGAGTTTATTGTTGGACCGTTAGCAGCGCCCATGGGGCGGGCCAGCGGAACCGCCAAGAGATTTGAGTTTTTCTCTAATGACTCTTACAACTACGGGATGGTTAGGGTCCATGCCAAAGCTGATCCGCCCTACACGGAGATAGAGATCTTAGACCAGGATAATAAACTTCTTCACAAGAGCAGGGTGGATAGCTCGCCCTGGGGCTTCAAATAAAAGCAGCCTACTTTGCCTAAAAAAACCGCTTGACACCTTCCCCCCCTCCTAACTACGATCTTCCACGTTCCTTGCAGTAAGGGCTTTTTAGCCTGATAGGGTCGTGGTTCATCGTGAGACCGCTTTTGGACCAGTCTAAAATCCAAAATCTAAAATCGAAAATCAGAGGAGGTATTTATGCGTAGTTTAGTCATGGACTATCTTAGGCAGGATCTATCGCGTCGCGGCTTTATCAAGGCTATGGCTGCAGCGGGGTTCACCATGGCGGCAGCAGAGTCGGTGCTGAAATCCCTGGCTCCTGTGGCCCACGCCGACACTGTGGACAAAACCTATGTGAAGCCCTTTGAGGGAAACGGCGGGGCGCTGCTGGCTGAGCAGCTTCTCGCCACCGGGACGGAATATCTATTTGTGGGTAACGGTTCTGGGTTGGGGGCTCTCTGCGACGCGGTCATCGAGCGGCCGAAGCTCAAACTCGTTCTCTCCACCCACGAGGCCCATGTCGTCGCGATGGCCAGCGGCTACGCGATGGCTTCGGGCAAGACCGCTTTCTGCATGTACAGCCGGGTAGGGGCGAGCCACTCAACAGGAAATATGTATAATGCGATGAAGGATCGGTTGCCGATCGTTATCGCAGTGGATCGTGCCGATACGACGGAAGATGGCCGGGATGGGCATGAAGATCTGGAAGACATGCTCGAGCCAGTGAAGCAGTACACCAAGTGGCGTTGGGTAGCGAAAGAGGTGACCCGCATCCCGGAGTGGGTAACCAAGGCATTTAAAGTCTCCTCTACTCTACCGTGCGGGCCGACCTATCTGATGATGCCGCGCGACGTGATGTTCGAGCATCAGGGGAAGGCAAAGATCTTCCAGCCCGGCACTTTCGATGTTCCGATGAACGTCCGTCCCAACGCCAAGGCGGTGGAAAAGACAGCGAAGATGCTTTTGGAAGCCAAAAGCCCGCTCCTCCTCATTGGTCCCGAGGTCTATCAAAGCGATGCCCAGAAGGAGGTGGTGGAATTAGCAGAGCTGCTAGCCCTTCCAGTGTGCGAGCGCGGCAGGTGGTGCCAGGTATTCCCCAACCAGCACCCTCAGTTTCTGGGAGCGCTCAGAAACCAGATGCGTTATCCTCAAAATGTCGATCTCTTGCTCAACCTCGGCGCGCTCTTCCCAAACGCGGATGAGACGTTCATTGTCGAGAAGAAGGTGCCCACTATTGTCGCCGGCACCGATGTGCGCCATATGGGAGATGCCTTGCCGTTGGAGAATGCGCTCGTAGGCAATCTCAAGGAAGGGGCGCGTGATCTCTTTGATGCCATCAAGTCTATGGCGACCAAGGACCGGATCGAGAAGATTGCCAAGCCGCGCTTTGAAGAAACCAAGAAGTTTACGGATCGTCTCCGATCAGGACGCGAGGCCGCGGCGAAGCGGGTGTGGGATAATAAGCCGATTGAGTGGGATCGGCTGGCGAAAGAGATCGAGGCGGCCACGGACAAGGATGCCATCGTGGTGGAGGAGTTTGGTTCCCAACGCAATAAGTGTCTCGATTATCTGAGCCTCGGCTACAGGGCTAAGACGCAGCTGGGTCGCACAACAGGGAGCTGTCTAGGATGGGGTCTCCCTGCTGCGGTCGGTGTAAAGCTTGCTAAGCCAGATCATCAGGTCTGGTCCTTTCAAGGAGACGGCGGCATGCTCTTTGGCCAGACCGAGGCCCTGTGGCCTATGAAGCGCCACGAAGCTCCGGTCATCACGGTTGTCTTCAATAATCGGAGCTACAACGAGACCAGAAACCGTATGTGGGGAAGGGGGAAAATCCAGCGTGAACAGAAAAAGGACATGATCAGTCACTTGGGTAACCCAGACGTCAACTTTGCCAAGATCGCTGAGGCCTATGATATCAAGGGGGAGGTTGTGGCCGACCCCAACGATATTAAGCCAGCCCTCAAGCGTGCGATCCAGGCGACGCGCGATGGTCAGCCCTATTTGCTCGATGTTCTCGTGGCCCAGGCCGGTCAAGGCGCGAACCTCAACTGGTTTCCCAAAGTATCGATAGCGGAGATGAGGACGAGAAAAGTCTAAAAGGGAACAGGACCGGTGACCGAGGACCGAAGACCGGTCATCCGTCCTCTGTCATCGGTCGTCTCTTTCAGAGCTGACAGCTAGAGATAAGGGGGGTTTTATGCGTGATCTAGTGATGCGTTATCTGAATCATGATTTGTCGCGGCGATCTTTTCTTAAGAGCCTGGCTGCGGCCGGCTTTACCATGGGGGCAGCACAATCGGTGCTTCAATCGCTTACCCCCTACGTCCATGCCCAGGACATCCCCAAGCAAAAGATCAAGCTCTTTGAAGGCACCGGCGGTGAACTCCTCGCAGAGCAACTGATGGCTTCAGGTGTAGAGTATGTTTTTGGGAATTCGGGGACAGGCGATTCCGGTTTCTATGAAGCCCTAGTGGACCGACCTGAACTCAAGTACATCATGGTTCCCCATGAAGGTCCGCTTTCGGCCATGGCCATGGGTTATGCCAAGGCGTCGCGCAAGACCTCCTATCTCTGCGTTGCCGGAATGGTCGGCATGGCCAACTTCATGGGCAATCTCTACAATGCCTGGAAGGACAACACCTCTATGGTCTTTTGCGCCTATAAGCGCGAGTCGAGCTGGACCTCAGGGCGCAATGTGCACGAAGAGGTTTTTGATCAGGAGATCCTGGCCGAGCCATTCACCCAATGGCGCTGGGTCGCCAAGAGATCGGCAATGATCCCGGAGATGGTGCGCCGGGCCTTCAAGGTTGCAGCCACTCCTCCATTCGGCCCGACCTATATAAGCTATAATCATGACCTTCTCCTGGAGCATCCAGTCAAGGCCTCCATCATCGACCAGAGTGCCTTCAATATCTCCGTGCATGTCCGTCCGCGCCAAAAGGATGTCGAGCGGGCGGCGAAGATGCTCATTGAGGCCCAGAGCCCGGTCTTGCTTGTCGGAGACGAGATTTACAAATTCGAAGCCTTTGAAAAGGCCGTAAAGCTCGCGGAGCTTTTGGGTCTGCCGGTTACGACATATCGCTCGTGTTTTGACAATTTCCCCACTGACCATGCTCTCTTCCTGGGGGATTTCTCTCCGAGGATGCGCTATCCGGGCAAGATCGATGTCGTTCTGAACGTTGGGAACAAGATCCATGAAGGAGGATCAAGGGGCGGAGAGGTGATCCCCGAAACGATCAAGCTGATCGACATGCGCCTGGATGCACGCCATCTGGCCGATACCTACCCCGCAGAGCTGGCCATGGTAGCTGATCCTAATGAAGGAATCGGGGATCTTATAACTGCCGTCGAATCGATGCTGACCCCGACCCTTAAGACCAAGATCAAAGAGCGTTTTGAGAAGACCAAGGAATACACGACGAAGTTAAGGGAGTCGCGTGTCCAGACGCAGTTGAAAAACCCGCGTTGGAATTCAACCCCAATTTTGCCCCAACGTCTCGGTTATGAGGTCAACCAAGTCCTGGAAAAGGACGCTATTGTCGTTAGCGAATCAGGCAGTACCTTCAGCATCCGTTTTGACCCCCTGAATGGTAAAACCAGGATCGGCAATATCGGCGCCCATTTGGGCAAGGGTGTAGGGACTGCGGCGGGTGTGAAATTGGCCAAGCCGAATAACCAAACCGTCCTGCTGGTAGGAGACGGAAGCTTCGTCTTCGGCCCTCAGGGCCTCTGGACTATGGCCCGCTACGACATTCCCGTCCTCACCGTTATCTACAACAACTACAGCTACAATGGAGTTAAGGATCGGTCCATTGAGCTTGGCGCGACGGCCAAGGGTAGGATGAGGGATACGGGCAAAGTCCCGCATGATTGGTTGGGCGATCCCAAAATGCAATTGGCCAAGGTCGCGGAGGGATTCGGTGTAAAAGCGGAGTTCGTTCAGGACCCCAAAGATATCCAGCCGGCCTTAAAGCGGGGGGTCAACGCGACACGTGACGGGAAACCCTATGTAGTTGAGGTTGCCGTGGCCCGCAGCGGGGCCATTGCCGACAACCCTTGGCATCAGAGAATATCGCTTGCAAGCGAAAGAACGAAGAAGGTTTAAAAGGGAGCAGGACCGGTGACCGAGGACCGAAGACCGGTCATCCGTCCTCTGTCTTCGGTCGATCGCCTGCTGGAATACGGTTAAGGAAGAGGGGGTTTTTATGCGTGAGTTAGCGATGCGTTTCTTAAATGGCGAGCTTTCACGGCGCGGCTTTCTAAAGGGACTTCTGGCCACTGGCTTCAGTCTGACCGCAGCCCAGTCGGTCGTCGATTCCTTCAGGGGCTATGCGGAAGCGCAGGATGTTCCTCCAAGCGTGATCAAACCATTTCAGGGCGAGGCCGGGGAGTTGATTGCCGAATGCCTGCGCGCGGCCAAGGTCAAGTACATGTTCTTTTGCAACGGCTCCCCTCAGGGACCGATTTTGGATGCCCTCGTGGACAAGCCCGATATCAACCTCATCATTGCAACGGAGGAGGGGCAGGCGGTTTCTATGGCCCACGGCTATGAGCTGGCCTCCGGAGAGACCCCATTTGTTGTGACTCAGGGGGTCGGTGTGCCGCGGCAGGTAACCAACTTGGTCAATGCCTGGAAGGACCGCTCCGGTATGGTGGTGATGACCCCGCGCACTCCTCTGGATACGCATGGCCGGGATAGCTTCGAGGATATCGATAGCTGGCTCGATTTTGTCAAACCGGTAACCAAATGGCGCTGGGATATCGTCAAGGCCAATCGCATCGCCGAGCACATGCGCCATGCCTTTAAGCTTGCCTCGACCCCGCCCAAGTCACCGGTCTTTCTCACCATTCCCGACGACCTGTTGGAAGAGAAGCAGGTCAAGGCCAACATCGTCAGTCAGGAATATTTCAATGTCCCGATGAAGCTAAAGCCTGATCCGAAACAGGTCGAGGCCGCCGCCAAGATGATCGTCGAGGCCAAGAACCCGGTTTTAATAGCCGGACATGAGATCACCCGTTCAAAGGCGATGAAGGAGATGATCACCTTAGCCGAGCTTTTGGGGATTGCGGTCACGCGCGAGCGCGGTCTCTTCCTCGATTTTCCCAGCATGCATCCCCTCTTTCTAGGGGACTTTGTCGCCAATATGCGCTTCCCGCGCAACATGGATCTGATCATCAATATCGGTGGGCAGTTTCCTAGAATGACCGAGACCGCGGAGGAAGATCCGTTTGTCTTTCTGCCCAAGGGGGTCAAGATCATCCATGCACGGGTCGAAACCGACGATCTTGCCAGAATCTTCCCCACCCAGTTCAGTATTACGGGAGATGTGGGCCACACCCTCCGCGATCTCACCGATGCGGTTAAGTCCATGCTGACTAAAGACCGGATAGAGGCGATCCGTAAGCCGCGGATGGAGGCCGCCGTTAAGTTTACTTCGATGATACGTGAGTCCTGGCGCAAGGCGGCGCAAGGTAATTGGAACAAGAGTCCCATGCCCTGGGAGCGTGTGGTTTTTGAGCTTGATAAGGCGATGGACAAGGATGCCGTCGTGGTTCAGGAGATTGCCGACAATAAGCGGACCGAGCGCTGGATCAGCTACGGTGAGGAGGGGGGGAGGACGCTCATGGGCCGGACCACTGGACAGTGCCTGGGCTGGGGTGTCGGGGCGGCGCTCGGGGTGAAGCTCGCTTGGCCAGATCGCCAAGTGGTAAGCCTGCAAGGAGACGGCGGGATCATGTTCGGGCAGACCGAGGCATTCTGGACTTATGCCCGAACCGGCTCTCCGATCATCACCGTGGTGATGAACAACCGTAGCTACGACGGCGTGCGGCGCAGGCAATTTGCCAAGCAGGGAAAGCAGGCCAAGTTTAATAAGGATATGAGCGCCTATATGGGCAACCCGGATATCGACTTCGCCAAGATCGGCGAGGCCTACGGCATCAGGGGAAGCTTCGCCCGGGATGCCAGCGAACTACAGACTGCGCTGAAGCGCGCGATCCAGGCAACGCGGGATGGCAAGCCCTATATCATCGATGCGTTGATCGAGCGGACCGGTCCCGGGGCGGATTTGACCTGGCATCCGCCTTTCACGATCGCTGGGATCAGGACGAGGAATGTTTAAGGGCTAAAGGGAAGATAGGGACAGAGACAGGATTCTGCTGAAAAAGGGCTTCTCATGCTTCGACTGGCTCAGCATGAGCGAAGATTCCTCAATGCAATCAAGTGAAATTCCCGTTCGCCCTGAGCTTTGTCGAAGGGGAACGGGGTTTTTCAGCAGAATCGAGATAGAGATCGAGAAGGAATTCAGGAGTCAGATCCAACAACCTGTTGAAAAACATTTGGACACCTGGTTCGATAAACTCACCACAGGCTTCGACAAGCCTGTCCTGAGCGAAGTCGAAGGGCTCAGGGTGACCGGTTAAGTAGTGGAAATTACATTCAGCAGCCGTTCGGACTGAGCCCTTCGCCACGCCAGTCGTTCGTCCTGAGCCCTTCGATGCCGCAGCCCGTTCATCCTGAGGCTCTCGAAGGAAACGGGCTGCTACTCAGGACAGGCTTAGTCGAAGGATACGGCTGGAGCACTCAGGACAGGCCTGTCGAAGCATGAACGAAGACTAAAATGGAGAAGGAGTTTTTGAATGAAGCAGGCCTTGCTAGCTCTGTTGCTTTTTGTTGTGCTTTTTTTCCCGGTTAGCCTGTTGTGGCCGGGCAACCATTGGAAAAGTCTGATGCCTGACGGAGAAGGTAAAGATGTGACGGCCCAGCTTTGCGGTACCTGTCACAATATGCAGAAGACTGTGGTTTCGAGAAAGACGCCCCAGGAATGGGAGCGGACCGTCTATGACATGATCGCCCGCGGTGCACAGATCTTTCCTGATGAGGCAGAACAGATCATCAAGTACCTGGCAAAAAATTTCGCCCCAAGCAGTCCACTGACCCAATAAATCTCGTTACTCGTGCATGCGTTAATCGTTTGATCGATCCGACCGCGTGGCTTTCCTCGGGGAACGAATCCTCCGGCCGTGGGTAATAAATGGATTGAAGACCACAAGCAGCCATTGGACTAAGGTCCAATAGATCGGGGTTCTAAGGAATGGTAGCTTCCGAGGGTTAGTAATTAAAAGCCGATCCACAATAAAGAAAGGGGGTGAAATGGATGGAGCTTCTAAAGCGATTGATAGTAGAAGAGGAAGGCCAAAACATCGTTGAGTACGCCTTGATGATCGGCTTAGTAGTTCTGATTATCTGGGTTGCCGTTCAGACCTCAGGGGTTGACAGTGCGGTATCCACGATCTGGGCCAACGTCAAGAGCTCGCTTGAGGCTGCGAGTGCATCATAAATTGGTAGGGTGAGGAGAAGCATCTGCTTGAATAACACGGCTTGCACACTTGACTTTAGGCGGCTGTCTAAGTTATTCAACCTACAGTCTGGTCGCATAGCTCAGTTGGTTAGAGCGCTCGCCTCACATGCGAGAGGTCGCAGGTTCAAGTCCTGCTGCGACCACCATGAAAAATCAAGTATTTGCACGTCAGGTAAGCCCTCTAAAAACTCCGAAATCGCCCCTAAATCGCTCCTCTGTACCGTGTTTTGTCCGTGTCCGCTCATCTGACTATCCGACCGCCTTCATAGGCGAGACGACCGAGGCCTTTAGTTGCGTTGCCAAGTGGCGTTGAAGCCGTTCCTGTGCCTCTCTGAGTTCGTTTTCATCCACGATCCGGTAGCGGCGATACATCGAGGTGGTCTTGTGCCCGGTGATTTTCATCGCCACCTGTTCATGGACACCAGCCCTCGAGAGATTGCGCGCCGCCGACCTTCTGAGGTCGTGGACCAACGTTCCGTCAAGCCCGCTTTTCTTGCATGCTGTTTTCCACGCCTTCTTAAAGTCTCCAATCGGGCTTCCCTTGACGTGAAAGACATAAGGGCAATCCAGGCGGCGCTCCGCCAGACGGTCCTGGATGAGATCCCAGAGCCTACCGGCAAGGGGAAGAATCCAAGGCTCTTTGTTCTTGCTGGTTTCAATCCTAAGCCTCGCCGTTCGCCCCCCTAGATCAATATCCCTCCATTCGAGCTTCCTTGCCGCTCCTTTGCGCCATCCCGAGAGATAGAGGAATTCAGTCAACGGCTGTAGGTATTCGGGCAAGTTACTAAGCAGCCGGATGAAATCGCCGTGCTCCAGAAATCCTTGTCTTACACGCTCGCCCTCCAATAGTTCAAACTTAGGCCGATAAGTTAGCCTCCCGTTTTTCACGGCCAAAGTGAACATACGCCCCAAGGCGGCCACTTCACGGTTGATCGTCGCCGGCGAAGCGCCTTCTTTCTGCCGCGCGTTCTGATAGGCCAGGACTCTATCGGGGGTGATATCAATGGCGCGATCCATTCCGAAGAACCCTTCCAGATGTCCGACGTTGTGTTTAGCCGTGGCTATGGATCTTCGCCCGTTTACCTCGTACTCGTTCAGGAAGTCCGTCTTGATGTCCTCAAAGCCAACTCGCTCCTCATTGGGAATATACCTGCCCTTGGCGAGATCCTTTAGCCTTTGCTTGAGTACTCGCCTTGCTACGGTTTCGCTCTCGGAATGAGAGCTCTTGCGGCGTTCTTTGCCCCGGTGATAGAAGGCAATCCACCAGATCGGATTTTCCACTACCGAGCCATCGGACAGCTTTTGCTTGCGCTTAAAAACTCTTCCAACGCCTCTCATTTCTTCCGCCCTCCTTTTTTGGATTCCATGATGAGCAGGTACTTCACGGCAAGCTCGGTCGTCCTTGGTATCGGTATCTCATCCCTCTCCGCCCGTGCCACGGTGTTCTTGTTCAGATCGAGCGCCTCCCCTAGCTCGCGCTGAGTCATTTTCAAGGTCTTCCGAAGTCGCCTGAGTTCCTTCCCGGTCATGGTATCCAAAATGTATATCTATATCAGGGTGGATGTCAAGAGGTTTTTCTAGTCGCAAGCCATTTCTGGATACCCTGGTAGGAAAAGCGGAGATTCTTAGGGCCTAGCTTGCGCGTGAAGGGAAGCTTCTGAGCGTGGCGATAGAGCCAATACCGGGACATGCCTAAGAGCTTTGCGGCCTCCTCTGCGTCCAGCAGGCGATCCTCATCTCTATGGCCGTTTAGGGCCTGCTCCACGGCCTCTTTGACAATAGGCTTGAGGATCGCAGCCAGGGCGTCAGCTAGAAGGGTAGGGGGGTTAGCAGGCTCACTCATTGACTTCCTTTGCCCTCCGCCCCCTCCTGAATCACCCTAGCCCCAGGGAAGGCCAGCTTTACCTTGTGGATCTCTCTTAGCTGTTCCGGGGTCTTGTCCCTGAGTAACGGGATCTCGTCCGCGTAGTAGCAAGCCAGACCGTCAGTAGGGGTGAAAGCTCGGTCCAGGATCAGCCAGATTTCATCCTCCAGGACGTGGGAGCATATTTTCACCGCCTGGATGGTTTTATCCTCTACCACTTCCGGGGATTGCGCCTCTGAGATAGTGGGTTCAAGGTATTTTTGAGCTACAGCGAAAGGGTTTTTCATAACCCTCCCCCCGGAGATACGTCGGGAACACCCAACACCTTTTCCCTTTTCCCACTTGAGGAAAGGTGTTCCCTGTTCCCGGGAATATAGTCGACAAAGGGCCGCCTCTGGCCTGATAGACTCTCGCTCTCCCCTTGCCTGACATGGCCGTTGGCCTCTAGGCTTCTTAGAACCTCTCCGAACAATTTCCCGTTGATCTTTTTCTTTGAAGCGAGCTGTTGAAGGTCCCGCCGATACATCCGGCCTCTTGGCTTCAGGATCTCCAAGACGATCATTTCCGCCCTAGTAAACGGATCTAGGCCCACATCCCCAAAGAGCGTCAGGATCGTTTTCTCTAGCCACTCTCCGATGGCGATGGCCGTCGCAAGTGACCTCCGGCTTATCCTTGCTTCCTCTGAGATGGCAGAATAAACGAGGGCGATTTTCAGGATGTGCTCAAAGGTCCGGGCGGAAAGCTTTGCGGCCCTGGCGTCCCATCCTTTCCTTACCGTCTTCCAACCGTTGTAAAACTCTCCCCAAAGCTCCTTGGCCTCGGAGTGCCACTCCATACGCTGAGGGTTTGACGCCAATCGGTCTCTAATGCTCCGCAGAGGGTCCGCTATGCTTTCCCATGCCTCCGGGGATGGGGGCTCCACATCTGCTTTAGGGGCTTGCTCTTCTCCTGAGATAATTAAAAACCGATTGAGTGTCCCTCCCGCAATCTCAAGATTGCCTAACAAGTCCTCAACATACTCTTGAGCTGTAGCCGCGATGAGTGAAAAGAAGGGACGGGTAACGGTTGTTGGTTTTTCTCGCCGGTCAACGGTCTCTCGGTCTGGACAGTAGTAAAGAGAGTTGAGTCTGGGCAGAAGGTCTTGAGTGCTTTTACGCCTTCCAACACTAAGGAGGGACCGAAACTCATCCACATAACCCAGCGCTCTTGTTCCATCCTTTTTGGCCAGCCGCTCAAATAAGCCCTCACTTGAGACAATGCCGCTGACGATCTCTACGTCCTCCCCCACTTGCCGCAGAAGTTCTGCTGCCAGCCACAGCACGGTGCTCTTCCGAGCGTCGCCCGTCTGGCCTAAGAGCAAAATGTAAAAATTGGGATAAAGCGGCCTCGGATGGAATTTCCACACGTTCCGGCCAAGCATTAAACCGACTGCTATAAGAAAGGCTGCCCAAAGGTTCTCTAAAGCAGCTTCCGTGCACGGCGCTGCAATCTCCCGCCACTGTCCGAAAAGTCCCGTCCACGCTGCTTCAGGAAAAGCGGGCAGGCTGCTTGCTATCTCCTGCTCATCGTCTCGATGCTCAGTTTCGCCGTCCCCATCGCCTGCCAGGCGTAAGAGTTCTTTCTTTTTGTCCTCAGTTAAGAGATCGAAAGGTCCCATGGCTCCAACTCCCAAGGCCATGTTTTTTTCTTCTTGCTTCTTTGAAACGTCACAATCAGGTGAGCGAGATCCATTTCTAAAAGTGCTTGGTGTATTTTTTCTAGTTCGTCTAGCTCGGTCGCCGCACAGTTCAGCCTCTCCCAAAGATACTCGGTTACGTCCTCACCGATCACGCCAGGGTTTCGGTGAATGATACCAAGCCCCTCCTGCGCGGCTCTAAAATCCTGCGCTAGGTCAATCATTTTCTCTTCGGTGCGCTCAAGCACCCTCCTCCTCCACCGCTCTAGGCCGTTCTTCAACAACCACTCTTCGCTAGGTTGAGTCATTACCCCGACCCACTGATGTTTTCTTTGCCAGGAGCACTCGCCTTGCCCGCTCGCGGATCGCTTGTCGGAGAAATTCGCTTTGCGAGACTTCTTCCTTCATTGCTGCCATCCTCCAGAGATCGAGATCGCGCACCGCGAGACGAAAGGAGCGCGAGAGTTTCGGTTTTTTCGTAAGAAATGTTTTGCTTCTCATGCAACACAGAATACATTACACTAGGCCCATAGGGGAGAACAAAGAGGTAAAAGTTGGCGATGATCTAACGGAAATGATGCCTAAATCCCCCGATTTCCGTTAGAGGCATGATTTTTCGACGATAGGAAACAACGGTGGCAGCCAAAAACACCTACCAACTGACCACGCAAGAGCTTACCGGTCGTAGGATCGGCAATACTCTTGAGGACCAGCTTGAATGGTTTTTATGGTTCGTTAACCAAGGCACCTGGCAAAGAACGAAAGAAGGGCCCGGATTAGGATCGTTTAGGTTTACTACGGGGCTGCAAGCGACTCACGACGACTACAAAAAATTACTTGAGGAAGTCGAGGCTTTCTGTGGAGAGTCGTGGGGATTGAATGAGAAACCCCTGGACAAAATGGGGTTAGTTGATCTACAGAAGACAGCGGCCCAAATTCTGCTAGGGTTGGCGAAAAAGGGAGTTGTTTCGCAGGATGTGGCTAAGTGTAAGCTAGTTTTGTTCCCGGACCACGAGGGAAGGGTTTACATGAACATCGCTGGTGATCGTAATACCCGCTTCATCTTCCAAATAAGCAAACTCTTAGAGGCGATTGACCTTACAAGGCTACGATCGTGCCCAGAGTGTCTCAAGGTTTTCTATACAACGAGGCGTCCGGGACGGCCTCAGATTTATTGCAGTGATCGATGTTCAGGCCGAGTAAGAGCGAGGCGCTATTTGCCGCATCCAAAGAAAAAGAGGGGAAATTTTCCCAGTCGGGTGCGACCCTAGAGGCGGGAGGGGTGAGGGTTTCCCATGCGAACCGATGGAGATCATCTAGCGCCCAGCCTGGATCTTTTTCGATAGCATCTGCTATTTTGTCGATTTCCTTTAGTGTCGGTGTGTCCTCTTTCGCCGTGCGGTGTTGCATCATCGACATGGCGAGTTTTCTCTGCATTTCCCGCCGCTCGTTGCTTCTCTTTTCGGCTTGTTCCAAGTAGAAAGGCCGGAGCCTAGCTTCCAATATTCCGCATGGATGAGGCGAGCCGAAGAAAAACCATGTCAGCGCAAAATATCCAACGGCAACGAGAGTACATCCGATGGCCAGCTTTTTTCTCATGTGATCTCAGTTTTTATTTTTTGGTTCTTTTGTAGATCGTTACCCAAGCGAGGCCGCAGAGAATCCACATCGGAGCTGCTATTCTAAAAACATAACTCAGATAGGCCGCTGATTGGTATAGGGGTGCGTCACCACGTCCCCCGCTGACGTGCGGATCTCCGCCCAGAACAATTGCGACGATTGTCCAGATGCCGGCGACCCACAGGATGATCAGTTCTCCCCGTTTCATCTTGAGATCTCCCCTCCCTCAAAATTCAGCCAAGCCGTTTCGGTCGTGACGAAGCTCATCTCCTTATGCCCGGCGGTAGGATCTCGACAACTTTTCCGGGGAAAACCACCAGAACAATTCTATTCCCTTCTGGCTCATGGAGTAAAGCAAAAAAGAGGGCAGTTGACAATCAAAGTTGAACCAGATTATAAAACCATCGCGAACCAACAATGTTTAAGGTAGGAAATAAACTTGCAAGGGGAGGTCTTCGCAGCCCACCGGGAGGTAGGCCAACACGGGCCGAGGTTGACGGCTTAGAACGAGCCGCGAAGCGTCTCAAACGTATGATCGCCCGCAACGTCGGAAAAATTGGACAAACTTATTTTGACCTTGCCGCCGGCAAGACGCGCACGGTGATCGACAAGGGCGGAAATCCCGTTGAAGTTTTTGTTGTTGACGCGCCGACC